>JAPUDW010000196.1 GCA_027492915.1 Bacteroidota bacterium | reverse complement strand
CTTTAGCAGACTTGTCTGGTGATTAGCATGACGGCTTTAGCCTCATGCGGCGCAACCTCATACGTCTTAATCTCGGCAGTTCAAAAGTCTTTGCCTTTAACTACTCACTAAAGACTATCGACTTTTTATATTCTACGTTTGAATTCGGTTAACCCGATAAACCATTTACAAACTATATCCCAACCCGCTTAACAATCCCGCTCCTTCAAAACCGTTAACGCCAATGTCCCTTAAAAGCTACCAAATGTTCTTCCAAATGGTAACCCTTAACGCGCCCGTTTCGATTATGCTGTTTATAGGGCTGGTCGTAGGGTCGTAGATGGCGCAGACAAACCCGCACACTGGTCTACCGCACCTTAACAACTTATTTCGCGCCGCATTTGCTGCCTTTGCCGCTTGTTCCGCATTTTGTGCATTGGACTATCGAGTGCGTAGCCTCCCGTGGGACTGTTGACTACAGACTAACAGCTATTTTTGCAGCAAACGTTGCAGCAGCAGAGGTAGAGGCCACCGCTGCAAATAAAAACTTTGGCAATTTTGGCTATAGTCCCCTTGTGGGGCGGCGGCAGGTTTTTACCCCAATTTTCGCCAATATTGCCAAACTCTAGCCGAGAATTAACCATCTTGGCACAGGAATTGCCATTTGAAATTGCTGCCAATTTTGCCAAAGATCATCGCCGCCATCGCCGCCGCCAAATTTTTCACCACCGCCGCCGTAAACCCTTAGCGCTCTCTGTATGCCTTGGCCTATCTTGGCGATTTTTCTTTCTCTTGCCTTTAGCTGACGACTGTTGACTGTAGACTAATGACTGGTTGTTATCCCATCACACTTTCCAGCACGATATACACGCCGAGCAGGATGAATACATAGGGGACGAGCCGTTCGCCGTAACGTTCGAGCAGCCGCGCCACCTGCGGGTAGCGTACCAGCCGGTAACCGGCATAGCACAACACGCCAACACCCACCGCGAACACGGCAATCGTCAACCCGACTTCCTGTGGGGTCTGGCTGGCGAACAGCGGGATATACACACTGACGTTATCCGCCCCGTTGGCAAGCGTGATACCCGCAACGCCGAGCGTATGAGTGCTGAACAGGCTGGCGAGCAAACCGTCTTTGGGCTGCGCATGGGCCACTTCTTCCGCTTCTTCTTCGGCATCCTCGTCCGCTTTTTTGCGGAACAGCATCACCACGCCCATGACAATCGGGATGATGCCCAAAAGCCCGACGACACTTTCCGGCAAGATCAACGCGCCAGCGAATCCGAGTAGGGTGACCAGCATAATCGCCCCGAAGCCGAGGTACTGCCCCGCGACGATATGCCGCTTGCGAAAGAGGTTATTGACCTGCGCGAAGAACAGCATAATCAGCAGGATGTCATCAATGTTGGTGGTGATAAAGGCGATAACCGCCGTGCCGATGGTGAGGGCGATGTTGGGCATAGAGTCTCTTAGTTATTGCTGGATGTCCGTTTGGGTTCGTCGTCAAAGGTCGTTGGTAAATCGGGTGTGTTCTGGTGCAGTTCACGGGCGATTTCATCCACCGCGTCTTTGGCCGTGTAGGCATCCACCCCCGCGAACTTCTGGTAAACCTCAACCGCCTCGTCCATGCGGCCTTCGAGGATGAGGTCGCGGATACCGGCATCCTGCGTGTCGGCGGTCGCCTTTTTCTTCTTGGTTTTCTCGAAGCGTTCTTCGGGGTGTAAAGCCGCATAATCAATCGCGTCTTTGGATTCTTTCAGCCCTTGCCCTGTAAGCTGGCGGTATTTTTTGATGGCCTGAATTTTGTTGCCGACTTCCAGCGCGGACTGCACGGCTTCCGTGTTGATGGCTTCCCAGTCAATTTCGGCTTGAGGAAGTACAGGTTTATTCTCTTCTTTCCGCGAAACAGCAAGATAAGCAGTGACAGCAATAAACCCAATCACGAAGCAAATGAACAACAAAATGATGATCGGCAACATGGAATATTACCTCATCTTTTGCTCGCGCAGTCGGGCAATCGCATCCCGCGCCGCGTATTCGTCGATGCCGGTGACTGTTCGATAAATTTCCACCGCTTCGTCGATACGGCCTTCCTCAATAAGACGCTCGATGCCGTTCATTGACACCGTATCTGAGGGTTGTGGTGAGCGCTTCTTTGTTTTGGTGGATGAACTGGCTTTATCATGTCGAAACGCCATTCTCCCCATATACAATACGAAGAGGATTAGCAATATTCCAAGTAAAAGAAGCAATACCAGTATCATTGGATCAGTCATACGATTATTTTTGACTCATCTCGTTTTGTTATGGACTTCAGCATCATGCTCAGCCATCATGCGATTGATAACGATCCGTGCTTGGCTTTCATCTTCACCGGTAAATTTTTGGTAGGCTTGCACAGCATCTTCGGCTTTCCCAGCTTCGATTAAATCTTTTAGACCCGCAGTTAAAGAATAATCGGGCATCTGTTTCGCTGTTCCGACCGGTGAAAAGCCAAAACGTGAACGGGCGAACCGTATCAACCTCCGAAGCGCTATGATCACCCAGATTAGTATGCCTATCGCCAATGCCAAGCCTACAAGCCAAACCAATAGCAACAAAGCTACGCCTGTACCTAACTCATTCATCTTTGGTTTTCTTCTCTAATGCATCCGCTATCGCCAGCCACGCGGCGGTATCACGCGCGGCTACGGCATCATCTAGCCAGAAGGCGGTGTAGACGGTTTGGCTGATCGGCTGTCCGGTTTCGTCGTCTAACTCACTGCCGTGTTCCTGCTGGAACTCCCACATGTCGGGGTTTTCGCCGTACCAGTAGGCGGCGAGATCGGCCACGATCAGGTTGCCGATGGCATTGGCGAGAAAGCGGATGCGGTTCTCGTAAGGGGTTTTACGCTCGGCGCTGCGGGTGATTTCAACCAGCGCGGTGACGTAATTGTTCGCGCCGGGGCTGGCGTGGGGCAACCCCGCGTCCATCGGTAAATCGGCAGGCGGCGTGCCGTAAGAGGCCAGCCACACCAGCAGCGCGCGCGCCCAACTCGCGTCGGGATGCGCCGCCTCAAAAACGGGCAGGTGGGCATGGGCGCGGGTTAACCCAATTTCGAGTCCGGCGAAGTATTCCACCTCGCCCAGCGCCTCGGCCAATGTGTCTTGCAAGAGGTACCAATCCCGTTCGACGGCGGCTTCTCGCAAGTGTGCTAAAGCGTCACTCATCGCTTGCCCTACTGCTGTTCTTCATTGTTCACTTTCTTCATGGTGTCGGTTACGGTGTGGATGCGGTCAACGTTCGTATGTATTTTACTCAGGTGGTCAACCAGTAATTCTTCCATTTTATCGACTTTGTTGTGTAAGTCACGAATTTCCACCTCGGCTTTGACGTTCACCTCGTACTCAATATCGTTGCGGACTTTATCCCGTTCGGTCTGGCGGTTCTGGCTGATGAGCACGAACAGGGATAAAAAGATCGCCAGCAGCGAAACGATCATGGTGAGCAGCCCAAATGGGAAGGGGTCGAACGGCACGAGGCCGGGAATAATGCTCACATTGAGCGTAATCCAAACGAAAAACCACGCCGCGCAAAAATAGGTGAAGCGAATATCCCCCGCGACCATCGTCAGGAAATCTGAAAGGCGCGTGCCGAAGTTGACGGTCAGCGCACTTTCTTCGTTGGCATTTCGGGTAACGACTCGCTGCAGCACCAGAATATCAGCCTCGCGGATGCGGCGGCTGAGCATAGCCATAATATCCAGCGCGGCGTGTTTGTGCTTCTCGAACAACATCTCAAGGTCGTGGCGGTCGATGACAAACAGAAAGGTATCTTGGATGGCTTTTGCGCCGGCTGAACGCGGTTCATTATCCAATAAGGACAGCTCACCGAAAATCCCACCGGGTTCGATTGTGCTTAAAACCACCCGTTCATTATTGTCATCCTTCACAAAAATCTCGACCATCCCCGACTGGACGACGTACATGGTGCCGCCATCATCACCCTGATTAAACACCATTTGTCCGGCGTACACCCGTTTCTGGTCAAGCTGTTCCGAAAGGACTGAGACTTCATCATCATCAAGAAGCGCAAACAGCGGAATTTTTTTGAGCAAGTGCGGATACATGATCGGCATGGCAGCTCGTCCTTATAGGATATGAATTATGCGGGTGGTTTGGCTATTTTCTGTATTGTAGTCCTCAAAATTCAATAACGCTCATAGTTTTAAAACCGCTTCCGCCGCCAGCCACAGCAGCTTCTCGCGGACGGAAGTGCGAGAAACCCAATCACGGTGATCCCACAACTCGCCACTCAGGTCGTCGCCACCGTACAGGATTTGGGCGAATTCCACCCCGCGAAATTGGGCGACCGCGAAGAACGCCGAGGCTTCCATCTCGACCGTTAGGCAGCCCGCCGCTTTGCGCTTTTCCATACGGGCGCGGGTTTCGCGGTACAGGCCATCGGTCGTCCATGTTTTACCGAGCACGTAGGGGACATTGTGCTGGGCGAGAACGGCTTCAATCGCCGCGACTCCGGCTGCACCCGGCAGCGCTTCGGCATCCGGCGGTAGGTAGTGGTAGGATGTGCCTTCATCACGGATGGCACTGGTCGGCACCACCACATGCCCGACAGTGAGTTCAGCGTTTAACACCCCCGCGCCACCACAGGCGATAAACTTCCGACAGCCGAGCGCGATCAACTCTTCGAGGAAGCCAGCCGCCAGCGGCGCACCTACGCCGGGGTGTACGACCGCAACTTTGGCGCTGCCGAATTCCAACTCGTAAATCGGGTTCTTGCCCATTTCGCTGCCGAGTTCGGCTATTACCCGCCGCCCACCGTCATGGCAGACACTGGCAAGCACATCCTGAAAGAAGCACAGCACGCAGTACTCAGGAATATCTATCGGCTTAATCACCTTGCGCGGTTCGATGATGGCTTCCGGTGTCGGATCAAAGTCGATAATCGGATAAAGTTGGTTAGTCATCAAATGCTCTCCCTGTTTCAACCCAATGCGCCCAATCTTCACGTCCGTTTTGGCGGCAGGCGGCTGCGGCCTGATGCCAATCGTATTTTAAAGCGATATGTTCCACGTTCCAGTCGTATCCGTTTCGTTCCAGAATGGCATAACGGGCATGTGGACTGCCTGTTTCCATGCCATGCGGATACGGTTTGGTATCGCTGTAGGCTTGCCAGCCGACGCTGCCGGGGTTCACGACTAAACCCTTATCCCACAGCCATGCCGTGCGGGGGATATGCGAATGTCCACAGACGACCATACCTTGAGTAACTCCTTTGAGATCCGAATAAAGCGCCTCGCCAGATTTTAGAAATACACCATGTTCGGTGACGGTTTCCAACAGATAGGTTTCATCCGAGTCCGGCGTACCGTGGCAGCAGAAAATATCCTCGACAATCGCGGTCTTAGGCAGCGCTTGTAACCACGCCAACTGATCGGCGCTCAACTGCGACCTTACAAAGTCATAGGATGAAAAGTTGGCCGCTTCTTCAGGCGGTAGGAACAGGCAGCGATCCTCGTTACCGGATATGGTTGTCATCGGCGTGTTCATGAGGCGCTCAATGGTCGCTGCCGGAGCCATCGGGCTGTAAACGTGATCGCCGAGGTTGATGATCTGCGTAATGCCCCGCCGCTGAATATCGGCTAATACCGCATCAAACGCCCAGATGTTGCCGTGAATATCAGCGATAACTGCAATTGTGTTGGTCAACAGAATTCCCCTTTCCCACAAATAAAAACGCCCCTTCATCCATGTTGATGAATGGAGCGCGATTGTTCATGAGAATGGGGCGCTCAATCTACCACGTAGATGAATGAGCACGTCCCCGACGCTTCAGGCGTTGCTATTGATTGCTTGGCATCCTAGCACGAAACGCGATTATTCGTCAACCACAGTCCAGATGGGCGATGCTGCTGATGAGGATGTCGCGCAGGTGTTCGTCGCCGAGGGTGTAATACACATGCCGCCCGTGTTTTTGCCAGCGTACCACATTCATTTCGCGCAGGTATTTGAGCTGGTGAGAAACGGCGGGTTGATCCATCCCTAATGCCGAGGTGAGGTCGCTCACGCACCATTCGCCGTGTGCCAGCGCGGTCAACATTCGAACGCGGGTGGGGTCAGCTAGTGCTTGGAAAAACCGTGCTACCGTTCGGGCATCTTCTGCCGAAAGAACTGTGTCACGATTGGGGGCGAGTGCAGCGTATTCCGTACCGGTCATAATTGTGTCCTGCTTTGCCAAAACCTAGTAACACGGTATCAATAATTCCGCGTTGGTGTCAATAGGGCGGCGATAATCTCAGGACGAGCGTCAGGGGTATCCGTTACACTGTATCAAACACGATGTGGATTATTTTTCGTGCCGTATCCAGCTTTTCAGCCGTCGTCAAATGGTCACTGTAAAAAGCGTCGAGCAGACTGCCGAATGCCGGACTCAGCGACTTAATAACAGCTAGGCGTTGTTTGGGGGCGGGTGTCCACTGCTGACGGAGATCAAAAAAGAGTTCCGTCAGTGCGAATATTTTTCGGTTCAGCATCAGATGCGCGGTGGTTGTATCGGTCAGTAACAAATGATTAATCGCGGCGAGTTGGTCGTCGGCATCAAAGCGCAGTTGGCGTATGCTGTTCGTATCCATCGGTGGTTTACTAGCGGTGATGAGTGTCTCCGCTTTGTTTTTGAGGTCATGAACAATGCTGTTGGAGTCGTAGATAACCTGTGCGACAAGCCATAAACCCGCGCAGTCGTCGAGATTGTCTTGCCAGAATGCCCACGCCGCCTCGGCTGTCGTGTAGATGATCTCGAAGGCTTGACCATCGCGGTATTCAACCGTTCGCTTAAAGCCGTCGGTCACTATGACCAGCAGATCAACATCGCTGTTGGGGCGGTTATTCCCTCGTGCCCAGGAGCCAAATAAGATGATGCCCACCACATCGGGTCGGGCTTTCAATTCATCAATAAATTGGTTGGTGGCTGTGTTCAAGTGCGGATACCTATCATCAATTCGATAGGGTTGATTATAGTGTCTCTAGGTAGGCGATCAAGTCCGCAAGATCTTGCTGGCTCAATTTTTCACCGAACTGCGGGTACATGATGTCGCGGTAGCCGGATACAACGTAGGCTGCCGGATCAATGATGCTTTGGAGTAGATACTCGTTGGCGCTCATGCCGGGGATGCGTTCGCCTGCGTGCTGACCGATGCCAACCAGCTTCGGCCCTAAGCTAAAGGCGCTGCTGCCGGGGGTGTGGCAGCTCGTGCAGGGTGGGGCTTCGCCCGTACCGTGCAGGAAAATGTCTTCGCCGTGAACCGCGTCGCCCTTGAGAACCACGTTCGTCGGTGTTTGCGGCAGGTTGATGAATTGGCGAAGGTCGAGGGTACAACCGCTGAGAGCAATCGTGATGAGGATAAGGGTGGTAATGCGTCGCATGATCGTGGTTTTCTTACAGTCGATAATGTCGTTTTCGGATGCTGTTTTTTAGTGTAGCTGTGGATCAAGTCAGGGAAGTGTTTAGGCTTCCCTGACGCTGTTGCAATATCTGAATTACTGAGCCAACTTGACGATGCCACCCGTCATACCGGGGGCGAAGGCAATCGTACCGAAGCTGACGTAGAGCGAACCATCGGGTCCCTTGGCAATCGCGAAGGGAGCCATCAAGCCTTCGGCAATCGGGGTCGCGCCTTCAGCAGTGACGGTCACGACGCGACCGGGGCCGGGGCCTTGTTCGCCGAAGAGAACCAGTTCGACGGCGTACAGGGTTTCGCCATCCAGCAGGATGTCGGTGACGGTGTTCAGGCCGCTGAAAGTTTCAGCCAATTCGCCATTCGACCAGCGTTCAATCTTGGCCGCGCCGGGAGCCAAACCTTCGCCGAGGAAGCCCACGTACAGGTCTCCATTTTCGGCGATTTCAATCGAGGTCGGAACCGAGTTTTCCGGCCATGTGGTGACGACTTCGATACCGCCTTCTTCAGTCCAGCTATACAACGTGTTTGCACCGGCATCGGCCACATACAGGGTACCTTCGCTGTCCCAAGCGATGTCGGTCACGTTGCTATCCAGTTCGTTGCCGTCAGGGTTGTTGGCAACTTCGTATGGGTAGAAAGGGATGACGTTCTTCACCATCTTGGTTTCGCCGTCAAGCTCGACAATCGAATCTGCCCAGTATTGGCCGGGGCCACCGGCGCTGACGACCAACCACAGCGAACCATCATGTTCAATCGCGCGGTACAAACCAATCGTTTCTTGTTCCGACGAGAAGCTGGGCAGCCCTTGGATGACAGGGGTGCTTACGCCGTCAGCGTCGATGGACAAAACTTCACCGGAAAGGCCAACATTTAAGACGGCTTCGCCTTCAGGGGTTTTCGTGGTGAGTGCGAAGTCGCCACCGTTACCGGTGATTGCGACCAGCAGGTTGCCGTCAGCGTCGAAGCTGATACCGCGCGGGGTGTTCAGGTCGCTGAGGACAAGTTCACCGGGCAGCGGCGGGGCATCCTGTGCCAGCGCCGGGCCAATGCCGCAAGCGCTGATGGCGAGGCTTGCGCCTGCGGCCAACTTCAGGAAATGCTTAATTGATGTCTTCATCTGTTTCTCCTCAGAATAGCCTTTAAATTTTTGGATGAGGCTGTCATCCGTTCGCGTTCAATGAAGGTCATTATAGGAGTTCATCAGAAGTTATATATCAGCCTAAAGACGGATACAGATAGGGACGACCGGATGAATTCTGCTATGCTGCCCCACCTTCATGCGCGAATTTCATCATACTTGCCATTCACTGCATGTAAGGGTTAAGACTCTTAAGGGTTTCAATACTGAGAGGATAACAACTGAAAAACAACAGCGGGGCTTGGTGGATGTGTCTGCTTATTGAGAATAGAAAGGGCTTGGAAGCGCTAAAGAAAATAAGGGAAGGTCTGTTGACCCTCCCGAATCTGCGGTTAATTTAGGCTTCGAGGCTCATAACCAGTTTACCGCGCACATGGCGGCCTTGACTCAGTTGCAGCGCTTCATGCACCTGATCAAGTTGCAGCACCTGGCTGATGGAAGGGGTGATCTTGCCAGCGTCAATCAGTGCTGCGATGTCCTTCAGTTGTGCCGAGTCGGGGTGTGCGCCATAGAACTTGACGACCACATTATGCTGGGCGGCGACTTCCGGCGGCGGCGGTGTGACGATGCACACGAGCGTACCGCCCGACTTTAGCACGCCGCACGAACGCACGGTGGTGTCGTAACCAACGGTGTCGAACACCACATCCATATCGTTAACAACACTTTCAAAAGGCACATTAGGGTAATCAATAAATTCGTCTGCGCCCAAGCCGCGCACAAACGCTTCATTTTTCGCCGAGCCAGTACCGATGACATACGCGCCTTTGAGCTTGGCGAACTGCACGGCGTAATGCCCGACACCACCGGCAGCGGCATGAATAAGGATTTTTTGACCGGTCTGAAGTTCAGCGATGTCATTCAGCGATTGCCATGCGGTCAGTGCAGCATGGGGGACGGCAGCGGCTTCTTTATAGCTCAGGCTGTGGGGTTTGGCAGCCAGCTCAGTGGGCAGCATGGTGGTATATTCAGCAAATCCCCCGCCGCGCAAGCCTTTCATGCCGTAGATCGGCATACCAATCTGTAAGCCTTCGACACCTTCACCCAGCGCTTCAATATCGCCAGAAACATCCGAACCCAACAGGTAGGGTAAGGAGACATATTCCTGCAAATAACCTTCGCGAATAGACCAATCAAGCGGATTGATACTGGTCGCCTTTACCCGAATAAGGACTTCTCCGGCGGCTGGCTGCGGACGTTCGACATCCTCAACTACGGCTGCATCGATCCCACCCCACTGACGCACTTGCACGGCTTTCATGGCACCCTTCCTATATACTTTCCTAAGGGAAGCGCTGGTATTATATCGCGATTGAATAAATTGCGAAATTTAGTATGTAATTAATTATTTTTGGATTTCTCGATATGCGAACCGACTCTAAAATAGCGGGAACCTTATTGGCAGGTTCGTCGTCTATGCATATACACTGTGGGAAAACAGTGAAGGAGATTGATGATGAGCGTGGAACAAAATCAAAATATGTTCGGGTGTTTCCCAGCGGTGATCGTAGCGATGTTGTTGGGCTTCGGGTTCTTTTTCGGCGCCCGGCAAAGTACGGCAGAAATGGTGATACCCGAAGTGGCTACGGTGGAAGCTCAGGGCGCAGCAGCAGCATTAGAAAGCCTGACGATTGTGGAAAACGTGACCATTCAGGTCAGCACCAGCTTACCGGCGACCGTAACCCTACAGGTCGAGGGCTTCCATCCCGACGGCTGCCTGTATCCGGTGGAAGTACAGCAAACCCGCACGGACGACACCGTGAACGTCAAAATTTACCGCGTCGTGCCAACCGATGTGATGTGTACGATGCAGTTGAACCCTTACAGCGACACCATCACCCTCGACGGAACGTTCGACAGCGGCAGTTATACGCTGGATGTGAACGGCACCGTGTTAGAGCTAGAAGTTTGATTAACGAATAGAACGGTAATGACATAATCGAGTCGAAGCACGCTCAATCAAGTGGAGGATGCCATGAAAAGTTTTAAACGAGTAACCGTGTTGCTGGCGGGTGTGATGCTTGCCGCGATGGTCGTAGGCACAACCGGTGCGCAGGATGCACCCGCTGACGCACAGCCGGACGGTGTTAATTTGACAATCTACAATCAGGGAACGGCGCTGGTACAAGACCGCCGCACCTTCCCGCTGGAAGCCGGCGTAAGCACACTCGATTTCACTGACGTAGCCGCCAGTATCGACGCGACTTCGGTCAGCTTTAAGTCGCTGACGGACCCCACCGGAACGAGCGTGTTGGAACAAAATTATGTCTATGATCTGGTCGGCAGCGGGGCGTTACTTGAACGTTACCTTGACCAGCAAATTGAGATTGTGACCGAGGACGGCACGACCTTCAGCGGTCAGCTATTGAGCGGGCGCAACGGCGAGATTATCTTGAAGCAGGAAGATGGGCAGGTGCTGGTCATCAGCCAGAGCGTCATCCGCGACCTGCGCTTCCCCGCGCTGCCCGATGGCCTGATTACCCGCCCGACCTTACGCTGGCTGCTCGACAGCGCCGGTGGTGACCAGCAGGTGGAACTAACCTACCTGACGGGTGGCCTGAACTGGACAGCCGATTACATTTTCTTACTGGCGAATGACAATAAAGCGCTTGACCTTAACGGCTGGATTACGCTCAACAACACCAGCGGCGCGACCTTTGGAGATGCCAAGCTCAAGTTGGTGGCGGGTGATGTCAACCGTTTACCCCAGCCGCAAGATATGGCCTTTGCCGATGGCATGGTGATGGCTGAAGCCGAACGCAACGAAGTCGATAAGGTGGAACAGCGCGACTTTAACGAGTACAAGCTGTACGAAATTCCGCGTCCGGTAACAGTGGCCGACAACGAAACCAAGCAGGTGGAGTTCGTCAGCGGCGCGAATATTCCAGCGACGACCTTCTTTGTCTATGAAGGCGGCGGGTCATTCTACGGCTACTACGGGCCGGTCACTGACCAGTACTATGGGCAAACGGGTATCACCGATGTGCAGAACTGGTTGGAATTCACCACCGGCGCGGATAACAACCTCGACGCGGCTTTACCGGCAGGACGGGTGCGCGTCTATCAGGAAGATGTCGATGGTTCGGCGCTGCTGATTGGCGAGAACAGCATCGACCATACCCCCAAGGGCGAGGATGTGCAGATCTACCTCGGCAACTCGTTCGACCTTGTGGGCGAGCGCGTTCAGACGAACTTCGTGTTCCTGTCATCCAACGTGATCGAGGAAACCTTCGAAATTCGCCTGCGCAACCGCAAGGAAGATCAGGCCGTGGAAATCCGCGTGCCGGAACACCTGTACCGCTGGAGTAATTGGGAAATCCTGAACAGCAGCGATCCCTTCACCAAGACCAACAGCGCGACCGCCGAATTCCGTGTGATCGTCGAGCCGGGTGAGGAAAAAGTGATCACCTACACCGTGCGCTATACGTGGCCTAATTAGCTTTTAGCAGTGAGCGATTGGCTTTTAGCTCCATACAAAGGCAAAGCTGTCGTTAGTCAATATGAATGTAGGGAGGAGGCGTGCCTCCTCCGCAAAGTCGAGTTTATTTCCGAAAAGGTTCTCATATGCGTAGACCAACCGTATTTTTTCTAACAGCAGGCGCAGGGCTGGTTTTAGCCAGTGTGTTCGGCAGTTTGAGCGTTCCCATGACACAGGCGCAGGACGCGACACCGACCGCAGCAGTCATCGAACCGACTAGCCAACCGCTGACCCCTTCGACCCCGCAGCCGGACGGCGTGAACTTGACGATCTACAACCAAGGCACATCGCTGGTGCAGGATCGCCGGACGTTCGACCTCGCGGCGGGTGTTAGCACCCTCGACTTCACCGATGTGGCCGCCAGTATCGACTCGACATCGGTGAGTTTTAAGTCGCTGACCGACCCGAACGGCACGAGCGTTTTGGAACAGAACTACGTCTATGATCTGGTGGGCAGCGGGGCGCTGCTTGAACGCTACCTTGACCAGCAGATTGAGATTGTGACCGAAGATGGAACAACCTTCAGCGGTCAGCTATTAAGCGGGCGCAATGGCGAGATCATCTTGAAGCAGGAAAACGGGCAGGTGCTGGTCATCAGCCAGAGCGTCATCCGTGACCTGCGCTTCCCCGCGCTGCCCGATGGCTTGATTACCCGCCCGACCCTGCGCTGGCTGCTCGACAGCCTCGGTGGTCAGCAGCAGGTGGAGTTGACCTACCTCACGGGTGGCATCAACTGGACTGCCGATTACATCCTCTTGCTGGCGAACGACAACAAAGCGCTCGACCTTAACGGTTGGGTGACGCTGACCAACACCAGCGGCGCGACTTTTGAAGATGCCAAGGTCAAGCTGGTGGCGGGGGATGTCAACCGGATACAGGATCAAACCCAGCTTTATGCGATGGATGTAATGCCCACCGCGTCGATGGCGCCTTCTGCCGCGCCGCCACAAGTGCAGCAGCGCGAGTTCAACGAGTACAAGCTCTACGAAATTCAGCGCCCTGTAACGGTTGCCGATAACGAAACCAAGCAGGTGGAGTTCGTCAGCGCGGCGGGTGTTCCGGCGACGACTTTCTTCGTCTACGAAGGTGGCGGGGCGTTCTACGGCTACTATAGACCGGTCACTGACCAGTATTACGGGCAGACCGGCATCACAACCGTCCAGAATTGGATGGAGTTCACCACCGGCGAGGACAATAACCTTGATGCGGCCTTACCGGCAGGACGGGTGCGGGTGTATCAGGAAGATGTCGATGGTTCGGCGCTGCTGATTGGTGAGAACACCATTGACCACACACCGAAGGGCGAGACGATCAAGCTGTACCTCGGCAACGCCTTCGACCTTGTAGGTGGGCGTACCCAGACCGACTTCCGCTTCATCGGCTCGAACATCATCGAAGAACGCTTCGAAATTCGCCTCCGCAACCGCAAGGAAACCGGAACGGTGGAAGTGCGCGTGCCGGAACACCTGTATCGCTGGAGTAATTGGGAAATCATCGGCAACAGCGATGCCTTTACCCAACTGGACAGCGGCACGATTGAGTTCCGCGTGACCGTTGAACCCGGTGAGGAAAAGGTCATCAGCTACACCGTCCGCTACACATGGCCAGAGTAGTGAGAAGTCGCAAGTTTTAAGTTACCAGTTTCAAGTGAGAGAGCGTGGGCATAAGCCTGCGCTCTTTTTAGTTGATGGTGGTCAGTCATCAGCTAAAAGCATAGGGGAACTTATGATGGTTGTAGCAGCCCTAGAGTCACGACTCTATTCGCCCAATTGATCTGAGAACGCTTAGCTTCCCAGTGGTTCTTTATTTTTGTATTGAACTTGAAACTTGTCACTTGCAACTTATTACTATTTAGGTTTATTTTCGGTTAACCC
>JAPUDW010000195.1 GCA_027492915.1 Bacteroidota bacterium | reverse complement strand
TAGAGTAACCCCGTATCATTACTTTATTTGAGTGTAGCATCGAATCGGCATCTACTTATATATACACTTCTTAAGGGATTTGGTTGCTATATTGGTTGGCTCTAACGATTAAGAAGGGTTCAATGGGGTTCTAAAAATATCAGGGAGAGCATATGCTCTCCCTGATAATGAGGTATCAATTTAGGACACGAAATGTGGAAACTAGCTGCGGTTGTAGTTCCCGCCGCCTCCACCACCACGATTGTCACCACCGCCACGGTTATCTCCGCCACGGTTGTAGCCACCGCCACCACTACGATTGCCACCGCCGCCGCTGCGGTTACCACCGCTGCTGCTGCCACGGCTGTCACGAGCGCGGGCTTCTTCCGGTGTCCAGCCTTCGAGAACAGCTTGACGGCTCAGACGTACTTTGCCACCGTCGTCAATGTTCGTGACCATAACCATGATTTCGTCACCGAGGCTTACTTCGCTTTCGACCGATTCAACACGGTAGTCCGCAAGCTGCGAGATATGAACCATGCCTTCTTTACCGGGCAAGAATTCCACAAACGCGCCGAAGGACTCAATGCGAGTGACTTTGCCTGTGTAAATCTTCCCAATTTCCGCGTCTTCAGTCAGGCCGCGAATTTCTTCAGCCGCCGCAGCCGCGCCAGCATCAAGGCTGGAGACATATACAGTACCGTCTTCCTCAATGTCGATCTTCGCACCGGTACGTTCCTGAATACCACGAACAGTCTTACCACCGGGGCCAATGATCGCACCGATTTTCGACGGGTTAACCTTGAGTGTGAGAATACGCGGAGCCGTGCTGCTGAGGTCGGCACGAGCTGCCGGCAGTGCGCTGGTAATGACGTCGATGATCTTCAACCGAGCATCACGAGCTTGGCCCAAGGCCTTTTCCATGATTTCGCCCGACACACCGTTGATCTTGATGTCCATCTGAAGAGCAGTAATACCCTTGACGGTACCGGCAACTTTGAAGTCCATGTCGCCGATGTGATCTTCCAAACCTTGAATGTCGGTGAGCACGGCAGTCTTACCATTTTCCTGAATGAGACCCATCGCGATACCACCAACTGGACGCGGGATCGGCACACCAGCGTCCATCAACGCAAGGGTGCTGCCGCATACGCTAGCCATCGAAGTGCTGCCGTTGGAGCTCAGTACTTCGCTGACGAGGCGGATCGTATAGGGGAATTCAGTTTCCGAAGGCAGAACATAGCGCAGAGCGGTTTCCGCCAGCGCACCATGACCTATTTCACGACGCTTCGGCCCACGCAGCGGCGACGCTTCACCGGTGCTGTAGGGCGGGAAGTTGTAGTGATGCATATAGCGGCGCGGCTTTTCAGGACTAAGAGTATCAATCTCCTGTGCATCACCGGGGGTGCCGAGCGTAGCAATAGTCAATACCTGTGTCTGCCCACGCTTGAACAGGCCGGAGCCATGTACACGCGGAACGACACCGACTTCGGCAGCCAACGGACGAATATCCGTCAAACCACGTCCATCAGGGCGAATGCCTTCATCGACAATGCGGCGGCGAACTTCCTTAGAAACAATTTCACCGAACGCATCGCTGGCATCGCCAATTTCAATCTGCTCATCGGGATCGGTCAAACCTTCATTCTGCTCGGTTAAGAAGCCGACCAATTCTGATTTGAGAATGTCGAGGGCTTCGTTACGACCACCGCGTTCGGTTTGTTCCGCGATAATCTGGCGAATACGCGCACCACTCTTAGCTTCCACGGCAGCGGACACATTGGCTTTGGTCGCAGCAGGCGTATAGCTTGACTTGGGCTTACCCAGCGTCGCACGCATCTCTTTGATGACGGCAATAACCGGTTGCAGCGAGTCATGCGCCAGCTTGAGCGCCTTGAGCATCGTTTCTTCGTCAACTTCAGCAGCACCGCACTCCACCATATTGATGGCTTCCGCCGTACCCGCTAAACGCAAGTCCAGCGCACTCTTGGGCATCTGGCTAATGGTCGGGTTAACAACTAACTCACCGTTGATGAGGCCGATACGGACTCCTGCAACCGGCCCGTCCCACGGCGCGTCTGAAATTGCCAGCGCGGCACTTGCTGCCACAATGCCCAGCATATCAATTTGATGTTCCTGATCGTGGCTAAAAGCGCTGAGGATGATTTGCACATCATTACGCAGGTCATCAGGGAACAAAGGGCGCAGCGTACGGTCAACGACGCGAGAAGCTAAAATTGCCTGCTCAGAGGGACGACCTTCACGGCGAAAGAAACTGCCCGGAATACGTCCAGCAGCATACATTTTTTCTTCAAAATCAACACTCAGCGGAAAGAAATCAATACCCGCACGGGCTTTCTTGCTCATGGTAGCGGTGGCAAACACAACCGTATCACCATCGCGGACGGTGACTGCACCGCCAGCTTGTTCTGCTAACTTGCCGGTTTCGAGGATGATGTCGCGATCACCGAATTTCACGGTGAAGCGATGTGTCGTCCCCATAGGACTCGTAATCGTTTCCATCTATTTTGCTCCTTAAAAAACAAAAGCCCGGCAGCCAGGAACTGGAAAATGCAGCTAAAGACTTTGATTTAGCTCCACGTTCCAATACCTGCTCTGTCAGGCATAATCGAAAAGGATGCCCCAGCTGAGCATCCTATGGCTTGGCATGTCGGGTTGAACCTCGAACAGGTTAACGACGCAGCCCCAACTTGGCAATGATGTCGCGGTAGGCATCGGGCTTTGTCTTGCTAAGATACCGCAGGTGACGACGGCGCTGACCGACCAACTTCAGCAGACCACGACGCGAATGCTCATCATGAATGTGCGTCCGCAGATGTTCCGTGAGGTAAGTGATCCGGTTGCTTAGAATAGCGATCTGAACTTCTGGCGACCCGGTATCTTTTTCGTGCCGCGAGTAATCCTGAATGAGTGTCGTCTTTGCTTCTTTTTCGAGAGCCATGTGTATTCCCGTCCTTATTTAGTCACCAAATAGGCTGGACAGTTAGCCCAATGGTCTAATTCCGATAAAAAGCATTATAGCAGAGCCTATAATAGGCGACAATCCTCAAGAATTAGGGCTAGCTTAAAACAAAAAAGGCAGCTTTTGCCACCTTTTCAAAGTCACGTTTACATATCAAAGTTATTTAGTTTTAGTAGCCTCTGCCACTAGATTAACGGTGTGGTGCGTCCGAAACAGACTGTACTGTCCTGCCCGTCCCGGTACCGCGTTGAGAATATTTTCAGTTTCCATCAGCGAAAACCAGAAGTCTGAATTCCAGTTGGAATTGGGATCGGCGGTTTTCAGATTAGCATCCGAAATCGGAATGTTGCGCTCGTACATCATCAACAGCAGCCGCAGAAAAATATCCCGCTGGCTCAAAATATTGCGGCAAATTTCCGAATTCATATGCAGGGAAATACCCTTGGTCAAGAAATCGCTTTGCGGATTGCTGTATTCCCCAACAGTGGCTGCATCATTTTCTTTGAGGTATTCGACCGATTTTTGAAATGCCATACCCGTATCGAACACCCTCAATCGTTTGTGAAGGCTGCCTAACGGGCACCATGTAAAGTTACGAAAACTCGTAAACTGCTCAACACTAACGATGACACGGCGCACCATGTCTGCCGTCTCAGGATTCAGCGTGTCTAAATCGGTAAGCGAGATACCCGCCCAATTGGGGGCTTCTTGCTCCTCCATTTGCTCGTCAGGCAGCAAGGTTTGCATCGCAGGCAAAATAACATCCGGTTGTAACTTGATAACCGGAACGAGGTCTTCGGGGTTGTGCCGGTGCGGCAGCAGTTCACGCACAAGAATTTGTTCGCGCACGAGGCAGTCAATCCATTCACTGCGCCACTGGTCACTCACGTTACAACCGGGGCGGTCTAAGTCCCGATCCATCGCCAAACCCTTGAGCAAGAACCCGTAATTGACGTATTCCCAACCACGCACGCCGAGGGTGTTCATCACACGAACGACGACACGATCACGAATAAGCCGTGTCTTATCCACAATTGGATGGCTGGGGTTCAGTGAAATCATCCCGTTGGCAGAAATGGCCTTGAGGATACCAAGTGACATGGCTTGCGATACCAGATCCTCGCCACGCGGGCGCGAGATAACCGCGCCGACATCTTGAAGCTGCTCGACCAATTGGTGAACTGACATGACTTCGGTTCCCATAACAGTCGCCAGCCGGTCAAACTGGATGATAACGCTTGACCATTGCGATGGTGTAAACAGGGCAACATCTGCCCCATCGTTCACCGCAGCAACGCTCAACGACTGGTGAGTTTGCAGGTTCGTAAAGTCTTCGATGTATTCGACTGTAATACCGGGATTGTTTTCAAGTTGGCGGCTGGTGCTTCCACGAACACCCCATACGATGACCGTCTTATTAGCGGCACGAAGCGAGTTCAACACCTGATTAAAATCGCGGTCGCCGGAAGCCATGATAAACACATCGGCGGCGTTTTGCTGCCCCCCATCCGTAATCACATCGCGGGCAATACGCATATCGGCGCTGTTCTTACCGGGTAGATTGAACACAGGATCAATATTCGCCAACATCAAGCGGCTGGGCGCATCATCAGCAATTTCGCGTCCGCTGTTATCGACCAGCGGTGGCAAGCTGCCACGCTGCCCCCACGGCGCATAAGCGGCCATCTTAACGACCTGCCCATGTGCCTTGGCTTGCATGACAAAGCGGTCAATCAAATGGTCAAGATTAACGACAAAACCCTGCTCATTCAGGCTAATCGCAATATTTTCAAAGTCGATATAGACAGCGACATTTTTGGTTTGGATACCGGGGAGCGACTCTAACGGCTGGAAAATTACCTGCGTGGCAAGTTCGGTACCTGCCAGAATGTTCTCCGCACCCCAGATGCGGATACGAGCGTTGCGGGTTGTTTTGACGCGGCGCACCAGCGGCACAAGGTCGGGGTTAGTCGTCGCCAAAATCAATTCATCGACAGGTTCAGGGTCAAAAGAAAAGTAGTGAACAATCAGCGCATCGGCCAATGTCTCGCGCCGTGGCATGTCAAACACATCATAACCCGCCGAGCGAAAGATACGCTGGAAGTTTGTACCCGTTGTACCATGTGCGCCCCAATTAGCAACCGCGACAGCTTTGAGGCTATCGGCGCTAAATAAACCTGCGGCCAGTGCGGCACCGCCGCGCAAGCCAACAGCTAGTTCTTGTAAATCGAGCGAAATACCTTTGCTCGTAAAGCGCTGCAGTAAATCATCAACATCAACAATTAAATAAGCGGCCATCTCTTCTCTATCCTAAAAACGCATACCACCTGATCGAAAAGAACGGTGGTAGTTCGAGGAGCATTATTCACTTTGCAACCCGATAAAACGCAAGACTACCAATAATCAGAATTTGTTTTCTACACTCAATTTAGCAAACGTGCATAATACTCACAACGGTTAAAATAGCTAAATCCCACGCTGAATTCTCATGCGTTATTGAATCTATTTATCCTTTGTGGATATGCTCTAACCATTCCCAGCGTGTCTATAACATTCAAACAGTTTTATGGAAGTGACAGCAAAGGGGCGATTGTGAAACGTTTCCATAATTGAGCATTATATCACGATGTTGTTAAGCCCGTGTAATCAAATCGTTCATTCAGCATTAGAAACACAGAAGATTGTGAAGGAAAAGAGGCGCACGTTTGCGCCTCTTTTATTATTGGACATACGCCATGTCATTTTCGTTACGTAAAATTGCGTAGATTGCTTAAGAAGTTTAGTACGCCTTGGCAAACAGTGCGATTGTATCCGCAGGCTTCCCCGTGAAAAAGCATGTGCCAGAGCTACCAGGTTGGTCGAAGGGAATGCAGCGAACTGTCGCCCCTGTCTCCTCCTTGATGCGTCCCTCGTCCTCTCCCGAACCGGCCCACCAAACACGCGCCCAACCACCGGCATCCATTAAAGACTTCAGCTCATCATAGCTAGACACATCTTTAATATTGGCATCACGGAACTCGGTCGCCTGACGCAGCATGTTAGCCTGTATTGCCGTCAGCAGCTCTTGCACAACAGTGGCGATGCCGGCCTGTGGCACAAACTGCTTGCCTTCCTTGCCGGGAACATCACGACGAGCCAGCGCTACAGAATTGTTCTGCACATCCTTCGGCCCGATTTCCATACGAACTGGCACACCACGCATTTCCCAGTCGTTATACTTGAAGCCGGGAGACAGCCCTTCGCGCTTATCAATGTGAATGCGGATATTGGCATCTAGCAGTTCCTTCGAGAGGCGGCTAACAGCTTCCATGACCAGCACACGTTCGTCATCGCTCTTAAAAATCGGGACGAGTACAACCTGAAATGGCGCGACTTTGGGCGGCAAACGCAAACCCTTATCATCGCCGTGCGCCATGACAATCGCACCGATCATGCGTGTGCTAACACCCCATGAAGTTGTCCACGGATTCTGTGACTCATTATTCTGGTCGAGAAACTTAATCTCGAAAGCCTTCGCAAAATTTTGCCCCAGATTATGGCTGGTACCGGACTGCAACGCTTTCGTATCCCCCATCATGGCTTCGATGGTATAAGTATGCGCCGCACCAGCGAACTTTTCACGTTCCGTTTTGCGACCTTTAATCACTGGAATTGCAGCCTCATTAATCGCAAAATCCGCATATATGTCGAGCATCTGGAGTGTTTCAGTTTCCGCTTCCTCAGCCGTTGCGTGAGCAGTATGCCCCTCTTGCCAGAGGAACTCAGTGGTACGCAAGAAAGGGCGAGTCCGCATCTCCCAGCGTACCACGTTCGCCCATTGGTTAATCAGCAGCGGGAGATCACGATAAGACTGAATCCAATTCTTAAACGAGTCCATGATGATGGTTTCGGAAGTCGGGCGCACGACCAGCGGTTCTTCCAATTCCTTACCCCCCGCGATAGTCACCACAGCTAATTCCGGGCTGAAGCCTTCGACATGCTGGGCTTCGCGTTTGAGGAAGCTTTCAGGGATGAACAGCGGGAAATAGGCATTCTGATGTCCGGTCGCTTTAAAGCGGCGGTCAAGGCCGCTCTTAACCGCTTCCCACAACTCGTAGCCATACGGCTTGATGATGAGACAGCCGCGTACTGGCGAAAGTTCGCACAGGTCGGCCTTATAAACGATCTCGTTATACCACTTACTGAAATCAACGGATTGCGGTGTAACAGCCTGCTGTGCCATCGGTTGCTATCCTTAATATGAACTGTATTCAGACAATGGCGCTTATTATAGCGGAGAACCGCCCGAATTTGGCGAGTGTCGTTCGGGTGGTAACCACTTACGATGTCACAGATTTAGAATTACTACGCAGATAGGGTAGCCAACCTTTTTCCACATGGGCTTCGTCCCGTACCCGCTGTAGATAGGCCGACATAATATTACTGCGTGACAGATAGCCAACAATTTGGGTCGGCGAATCCCGCTGAACCACGGGCAAACGCCCAATATTATTGTGCATCATGCGGATAAGCGCCTGCCGAACCGTTTCATCAGGATAGGCGACAATT
Source organism: Bacteroidota bacterium (assembly GCA_027492915.1). Classification (GTDB taxonomy): domain Bacteria; phylum Chloroflexota; class Anaerolineae; order Aggregatilineales; family Phototrophicaceae; genus CFX2. The sequence continues at coordinate 6,501 of JAPUDW010000195.1, read as the reverse complement.
AAAGTGGTGGTACCTGCTTCAAGAACCGATTCATCCAACCCTTCGGTACGCGCAGCGCTCAGTAAGTCATGCCGTGTAATCAGCCCTTTGAGGTGCTGCTGCTCATCAACAATCAGCAGGGCTTGATGGCGGGTTAAACGAGGGTCATGCAGATTAATACGTTCGATGAGCTGTCCAACCGTCATCGTTTGCGGAACAGAAACCACATCTTTGGTCATCACCGAACGAACCGGAATCATATCCAGTACATCAGCCTCATACTCGTGATGCACCAGAACACCCTTACGCTGCAACTGCTCGGTCAAAATGCTGCTGGTCATGAGCGCATTAACGACGGCATCTGCAATAACGCTTGCCAGCATCACCGGCAGAATAGCATGATAATTTTGCGTCATCTCAAACGCAAATACGATAGATGCGAACGTTGCGCGGGTCGAGCTGCCAAATACAGCCGCCATACCCGCCATTGCGAAGGCTACCGGAGCCGCGTCCATATCAGGGAAAACAGCTTTCATCAACAAGCCAAAAATACCGCCGAAAGCAGCACCGACCATGAACACCGGTGCCAGAACACCACCAGAAGTCCCCGAACCCAGCGACACCAACCAAACAGCCGCCTTGCTGACCAGTAATACTGCCAAGAAACCGAATGTGAACTTATTGTTGAGAATACCACCGATCATCTCATAACCGGGGCCGAATACATCGACACCCGAATAGAGAAAATGGGGCACAGCATAACCCACAACGCCCACAAACAACCCGCCGAGCGCAGGCCACAGGTAAGTATTCACCTTGAGCCGGTGAAACCCATCCTCGATGATATAGAGTAAGCGTGTGAGACCTGCTGCGAGTAGGCCGCTCAACGCACCCAAAATCAGAAAGAAGATGAGGTTTACAGGGCTGCCAAACTCAGCGCCACCAACGGCAAACACAGGCCCAACCCCAAACAAAACCACATGCACACCGGTAGCAACCGTACTGGCAATGGTCAGCGGTATGAACGAGCGTGCGCGAAATTCGAATAACAGCAGTTCAATAGCGAAAATGATAGCCGCGAGGGGTGTACCAAAGGTAGCCGCCAACCCTGCCGCCGCACCACAGGCGAGCAGCACTTTGCGTTCGGCAGCAGTGGTGTGCAGCGCCTGCCCTAAGATCGAACCTAACGCTGCGCCCGTTTGGATAATTGGCCCTTCGGCACCGAATGGCTGACCAGAACCAATGGATACCGCCGCGCTGATGGGTTTGAGCAAGGCAACCTTTGGCGGAATACGGCTGCTTTTGGTCAAAATAGCTTCCATTGCTTCGGGGATACCATGACCACGAACCAACGGGCTGCCGTAACGTGCCATCAAACCGATGATGAGGCCGCCAATCGCGGGAATGAGAATGATACCGATACCTAATGGGCTTTCTAATGGACTGACAATTTCAGTCGACAAACGTTGGTAAAACGCGAGATTGGTGACGAGGCCGATAAGGCGGTGCAGGAGTTCAGCAGTGACCCCACCAATAAGCCCGATTAATGCAGCAAGCACCGACAGCTTTAATAAGGATGCACCCGTTTGGCGACCCTCGGACATAAACGACATGTTGTACCTCATGAGACATGCAAAATAGACGCGAAAAGAGTATTCGCTTTTAGATTAAGGAATACGGGTTAAAGAGTTAGTGAGCGGGCGGAATCTAAAATGGACCCGGACGAGGGAGGCACAACGTCCTGAAAAGAGGAATGTTGAAATAGTAATCACGTTTGCGTCGCATAGGTTAAGTGTAGCACACAACAAACCATAAGTTTATTGTGTGCTTACTCATGAGAAGTTTAAAGCCTTACATTGTCCCGTACAGTTTGCTTGAGTTCCGCCCACAGATCGGCGATATGCTGTTGAATGGTAGATACAGCGCTATCGAGAGTAACAATTGTGGCTTCATCTCGGTCGCGGCGCTTCAATTCAACACCGCCATTTTCAAGCGACTTTTTGGTCAGAGTCAGCCGCAGTGGCATACCAATAAGGTCAGCATCGTTAAACTTTACTCCAAGACGTGCATCACGGTCGTCGTAAAGCACTTCGACACCCGCGTGCCGCAAATCAGAGTACAACTGCTCGGCTTGCGATGTCGTCGCAGCATCCGGCAGCACCAGTAGATGTACAGCATATGGCGCAACCGAAATCGGCCACATCAAACCTTTATCGTCGTGGTGTTCTTCGGCAACACACGCCAGCAAACGCCCGACACCGATGCCATATGATCCCATGACCACAGGCTGCGCCTTACCATCGTTGTCGAGGAACGTGCAGTTGAGGCTGTCACTGTAGCGCGTACCCAGCTTGAAAATATTCCCAACCTCCACACCCCGCACTGCCGACAGGGGCTTGCCCATCAGCGGGTCAGTGTCGCCTTCGCGAGCCGAAATAATATCGGCTGTGACATCAGCAGTAAAATCTCGACCATAGTTCACGTTGGTAAAGTGGTATCCGGCTTCATTAGCGCCTGCGACCAAGTTTGGTGATTGCGGGATAAGATCATCCACCACGACCAGCGCATTTTTGACACCAATCGGTGAACCGTAGCCAGCAACTGCACCGGTTGCCGCGATTTCCTCCGGCAGCGCAGGACGCAGCGCGATAGCCTGCACCGCGTTTGCCAGCTTGACCTCATTCACATCCATATCGCCGCGCACAATCGCCAGCACAAATTGTTCTCGCTGAGTGCTTCCTTCGGCAATGGTCGCCACTTGAAAAACGGCTTTGGCAGTACGTGAACTTGGAATCTTAAGGAATGTAGCCAACGCGTCGATAGTGGTTGCATCAGGCGTGGCAATCTTTTCCAGTGGTAGTGCGTCTTCAGCAGCAGGAATAAGCTTCTGGATTGTAGCGACTTCGCGGTTAGCGGCGTAACCACTTTCCTCGTTGACCATCAGCGTATCCTCGCCAATAGGCGTGAGATACATAAACTCATGCGCCTCTTTACCACCCATCATGCCTGTATCCGATTTAACCGCAATTACTGGCAAACCACAACGGCTGTATATGCGGAAATAGGCGCTGTAATGAGCGCTATACTGTTTATCTAGCCCTTCCCAATCGGCATCTAAACTGTAGCTGTCTTTCATCGTGAATTCACGAACACGAATAAGCCCAGCACGGGGACGCGGTTCATCACGCCATTTGGTCTGAATTTGGTAGACCAGCGCCGGAAGCTGTCGGTAGGAACGAATTTCCTTGCGGACAAGATCACTGACGATTTCCTCGTGCGTCATGGCAAGTACCATATCGCGGTCAGCACGGTCTTTGAAGCGCCCCATTTCTGCGCCAATCTTGAACCAACGACCGGACTCCTGCCAAATATCAGCAGGGTGAATAACAGGCATCGTGATTTCTTGTCCCCCAATGCCATCCATTTCTTCACGAATAATAGCTTCAATCTTTTGCATTGATCGCTTGGCTAACGGTAAGTAGCTAAAAATGCCCGCAGCCAATGGGCGAATGAAACCGGCTCGCAGCAAGAGTTGGTGACTAGGGACATCCGTAGCCCCCGGTGCTTCGCGCAACGTCTGGCTGAAAAGCTGGCTCATACGCATGGCAATTTCTCCTTGAATTTGAAATGCTAAGGGTTATCGAAGTATATATGGAGGTTCACAAAAGATCAAATTACAAGCACAAATCCCAATACAATTTAAATAATAATAAAACCTCATATTTAAAAGAGATTTTCTTGTAATAGAATAAGTTTAAATCATATCAACAGACACTATAATTACAGGCCGATATGATGTAAATGACATAAGGAGTTGCCAAGGTGAGCATTACGACAAAATGGTATGACGCGAATGAAACCATCTTGTTAGAAACATTCGAAGGAAAATGGTCACTAAACGACTATATTGCATTAGTCGATGAAGCTGCTAATCTGCTAGGGCAGAAAAATCATATCGTGCATTTGATTTGCGATTTTACCGGAACAAAGACAATGCCCACGGGCAACACATTGGTTGCGATGCGCCATGCAGATAAAAAAGCTCCCAAAAATCAGGGACATACAGTTTTCGTAAATCCCGGCGCATTTATCAATGTGATCCTGAATATTGCCAAGAATTCGGGCATGAAAGTGGCCGAAAATGTTCATGTAAGCAAGTCGGTTGACGAAGCTTCAAAGTTAATTCAATCGCTACTTGCACTTGAAGTAGCACACGGCAACTTATAAACGGCCTATATCCTATTTACCATTCACGGCCTGCATTCACATCCAGTTTATCCATGACTGCTTGCCCAAGGTCGATATGATGCAACCGCGCAATTTGTAACAGATAAAGCAGCACATCTGCCAATTCACCAGCCAGTTCGGCATGATCTGTAGCTTGTTCCGACCACTGAAAATGTTCGAGTACTTCATTGGCTTCCAATACCAATGAGATAGCAAGGTTCTTAGGGGATTGTGGATGCGGTGAGTCCGGTTTGTACCAACCTTTGCCCTCCACAAATGCTTGCATAGCGGCTTCGAGCATCTTCAGTTCCATTATCCCCTCCAATTAAAAAGGTGGACGCAGTTACCGCCTCCACCTTTAATCTCATTCAACAACGACCTTTTTAATAGGCGTTTTTGCTGCGGCGCAGGACGGTACTCCAAACGGTACGAATGATGATCTTAATATCCAACCAGAGCGACCAATTTTCGACGTACCATAAATCGTACTCTGTACGCTCCGCAATTGAGGTGTCCCCCCGTAGCCCATTGACCTGTGCCCAACCGGTCATACCAGCTTTTTCGCGGTGACGTTCCATATATCGCGGGATACGCTCACGAAATTGCAAAACGTAGACAGGTCGTTCAGGTCGTGGGCCGACCAAACTCATTTCGCCAACCAACACATTAATCAACTGCGGGATCTCGTCCCAATTGGTGCGGCGCATGAACGAGCCGATACCGGTAACACGTGGGTCGTCTTTGACCGTCCAGCCGGGACCACCCACTTCGGCATCTGGCCGCATAGTACGGAACTTCACCATATGGAACGGTTTACCATCCAAACCCATGCGTTCCTGTGTGTAAAAAACGGGGCCTGCACCTTCCAAACGCATGGCAGCAGCCGTGAGCAGCATGAAAGGTGACAGGAAAATGAGGCCGAAACCAGCACCCAGAAAATCCATAGCGCGTTTAAGACTAAGCCGCCAACCACGCATCGCAATATCACGGACGGTGAGCAGCGGCGTACCACTGAGGTCATCGACACTGAGATCACCCGCCATGTAAGCGAACATGTCAGGGTAAATTTTGATATCAACACGACCGCGCTGACAAAGGCTAATGAGTTCAACGATTTCCGCCCGTTGGGCATCCGGCAGCGCGATAACCACCTGATCGACTGCATATTGATCGATAAGTGATGGCAAATCTTGATATACACCAATGACCGGAATGGCAAAAACATTACCGCGTGTGCGGGTTTTACCATTGACCACAACACCTACAGGATTATAGCCAAGTGCAGTATTGGTGGTGATTTTGCGGGCAATTTCACGGGCAATCTTTCCATTACCGACAATAAGCAAATTGTCGCGCCCAAGCCCACGTTCGCGCAAACGGTAACGCAAACTTTGCTGGATTTCACGTCCGGCAACAGTCAGCACCATGCTAAAAATCCAGACATAAAACAGAAGCGCACGGGGATAATCAACTTCAAAAATGGTGTTGTTAAACAGAATGGCTTGCAAGCCATAAACCATCAACGAGCCGACTGTTAAAACACCAATGACCTTACGCGCATGGTCAATACGGCTGATGGCACGCGGAAGGTGATAAAGCCGCGAGAGATATAACATGCCCACGATAACCGATACATGCAAAACAAGAGTCGGCACATAGACAAGAAATGGAGGCGGCTCGGCAGGCTGACGCAGCAAAGGCAAAGTCAGCCGTGCAACATACCCCAATGTGAAAGCAATCGACAGCATCAGCGCATCCACGAACGGCTGAAGCAAATTGAGAACGGTGCGAACACGATTTTGTCGAAGAGGCGTAGCGATACTTAGGTTGCGCCCGGTAAGGTCGGCTGGCGCAGTTCCGGCAGCAGTTCCCGACCCCCCTTCACGATCAGGCCGATCATCACCATCAGATGGAGCCACAGGGGTGTCGTCCGGCGGTAATGCTTGCGATAGAAGATCAGCATCGCCCGTTGAAACTCGAACTGCGCTTTTTTGCTGCGCCGGCTGGATGCTCGTTTGATGTGTTTGACCGTCACTTGTGGATGGTAGAACACCTTCCACCCGGCCTCTTTTATCCTGTACGCCCAATCGAGATCCTCTCCGTACATAAAAAATGTCTCATCCAGCAGGCCAGCATCATGGATAGCTTGCCGCCGAACCTGCATGTACGCGCCAACTACCGAGTCTACCTCAAGCTCAACGTCGGGGTCAACGAAGGTCATATTATAGCGCCCAAAACGTGGACTGCGCGGAAACAGCTTCGAAAGGCCGGAAAAACGGTAGAAGGAAACCATCG
>JAPUDW010000194.1 GCA_027492915.1 Bacteroidota bacterium | reverse complement strand
ACAATATTTGCCACGACCATAAACACAGCCCACTGTATCGGGTCATTCAAGTGGCGGTAAACGGTGCTGAACAGGTCGCCAAATTGGAAGAACACACCAATGTTATCTTCCTCGGCATAACGGACAAGCGCGAGGGCGAACATCGGCCATGTGATGAGATTATAAACCAGTATCAACGGGACGATGCAGCATATCACGACGAAACCAATCGCGCTGCCGATGAAGTTATCCCCCCAAAAGCTGGAAGTGGTGATATAGCAGCAGGCAGGCAGCAGCAGCGGCAGGTTATAGACAATCAGCGCCGCCAGTACATTACCGCCCCAGCGCAGCTTGTCGCCAAAGGCCGTCCAACGGGGCAGCGGTGTTGGTAGATTGGCATTCAAGTTGCGAATGAGTTCAACCAGATAGCCCAATAACAGCGCCCAACCGACCAACCCGACCAATAAAACGCTGCCAACCAACGACGCTATCGCGATACCCGCACTAATGAGTATTTTAGGTGCCCATTCGCGGTCGTCTAAAATATAAGTGAATGCTTTGCTAATATCCAACGACAAAACCTCCCAACGAAGATAAAGGGATTATGCATAAGCATACGCTTTTCGACAAGACAAGGTATCGCAATCCATTGAGAAGGGCAAATTAGTATGCGGGGAACTCATCTGGCAGCACCCGCAAAGGGGCGGCATGACCTACGCCAACATCATCTCGCTGCGTTACTACTTAGCCAGCGCTGAGTGTGTCGAGGCCAATATTCGGCTGTGAGAGAAATATCTCGGCAGTAACGCCCCGCCCTAACGCTTGTCCACGCCCAACTGCTCGAACCGCGTTGGAAGATGGGAGTCGAAGCGATGGTCACGGGGGGGGGTGATCGAGCGATTTAGGCTTCCAGTTTATCCATATAGGCTTGAATATCGGATGGGGTAATCATGCCAAAGTGACGGTAGCGAATGACCCCTTCTTTATCCACAATGAATGTGGTTGGCAGTGCGTTGATGCCAAAAGCCGAATAGACTTCAACTTCCGAGTCGAGCAGCACATTCAAGCCACTGATGTGGTTCTCGGTGAAGTAAGCATTGACCTGCGGCCCCGTTTCACCCACGTTGACAGCTAACACCTGTGCGCCTTCTGCCCCCTGCTCACCCACAAACTGCATGAGGGCGGGCAGTTCAATCCGGCAGGGAACGCACCACGTCGCCCAAAAGTTAACGAAGATCACATGACCTTTATATTCGGTTAGGCGGTGGTTTTTACCATCCATACCCGCCAGCACGAAATCCGGCGCGGGTTCACCCACCAGCGACACAAAGCCAGAAGGCACGGCTTGCGGCGTGGCGAGGGGTTGGCCGCCAATCGCGCCATCACTGATGGCAAGGGCAACCGCAGCAATAATACCGAGCATCGGAATGAATAAGAACATCAGCAAAATGGGCGAGGGGCCACCGCGCCGCTCGGTTGGTTGGGAAGTTGTATCTGTCATAAGCCTTATCGTTACCTTTTACTGCACAAACTCACGGAACCCAACGCGGGAAGTAGGCATTATCGACTACTTTAACCAGCGTCATCGTTTGCATATCCAACGTCCAAATTTGCGGCAGACCGGGGTTATTCGGGTCATTTAACGCGACCGCATCGGGGAAGCGCTGCACCACAAGCTGCGTACCCGTCGGGTCGAGCAAGAATAAACCGTTTTGATAATTCTGGTCAACAATCAACGGCTCGGCGCTACCATCTGCCGGATCAACCAAATAGATTTGGCTGCCGCGTGTATAACGCTCATCGGTGTAACGCCGCCGCACGATGATCGACTTATTGTCGTTTGTCCATACGGCGCTGTCATCATCAATTGGCTCATCAGGGTTACTCACGCGCTCAATTGTCTTGTTCACCAGATCAACAATCTGTAAGTAGCTGGTCGCTTGGTCAGTGACGAGTGTGATTTCGGGGTAAATAAGTTTAGTGCCATCGGGCGACAGTTCACCGGGGTTACCGTATTTGCTGGCGATTACCTCGGTGCTGCCATCCAAGAAATCATGCACCAAGATACCCTGACTGCCATAATCGAACATCGAAATGCGAGTGCCATCCTGCGACCAGCGCACCCCGTAACCCAGAATCTGCGAGTCGTCAAACAACGGGCGGGTGGCGGCGGGTTGGCTGCTGAGGTCGATCAACCAGATACGCGTGGGGCTGGCACCAAGCTGCTCGGCCATAGCCGAGTTGAGGTCGATGCGCTCGTAGGCAATCGCCTGACCATCAGGCCGCCACACGGGTGTTTTGCACTCGGCATCGGCGCAGTTGGTGACCTGCTCCACGCTGCCCGTTTCCAAATCCAGCAGCTTAATGTCCATCGTGCCGGTATTGGAATTTTTCTCGGTAAAGGCAATCTTGCTGCCGTCAGGGCTAACGCCGAAGTCATAGATACCGCTGGGGCTGTTGGTCACCTGTCGAGCCGAGTTCGGCACTGCGGGGTCAGCCACCCAGATGTTCATCGGCGCACTGTCGGCAGGGGCAAGGTAAGCCACACGCGGCGTGCGGACAGTGAAGCTGTAACGGTATTCCGAGACGACTTCGCGCCCACTGTCGCTGACCGCGCCGGGTTGCAGGATAACCTGATACGACGCACCGGGGTCAAGGGGTTTGGTCGGGCGGAAGTTAAGCGTTGTACCGCTCCAACTGACGGTGCCGGATACAGCAGTCGATGGGTCAACCACGGCAGATACGGTATCCAGTTGGTCAGCGGGAATTTGCATCACCTGCAACTGCGGCGGTACCGTGACACGGTTCATATTTTCGCTGAACTGGATTATGATCGAACTCGTGCTGCGGGCAACCCCCAGCGGCGCAACCCGCTGCAAGGTAACGCCAACACGGTCGCCGAGTAGAATGGTGAAGCCCGTTAACGCCAGCAGCGCCAACAGAATCAGCGCGACATTGCGGTCAAAACGGTTCAGCCGCAGGAATGTCGAACGCGGGGCGGCGGGTTTGGAAGGAAGCTGAACGGGTTGTTCAGGTTGCATCAGGCATTTACTCTCAACTGCATCAACAACATACCAGATACATTATCCTACAGGAAGTTTCCGGCACAAATTGTACGATAGCACAGGTTGCCGCCTGCTGCGAGTGCGTGTATGCTCATCAAGAACAGACTCTCATGATGCAATCAGCAATTATTCAGATTTTCAACAGCATTCAGGCCACATGCTCAACATAAACCCCGACAACAAGAAACTCATTCTCTCGGTTGATGGTGGCGGTGTGCGCGGCATCATCACCATTGCAATGCTAGCCGAGTTAGAAGCCAAAACCGGTAAAACCTGCGCCGAGTTATTTGATATGGTCGCCGGAACCAGCACCGGTGCAATCATCGCCGCCGGTATCGGGCTGGGCATGTCGGCCAAAGACCTGCTGCAAGAAGTTTACCGCACCCGCCTGCCGCAAGCCTTCCAATCGCAGCCAAAAGGTATCACGCTTTACCTGCGCTATTTACTTGGCGGGCTGCGCCACTTCTACGAACTGCGCCCGTTTATTGACGCGCTTGGCCCGTTCGCGGCGGGGAAAAAGGTGCGCGACTTCAGCAGACCAATTGTGTTCATGACCACGCGCGACGTTCGCACGTCTAAGACGTATTACATTGTAAGCAAAGGGCCGGGCGCGGGGCGCTTCGCCGATTGGCCGGTGAGCGGGGCGGTGGGTGCCAGCGGTGCCGCGCCTGTTTACTTCGCGCCCGTGCTAGGGAACTTGATCGACGGCGGCGTAGGCTTAACGGGAAACCCGTGTCTGGCGGCAACGGTCGAAGCGATGGAATACATCGGTGCGGTGGAAGGCTTTACCGAGGGCAACGTCATCCATTTCTCGATGGGTACGGGTTACTCGCCGCGCACATACGACGAAGGGGCGGGTGCGCGTTTCTGGTTGTTACAGTGGGTGCGCTACATCATCAACCAGACGCTAGAGGATACGACGCTAGAACAAGTGATGATGACACGACAGATTTACGGCAAACGAATTGACTTCCGGCGTTACAACCCGTATATCGAGGATGAAAATGTGCGCGACATACTTGGCATTTCGCTAGAAGGCCGCCCATTACCGTCCAGTATCGGGTCAGGCTTAGAGGACTTCGACCAACCCAAAATCGAACTTTTAGAGGCGATTGGGCGTGCTTATGCTAACAAGGTCGAGTGGACGGAACCGGGATACCTGCCGTGGTTGGACTCGGGGCCGGATAAAGGCGATGGGCGCGATGGTGGGCACCCACTGCCGGGCATCCAAGAAGTAGATTGGTCGGATTCGGTCTATGCGTAGCGATTGTCGAAAAAGCGAATAGGACAACGAGCATGAAACTGTATCGCGGTTGCATGATCAGCATTTTCGGGCTGGTGATCGGTATCTTCTCGCTGCTGTTCAGCCAAACCTTCGGCATCCTCGGTTTACTGCTGCCACCGGCGCTGGTGACGTTCGCCTACTCGCTGGTAGCAGCCATTATTGAAGAAATTGCCTATTTGCTCGGTGCGGACGACTAGCCTTAATCTGAAATCGCGGGCGCAGGTACACCGACGGTATCTGACTTTTCGTTGGTCTTTTCGGTCTCAATCACTTTACGAACGACATGCACGCTCACGATCCGACGACGCACGAGTGACTCGATGCGGAACGTGAGGGTATCGTGTTCCAACGCCTCACCCACTTCCGGCACGCGCCCGAACTCGGCAAACAAGAAACCGCCCAGTGTATCACTCGACTCGGTTGGCAGTTCCACATCCAGCAAATCGTTAAAGTCCGTCAGGCTAATGCCAGCATCGACGCGATAGGTGTTCGGCCCCAGCTCGATGTACTCCTGCTCCTCATTGGTGTCGTACTCGTCCTGAACATCACCAATGATTTCTTCGATCAAATCTTCGAAGGTAACGATACCGGCTGTTCCGCCGTACTCATCCACAACCACCGCCATATGCACCTTTTTAGTACGCAGTTCCGCCAGCAGTTCGTCAGCGCGTTTGCTATCCGGCACAAAGAATGGTAAACGCAGCAGTAGGCTCAACGGCTTGCGAGATTCTGCCGCGCCCTGCATGACACGCAGCAAGTCTTTGGCATACAGCAGACCTTTGATATTGTCGATACTTTCCTCGTAAACGGGTATACGCGAATGACCGCTGTCCAACAGCACATTCAATGCTTCGTCTACCGTGGTTTCGATGTCAACCGCGACCACATCAATACGAGGGATCATTACCTCGCGCACAGTTTTATCGCCAAATTGCAGCACCGAGTAAATCATCTCTTTTTCTTCTTCCTCGATGCTGCCTTCTTTTTCGCCAGCGTCGAGAATGGTCATGATTTCTTCTTCGGTGTACACGTTCACCTTATCGCTGCTGCCAACCACCCCTGCCAGCCAGCGGCTGACCGCCATAATAGCGACCACCAGCGGCGTCAGCGCGATAATTAGCAAGCGCATAGGGAACACAAACCAGCGTGCCAACCCTTCGGCGCGGGTACTGCCAATCGCTTCTGGCACAAGGTCGCCTATGATGATGGTGATAAGCGCCGTTGGAATCAGCACGAGAATATCCGCCAACAGCAGTTCCATATCGTCGTTTTGCAGGTTCAACACGCTCGCCAAACTGTGCGCAAGCTGTGTTACCGCCACCGCAGCGATGGCAAAACGCAGCAGCAGCGTACTTAGTTTATAGGTGATATGTATACGCGGCGGCGCGTCACTTTCAGATTCGGTTTGTTCCCGCAGTAGTGGTTCGCGGCTGTTCGTAAGGGCAGCGTAGGCCAACGCCACCACAGCATGAAGAAGGATTAGGCCGATAAGGGGGACTATACTCGCAATGTCCAACGTTCTATTCTTTCTCCTGATATAACCACCCCAATACAAAAACACCGGAACATTAAGGCGCGTTCAAAAATGCCTTAAGCCGGTGTAATCTGTCGGTTAAGTCGGAATACTGACTGGGAGGGTGGTCGGAATCTTGTTCGTTCACAGTTCAATACAATAAGCACAGTTCATACTGGCGTGCCGATAGTCTACCATACTCAACAGGCGTAGAGCAATATATCCGCATAGGAAAATCGTAACAGCAGGTGTAAGACAGCGATATAATGGGGTAGACATCACCGAGGTAAATTAACCGGATGCAGCCAACGAATAAGCGTCAAGCCGCCTACACATACCCGATCAACTTTATATCGCCCCTGCCCGTCGAAGAATGTGCCAACCGCCTTCGAAGTAGTTTCGGCAATCGCATGGGGTTTTCGTTTGCTACGATGCAAGGGTTCGTTGAACAAATTGACGAGAACATTTATCAGTTTGAGTTGTATCAAGTACTCCAAAAGGGTCAGCAAACGATACAAGGTAACTTGCACATTCAAGCTGCATCACAAACACTAATTGAAGCCGTATTTGAGCAAGAAAGACATCCTGCATGGGCAGTCCAAATTATATGCATTGGAGTTTCGGTGATTATTTTTGCTATTTACGGTCAACTAAATCAACTGGTGGCAATCGCGTCCGTTATTTTGACCATCATTGGCATGTATCTTTTGATCAGACGTGGCATGAAATGGAAACTACCACGACAATCTAAATCACCACCCATTAGCGAACTTCTCTGGTACTTTGAACGCACGCTGAAGTCATAATGCAGCTTAATCCGCGCTGAAAATAGGGAGGCATACACGGAAGGGACTGCCCGCGTCCTGTGTACTTGTGCTGTGGGTACGCGCTTTATCCGACTTATAGAACAGGTCGAAGATGTGGGGTAAATCTGTCTCGGCACAGGTTTCACTGTACTATTGGTGGGAGTATAGGCAATCGTAGTTATGAATGATGCGGCTGAGGGCGCATTCCGTAATAATGGTGATGAAAGGGCTGTGCTACACTGTAGAAGGATTGAACACAGACATCGTATGAGGACATCGTATGAGGACATCGTACCTATGAAATTGGCTATCAACTACTCGCCACAAGCGGCTGAACTGCTGACTGCCGGGCGAGTGACCTTCGACCTCTACAAAACGACGGAATGGCCGGAAATGATCGCCGCTGCCGAAGCCCAGCGCCCGGCTATTGCCCACTTCCCGCTGATGGCCGGACGGCACAATCTTGAGCAGGTGGGGGTAGACCGCATCAATGAAATCTTACGCACCACCGCGACAAAGTATGTGAATACGCACCTTGCCCCACACGCCGCTGATTTCAATATGCCTTTCACCAGCACGGACGAACAGTATCGAGAACCACTGGTCGAAGCGATGATGACCGACATCAACCAGCTCATCGCGCATTTCGGTCGGGAAAATATCATCCTCGAAAATGCCAACTATGACCCCAATTACCAAATGCCAACGTGGGTCATCCAGCCCGACATTATCACCCGTGTGGTGAACGAAACCGGCTGCGGCTTTCTGCTCGACCTCGCCCATGCTTATATGTCGGCTGTGTATTTTGGCATCGAGACACAGGATTACATCAACCGCCTGCCCGTTCACGCCATACGCGAACTGCATGTCGCCGGTACACGCTATGTTGCCGAGCAAGAAAGGCTGGTTGACCATTACCCGATGACCGAACCTGATTGGGCGCTAACCGCATGGGCGCTGGATCATATCCACAGTGGAGTGTGGCCGGAACCGGCTATTGTTTCGTTGGAATATGGTGGGCTGGGTGGATTCTTTTCAAACAACAGCGACATTCAAGTGCTTGCAACCGATATTCCGCACCTGTGGGATCTCGTGCAGGGTGTCGCGGTATTGAAGTCGTAGGCACTTTATCGTGCGCATCCTGCTCATATCACGCTGCCCACCGTGGCCGCTTTATCTAGGCGACCGTTTGATTGTGTATCATTTAGCAGAAGAACTCGAAGCCCGAAAGCATGATCTAGACCTGCTGGCCTTTACCAACCGCCCTGAAGATGCTGCCGAGCGTGAAGAGTACGATCATCTGTTTAACCACGTCGAACTGTTCCCGGAGCCGCCGCGCAGCCAAGCCAGCTACCTGCGCCGTCTGCTGCTACCGCGTATACGCTTCCCTAAACACGCGCAAGAGTCGTGGTCGCCAGCCATGTGGCAAGCGATTGAAAACCGCCTCCGCACACAGAAGTATGACGCTATTCACCTCTTTGGTGGCATCCACGTCTACGAGTTTTATCATGCGTTGGGTGGACAACGAGCAGTCATCACCCCCTACGAAAGCTACAGCCTTTATCTCCAACGTGAAATCGACAACACACAGCCTTCACTAGTCAGCGTGTTACGGATGCGTCACGAGATCGCACGGTGTTTCGAGTCGTTTATGTTCACACCGTATGCGGATACCGTAGTGGTTTCGGGGCGCGACCGTGATGAATTACAGGCGATTAATCCGGCATTGAACGTGAGTGTCATCCCCAACGGCGTCGATACGTATCATTTTCGCCCGCGTCCGGTACAGCGTATACCGGCGCTGCTGTTTGTGGGCAATTATGAGTATGCGCCAAATGTAGACGCGGCACTGCGGTTAGCGACTGAAATCTTCCCCGCCGTCCAACAAGCAATGCCACAGGTGCGCTTATGGCTGGTCGGGAACGCACCGCCGCCCGAACTCACCCGCCTCGCCAGCGACTCGGTACGCGTCACCGGACGTGTGCCGGATGTGCGCCCGTATCTGGCACGGGCAAGCGCCTTTGTGAGTCCGCTGCGGTTGGGCGCGGGGATTAAGAACAAGGTGCTAGAAGCGCTGGCGATGGGCTGCCCTGTCGTGGGAACATCGGTGAGTTTAGACGGCATCGCGGTTACGCATGAGCAGGATGCGCTTCAAGCCGATGGAACGGAGATGGTAAGCACTATCGTGCGGCTGCTCAAAGATGAAACGCTGCGAACAACACTTTCGCAAAACGGGCGCAAACTCATTGAGAGCCGCTATAGTTGGGAAAGTGTCGTGCAGCAGTACGAGCAGTTGTATCAAAAGCTCGCTGACGGTCATTAATCGCCAGCGGCCTGTGTTGCCTTGCGGACGGGCGATGGTTCTTCCTCCGGCACATGGGTCGTCAGCCAGAAGCCCCAGAAGATGATGATTACCCCGACCATCTCACCAATGTACTTAAACGATGGGTCGCCCAAGCGGATGAGCGCACCACCCAACGCCGGTAGCAAACCACCCACCGCGATCAACCAATTGCCGACAACGCGGTTACGCATGATATTTTTGCGGCGGAAAATATAGGCCGAGTAGATTGCCCCACCGACCAGCGCCACCGTCCCCCAGACGTTCATAATCGGCGAGAAGAAGCGTACCGTACCACGAGCGCTGCCAGCCATAATGCCCTGCCGCACGACCGTACCATCAGGTGCGACTTCATCACGATAAATTTCGGTCATATCCGCGCCGGGATGCCACGCACTGGCATTAAATGGTGTCAGGAAAAGTGTCCACGGCAGAGTCATAATACCAACCAAGATCAACGCCATCATCACATTTCGGGCGATGCTGCCGCGACGTACCAACAGGTAGATTGTTCCCTGCCCTAGCCACGCGGGAACCATCAACGCACCGCACCAGTACCACAGCGCAAAGAACAACGGACTCCATACCAACGATAAAATTACCTGCGAGAGTGTGCCGACAAAATACAGGAATAATCCGATCCCCCACGCCAATAAATGGGCGCGTGGCTTTTCCCACCAGCGGCGAAGAACAATGAAGGCGAACACAAAGGTAACGATACTGCTGACGACCGACAGTACGAAGGCAAGAGATATGGATTGCATAAGGAACAGCTTTCTCAATCGCAAACAAGGGATATGTGAATTTTAGCGCAAAGCATCTTAAGTTACCTATACCCACTGCAACTCAAGACTTAACCCTCAGTAACTTGCAAAGACAACTCAAAATTTACGTTGTTAGGGAGGTGATAATAGGCTTTTGTGGTATGGTTATATAAGATGCACTTCAATCTTCATTTTTACTGTAACCCATAGGATTTAGTGACAGATGGATAAACCACATCTCGTCTATGGTATTGCAACCGACCATACCCACTCGCGTGAAGCCGCCCAAGATGCGTCTAGCGTGGTCATGATGTCTACGACTTCGGACGCGGGCATCCAGAATGTCGGCTTGTTTGTGGTGGCGGATGGTATGGTAGGGCGGAATGAAAACGAAAGTGCAGCAGCACTCGCAGTACAAACCGTTGTGAGTGAAGTCACCCGTCAAGTTTATGAACCGCTGCAAGCCAACATGGGCGACTATGATGTGCCTGTGCGGCAAGTACTGGTGAACGCATTTCTCGCAGCGAATGAACGCTTAATGAACGCGCCATATGGCACGACTGCCATGACCGCCGCGATTGTCAATGGCAGCATGGCTTATATCGCCCACGTTGGCGACAGCAGCGCCCACCTCATAACCCCCGGTGGGGTGCAGCAGTTGACAACCACGCACCATTTAGCGCATAAACTGGTAGAAACCGGCGAGGCCACATGGGAGCAGATCAACAAGAATCAGGTGGATGTGACGAATGTGCTTTACCGCACCATCGGCAAGACTAAGGCGCTGGAAGTTGATGTCATCACGGCGCAGCTTGACCCTAACAGCCAACTGCTGCTGTGTACGGATGGCCTTTCCGGCTGGAATTGGGAGCGCGTTCCCAAAAACGAAATTGCCAGCGTCATGATGAGCAGCTACGACCTGCAATTCGCCTGTAACCGCCTGATTACGATTGCCCAAGAACGCGACACCATCGACGCGGTGACGGCGATTCTGGTGGGAGTGGATAATAATTAGTTCGTACAACACGACCAATCATTAGGGCAAATGTTATGACTTTGGAAATCCCCTCAACCAATACGAAACCAGCTATCATTCAGGCGACAACCCGCTTAGGGCATGTGCATCTCACGGTTGCCAACCTCGACCGGCAGCTTCAGTTCTATACGCGGGTGCTGGGCTTCACGCTGCACTGGCATGAAGGTGCGGAAGCCGCGCTGGGTACCGAGGCTGAAGTCCTGCTGAGGCTTACGGAAAACCCTACCGCCCGCCGCTTTCAACACACCACCGGCATGTATCATTTCGCCATTTTATACCCAAGCCGCAAAGAACTTGCCCGCGCTATTGGTCGCTTATTTGCCATGCGCTATCCCAACTCGCCTACCGATCACGGCGTTTCCAAGACCACCTATTTGGATGATTTGGAAGGCAATACAATTGAACTCTATGTGCGGTCATTGGAGGACGGCAAGTTTGAAATCGTAAACGGCGAGATGGTGGTTCACTATGCCGATGGGCGTGTGGGGACAGGGCGCGATCCGTTGGATTTGGATGCCCTCTTTAGCGAGCTGACCGACGAAGATCGGCTTGATTTACCGCTGCCTGAAGGCACACGCCTCGGTCATGTGCATCTTTATGGCTCCAGCCTTGAAAAGTCGATGCACTTTTACGCCAACATCCTCGGCTATCAGGAAGGGCCGCTAATCGCCAACTTCCGTATGGGCGAAGTCGGATTGGATGAGGTGCAAAATCACGTCGTCGCCTTTAACACATGGAAAGGCGAAGGTGCGCCGCCGGCTCCTGCGGGCGCATTGGGTATGCAGCACTTCACCATCGTCCTGCCCGATGCGGGCGAGCTACAGAAGGTTGTCGAGCGGGTGACTGCCGCAGGTTTGCCCACCGAGCAAGTCGCTGACGGAACACTCGTGCGTGACCCGTCGCAGATCAACATCCTACTGACCGACCACATGCTGCCGGTTAAATAATCAGCCCAAACTCCAATAATTACGCTTGCCCTCCGCCTGCCCTGTTCCCCGTCTTTTGGGGGATACGGCGATTCCAAATCACTCCTATAATAACATTTGTAACCGAAATCTATACTTGATGATCTTATATCATGCAACAACGACGCGCTTATTCTCAGGCGCAAGCCACCCAACCGATTCGCGTGCGCCAGTACCCACCCCCTCAACAGCCGCGTATCCCCGTGCCTATGCCACGCCGCCCAGCACCACCCCCACAGCCGCAGGGGTATCGGCCACCGCAACCTGTGCCTTACACGAACGCTTATCCACGTCCGGCACAACCACCGCGCAAAGCCAAGGCCAGTAACAAGCGCTTCTATATGTGGCTGGCAGCGGGTGCAGCGGCCTTCGTGCTGATGTCGTGTGCCGCGCTGACGTTGGGCGTGGGCTTCATTTACAGCCGCGGTATCCTGCCCGGTGTGAGCGCGGGAGGCATTTCACTTGGTAGGCTTTCGCAAGACGAAGCCGCACAAAAACTTGCGATTGAATGGAACACGCTGCAAGTAACCGATGGTCAACGGGCGTGGCGCTACAACGCATCTGACCTCGGCATTACATTGGACGCAAAGGCGACCGCGCAAGAAGCCTACGACCAAGGACGTGGCAACCTCGCTAACCTATTCGGGGCGCTCATCGGGCGGGTGGACACAGAACCTATCATCAACATTGATACGGCTGTGCTGCAAAACACGCTGACGACGAATGCTGACCAGTTCAGCCAAGCGCCGGTCAACGCAGGGGTGAAGCTCGACAATGGGCAGGTGATGACCACGCCACCGCAAAATGGTCGTTCACTCGATGTCGCAGCCACTATGACCCGCCTCCAGCAGGACTCCGGCTCTATCTTGGCCGATGGTCGCCTCGAACTGGTGATGCAAGCGGTCGCCCCAGCCATGAGCGATGCCTCGCCGATGGTTGAGCAAGCACGGCATTTGTTGAGCAGCCCGCTCGATATTCGCATCTTCGACCCCATCACGGGCGACTCGGTGTATTGGTCAGCCCAACCCGACCAATGGGCGAATTGGCTGAGTGCGGACTCTGACCCCGCCAGCCCGACCGGACTGGTATTAACCGCCAACGACGCACCGGTTCGTGCTTATCTGACGGCGCAATCCGGTGTGCTGGATTCAACCCGCTACCTCGACTTTGATGAAGCGGTAACTAATGTGCAGCAGGCTATCCGCGAAGGCCGCACCAACCCGTATGCCCGTGTTTACCACCACGACAGCCAGTATGTGGTGCAGCCGGGGGATACCATCACCAGCATCGCGTGGGATGTCGGGCAGCCTTACCTGTATATTCAACAGGCGAACGGCGGCATCAACGGTGTATCGGTCGGGCAGTCGATCACGATCCCATCACCGGACAATTATTTACCCTATACAGTCAACCCTGATAAGCGTATCGTGGTGAGCATCAGCCAGCAGCGGACGCAGGTGTTTGAGAACGGCAGCCTGAAATGGGATTGGGCAGCCAGCACCGGTATATCCGACAGCCCAACATGGCCCGGAATTTATCAGGTAATCTCACACGAGCCGAACGCCTACGCCGGAAATTGGGATTTGTGGATGCCGCACTTCATGGGCGTGTATCAGCCGATCCCCGGTGCGGACTTCACCAACGGCTTCCACGGCTTCCCGACGCGCGGCGGCTGGCAGTTGTTGTGGACGAACAGCCTCGGCACCAAGGTCACCTATGGCTGTATTTTACTCAGTAATGACAACGCTGAACTGCTCTACAACTGGGCGGAAGAAGGTGTTGTGGTGGAGATTCAGCCGTGAAATTGGAAACACCCGCCTTTTTGTCGTCGTGGAAATTCATCCTGTTACTGGTGATCGGGGGCATCCTCATTCGCCTCGCCGTGCCGGAGATGAACTCGCTCGTACTGGTACTCATCATTTTTGTGCTGCTGGTGCTGATCGTTTTCCGCAAGATGATTATTCAGACGGTGGCGAACCTGCTCGGCTCAGGGCGCACCAATACCTATTTGTTCACGGACGAATTTGAGAAGGCGGTTGAGTTTTCCACCGCGCAGATTACCAAGAACCCGAAAGATGTGGTGGCTTACCTGACCCGCAGCACGGCTTATATCCACCTTCAAAAGTTGGATGCCGCCCGCGCCGACTGTGACACCGCGTTATCACTCGACCCGAAATCGGTGTACACGTTCAACAACCGCGCCGTGATCTCGATGCAAGAGGACAACTTAGCGGCTGCACTCGCGGATATGCAGCAGGCGATTGCTCTACAGCCGGAGAACCCGATAC
>JAPUDW010000193.1:2598-14048 GCA_027492915.1 Bacteroidota bacterium | reverse complement strand
AGTCCCTTTAGGTCCATAGAAGCATTCCGATCTGATTTTTTAGAAAAGCCGCCTCGCCCCTCATAAACCCAAAGTTGGTATATAGGGGTTTTTTGTTTCCACACCGCTGCCACTGTATACTCAGTGGTGCAAAATGAGAAAGGCTGCACTGTGGCAAAACAAAATCAAGGTATATTGGATCGAATCAGCAATGGTCTGCGCGAAATTTTAGACGCGGCGGTGGTTTTTTTTATCCCGCACAATCCGATGGGCTTTCCTGGTCGGGTGGGGTGGCGAAGCCCGCTTACAAAAATTCTGCGGGGAAACCCGAGCGGACGTTAAAAGCGACCGTATTTCATAAGATAGATGCCAATGAGACGCGGCGGCCTACGTGGGCTTTGCCGCGTTTTTATTAGGCTTACTTTTGCGCCGTCAGCAGTACCTTTTGCGCCGATTCAAGCGATAAGTTGATCCCCATTTCAACCATCAAGTCATCATCCCCAAAATAAAAGACCAACGTGTGGTAGAACGGCGTTTCAACCAGCCGCACGACGAGCGTAAAGCTGTCGTCACCCATCCACGCGCCGCTGGCGAACACGGAATGAGGCTCAACATCGTTTCCTTGATTAAACAGGCGGGTTTGGCTCTGCCGCCACACCCCGTAACCACATTCAATTATTTCCTCGACGTCCGCTGTGGTAAGTCTCAGCCAACCCGATTCGCCTAAGCTCAGGCACAGGGTTTCGATGTGCAGCACGTTCTCATCCACGTTGTAGGTTTGACCACTAACGTCTGACACAACCGACGAGGTGGCATTACCCTTCACCGCAGGCAGGCTCAAGCTCGATAACTTTTCGGCTAACCGCTGCTGATCTTCAACCGCTTCATCCAGCGGTTCGCTGCCCATTGCGGGTAGCAGGTGTTCCCACAAGAAGTCTAATGGCTGCTGCATATCCTCCAGCGCCATCCCGCCGGTGATGGCAAGTACCGCATCTTGTTCGGGCATCACCACACAGTACTGCCCGAATGCACCATCACCCCGATACGCACCGTGGCGGCAGCGCCAGAACTGATAGCCGTAACCCTGCGTCCAATCGCTGTAATCCCCCTCGCCATTCGCAACCTGAAATGCTGTGGCTTCTTCCACCCATTCTTCGGGGATAAGCTGTTGACCCTGCCACATGCCCTTTTGCAGATGCAGTTGACCGAAGCGAGCGATGGCTTCCGTAGTCGTACTCAGTCCAATGCCACCGAGGTTAATCCCCTGCGGCGACTCGTCCCATTTGTGATGCTCGATACCCAACGGCACAAACAAACGCGGCTTTAGGAAATCAACTACTTTCAATCCGGTCGTTTTCTGCACAATCGCCGACAGCATATACGATGCACCGGTATTGTAGAGAAAGTGTGTCCTCGGTTCATGCACAACCGGCACACCGAAAAAGGCTTTAATCCAGTTCCCATCCTCGCAGTGGGTCATGTGCCACCATGTATCCTCATCGTGGCCGGTGGTCATCGAGAGCAAATGGCGCACCCGCATCGCCGCCAGATGCGTATTCACCTCGGCAGGCGCATCATCCGCGAAGAAGGGCAGCACAGGGTCATCAATCGAGAAGAAGCCTTCCGCCACCGCTATACCCACCGCTGTTGAGGTAAAACTCTTGCTCAACGAATACAACATATGCGGATATTCAGGTGCATACGGCGACCACCATCCGTTTGCTACCACGCTGCCGTGTCGCAGTAATATGAAGCTGTGGACATCCTGAATCTGGCTTTCGAGTGAAGTGGCAAACTGCGCGACCGCTGCTGAAGCGATCCCTTCTTTTTCCGGTGTCGAGTGTGGGAAAGGTATGCGGAGCATCGTTAATAAGCCTTTATGATCCTTATAAAACCGCCATGCATTGTAGCATAGTTATTTGGAGCCTACGCTGATATAAGAAGCGCTATACTGAAGGTCATTCAATTGCTTACACAGAGGATATGACGATGCCAGAGGCAGTCAAGGGATTCATTTTCGATTTAGACGGTACGGTGTATTTGGGCGAGTCTGCACTGGCGGGGGCGGTCGAGGGTATTACCCGCCTGCGCGAGATGGGGCAGAAGGTACTGTTTGTCAGCAATAAGCCGCTCGAACCGCGTGATAACTACGCCCATAAGCTGACCAAACTTGGCATCCCCACCGAGGCCGATGATGTCATCACCTCGGCTTATGTGCTGGGCTATCACCTCGCCAAAACTTCGCCCCAACTGCGGCTGTACGTGGTCGGTGAGAGTAATTTGCTGGCTGAACTGCGCGGCTTCGGTTTAACGGTCGTCAACGAATTTCTTGACCAAGACCCGATGGAAGTGATTCGCCCCGATGGCGTGGATGCAGTTGTGGTCGCCTTTGACCGCACCCTCGACTACCGCAAGCTGAACACCGCCTACCAAGCGCTGCGCAACGGCGCACACTTTTTCGCTACGAATGCCGACAAAACCTGCCCCATGCCCGGTGGCGGCATCCCCGACGCGGGTGGCACTATCGCGGCGCTGGAGCATATGTCAGGCCGCACCGTCGAACTGCTGGCGGGAAAACCCTCCACACTCATTGTCGAGGTCGCGCTGCAAAAGTTAGGGCTGCCTGCCGCCAATGTGATGATGGTTGGCGACCGCCTCGAAACCGATATCTTCATGGGGCAGCAGTCGGGGATGCAAACCGCCGCCACCATGACCGGCGCTTCGACGCGCGATGACGTAGCCCGAATGACCACACCGCCTACCTATGTCATTGACTCGCTGGCTGAACTGCCAGAGATCGTCGCGCAATCCGCATAAGTTGTATTGTTCGCTGCTCTCCGAAATATAATATGATTTGTGATGCATCGGATTTCGATGTATAGTAATATTTGTTAAAGATAGGAGGGCAGCATGAATTTCAAAGGCAGCTTACCCCTGCTTATCTTGCATGTGTTGCAAGACGAGCCGAAGCATGGATACCAGATAGCGAAAGAGATCAAACAGCAGTCAAAAGATGTCTTGGCTTTCCGCGAAGGCACACTTTACCCCGCGCTGCACAGCCTCGAAAAGCAGGGTGCAATCGAAGCCTATGCCGAGGAAGCCAACGGGCATACCCGCCGTTCCTACCGATTGACCGAAGATGGACGTGCCATGCTCGCCAGAGAAGTGGCGGAATGGAACACCTATGCGGCGGCTGTCAATCTAGTGCTGGCAAAACAAGGGGGAAGATCATGAACGGCGAATTTCAAAACTGGCTTGATCGTGCAACCGCTGGCCTGCCGCCGGAAATCCAAATACCGGTTCGCGCCGAGTTGGCAGGGCATTATCATGACGCGCTTGCTGACGACCAGCGTATGGGGCAGCCAACCGCTACTGCCCATGAACGGGTGATGACCGAATTGGGCGACGCGGCAGAAACGGCCAGCGGCTTACGCAAGATACACCTCAAACTGCACCGTCACCTCGCCGCCGCAGTCATCATGTGTCTCGTGCTTGTTTGGTTCTTCCTCAATGGCAGCACCATGATACCCAACGCTTACGTGTCCGGCAGCGTTCGGATTATCGCCAGCGCGAGCATGTTTACACTCTTTTTAGGTGGATTATGGTTGTTTCGGGATTTTCTAACTCGGCAGTTGGGGATTACATCGCTCCGGTTGCCACTCAACTTGCAAATATTGGGTTGGGGACTAACAGTTATACCGTTTTTTCGAGCTGTTTTACTGGCGCGAGTTACCCCGTTGAATGAGTTATTGATGACCGATTATCCTTTGATACAGCATCGGTTGTTTCAAGTAACGGAGTTTATCGACACCACATCAGCCCTCCTCATTTGCAGCGGGCTGCTCTTGATGGCATGGCGCTTAAAACCGGCTCACACCCGACTTTATGGGTTCGCGCGGCTGTTCCGGTGGGTTGCTTTCCTTGGTGGCCTGATCTTCGCCTATTCCTCTACCGGCCAGATCATGAATCTGTTCGGCGTTAATTTTGTCGTCATGAGCGATGCGATTGACTCCCCCGTCCGAATTGGTCTCAACTCACGATTCCAGCCGATGGAAAACGCCTTGTGGTTGTCGAGCGGCATCAATTGGTTGGATACACTCAGTCAAATTTTTATGGTCTTACAGGTTGCACTATTGGCTGTGATGGCGCTGCTGTTCTTTCGCGCTTACCTGCACAACAGCTATTGGCTGAAACAAGCATCTGAACAAACAATCAGTTCATAGTCAAAAACGGAGTACCATGCGTTTTACACCCTTCTCCCCATAGCAACAAGGGAGAAGGGTTGCCTTACCCTGCGCAGATCGCCGCATCCGGAAATAAGCCCTCGGCATAAGTGTTCATGTTCGCCGTGTCAGCCGATGGGAACATTAGGAACAGCGTCAGTACACGGTTTTCGTTGATGTGCTGTATCCAATAGCGCACACTGAAGCGCACCCCCGCTTGCAGCACATTGAACTCATGCAGCGTCACATCATCAATCTGGCAGTTGCTGGTTTCCACGATACCCTGATAATTCGCGAATACCGCGTTAAACCAATCCTCGGTGAAGACCAGCGGAATCTGCTCGGCCTGTATCGGGTTATCGAAGTGAATATAGCCTAAATACGCGAGGCCGCTGATGTCATCATCGCGCCATTCGGCTGTCGTCCGTCCATTTTCTTCCCGTGCGCTGGCGAGCCACTTCTCCGGCTCGAACACACCGTCACCGTAACTCAGTACCGTGTAAATTTCGCGTTCGGCGGTATCCTGTGCGCGGCCAACCAACAGCGCTCCGGTGAGCAAGACAACCAGAATGATGAGACGCTTGACCATAGTAAGCCTTTCTAAATGAGTATAAGTCAGTGCTTATATTCCTGTTAAATCACCGCCTCGTCGAATTGTCTTACTCCCTCTATCGCTTGCGGGGGAGGGTTGGGGAGGGGGTTAACTGTCCCTATTGTAACCGTGTATGCTTTTTAGCGCTCACCCAATCGGAAGGTATCGGTCACCCCCCACGGTGAGTAACTGTCGCCGTCAGCTTGCCCACCCGTTACAGTCGGTCGTGCGGCGTGCTGCCCACCGAGGAAATCACCCACCGCCGCCGCGATCAGCGCTATATCCGGCAAAGGTGCTTCTCCCAGCAGTTCCGCCACATGCGCATCCACGAATCGCGTATCGACTTCCCCCGCCGCAAATGCCGGATGCGCCAGCAGCGCTTGCAAGAAGGCGAGGTTGGTCGTCACCCCCAGCACCACTGTTTGCGCCAGCGCGTTTTGCATCCGCCGGAGTGCCGCCGCGCGGTCAACATCCTGCACAATAATCTTGGCGATCATCGGGTCGTAGTGAATGCTAATCTCGTCGCCGGACTGCACCCCCGCGTCCACCCGCACCCCCGGCGCGTCCGGTGGCACGAACCGCAGCAGCTTGCCCACCGCTGGCAGGAAACCATTCGCCGGATCTTCCGCGTACAGTCGGCACTCAAGTGCGTGCCCTCGTTGGCGTAGGTCAGCTTGCACGAAAGGCAGCGCCTCACCCGCCGCGATCCCGAATTGCAGCTTCACAAGGTCAAGTCCTGTCACCATCTCCGTCACCGGATGCTCAACCTGCAACCGCGTATTCATCTCTAAGAAGTAGAACTCGCCCGTCACCGTGACAATAAACTCTACTGTCCCCGCATTGACGTAACCAACTGCTTTGGCCGCCGCGACCGCTGCCGCGCCCATCTGCGCCCGTGTCTCATCGTCCAGCATCGGCGAGGG
This sequence comes from Bacteroidota bacterium, assembly GCA_027492915.1. GTDB lineage: Bacteria > Chloroflexota > Anaerolineae > Aggregatilineales > Phototrophicaceae > CFX2. The sequence goes on along the minus strand of JAPUDW010000193.1, from coordinate 8,331 downwards.
CGATTCCTCGATAATCTTCTGATGCCGCCGCTGGCTGCTGCACTCGCGCTCAAACAGATGCACCGTCTTACCGTGCGCATCCGCCAGCACTTGAATCTCAATATGGTGCGCTTGCTCGATATAGCGCTCCAAAAACACCCGCGCATCACCAAAAGCTTTGGCCGCCTCGCGCCGTGCGCTGGCAAGTGCTTCCGGCAAATCATCAGCCGTCTGCACCACCCGCATCCCCTTGCCGCCGCCCCCACCTGCCGCTTTCACCAGCACCGGATAACCAATCTGTTCCGCTGCCGTTACGAACGCATTGTCATCCGCTTCCTCCGCTTGGAACCCCGGCACAACTGGAACTCCCGCCTGCTGCATCAACGCGCGTGCCGATGTTTTGCTGCCCATCGCCCGCATCGACTCCGCGCTCGGCCCGACCCACGTCAGCCCCGCCGCAGTGACCGCCGCCGCGAAGTCCGCATTCTCGGATAAAAAGCCATAGCCGGGGTGAACGCAATCGCAGCCTGCCACCTGTGCTACCGCGATCAACTTCTCGGCATTCAGGTAGCTTTCAGCGGCGGGTGCTGGCCCCAGTAGATACGCCTCGTCTGCCAACTGCACATGCCGCGCGTTGGCATCCACCGCCGAATACACCGCCACGCTGCGGATACTCAGCTCACGGCAAGCGCGAATCACCCGTACCGCGATTTCGCCTCGATTGGCGATCAAACATTTTTGAAGCGTCACGACTTGTCTCATTTCCAAACATTGTCAATGTAGGTGTAGGGAAGCAGCGCGTTGCGTCCGTTGTTACAAACAAAATCGTTCGATGGCACTCGCCGCCACATTTCCTCTCCATCGCTTGCGGGGAGGTGTCGCGTCAGCGTCGGAAGGGGTCTATTCATCTACGGCGCGTTACTCGCTTTAATAACCGGTTTATCCTCTGTCGCTGTCTCAACCGCATCGGGATATACGCTGCCGGAAAGATACGCCACGCTTACCCAGATGCCCCGCGCGTGCCGGTAAAACAACAGGATAAAAATGATGTTGAACGATACCCAGAAGGTGAGCTGGAATGCCAGCGGCGGCGCGAACAACGCCTGTGTAATAATGTACCCGCCCATCGACAGCACTTCCGCGAACACGAGGTTCACCAGCGTACCGCCAATCGACTCCCCATCCAATCGTTCATAACGGACCCCGCAGTTCGGGCAGGTTTTGTCGATGCTAAATAAGCCATGAAACATCTTTCCCTTTTCGCAGTTCGGGCAGCGCAGCCGTGCGCCCACCCATAACTTATGTATTGCGTGTCCCCAGTCCATAGGTTCGTTCCTCATTCTGCTTAAATAATCAATCGCGTAAGAATATTTTTCAGACAGTATCCAATTTTTAGCGAAATCGTGTTCATTATTGCTACTTGGCAGCTATTTCCCACCTTGAAGGGCAGAAACACCAAAAATTCGCACTTTGGTAACCCCATTTTACAACGTTGAGGCTGCACTCACTATACACATCAAAAAGTGGAAAGGTTAAGCGCATGTTCTGGTTTATGCATGACCATGATTGGATGCACCACCCGCCCTATAGGGTGATGCATCTGTCCGAAGTAGATGCTAGGGGAATGAGGGGGTAAAAGTTTACCGCTTCACCTGAAAGAAAAAATAGTCGAGGATGTCACGCGTGATCGGTGCTGCCACGCCGGAACCTTCGCCGCCGTTCTCGACCATCACCACAATCGCCACCTGTGGGTTTTCGCGCGGGGCATACGCCGCGAACCATGCGTGAGTCGGGCGGGGTACGTCCTGCGCCGTACCGGTCTTACCGCACACACCCAGCGCTTGCAGCGCGTCGTCATCGCGGAACTGGTATTCCGCCGTACCGTAGGAAACGCTTGTCACATCGCACATGCCCGCACGGATCACTTCCAGCACTTCTGGCTTGATGTTCGCATCACCGATAGCGTTTGGTGTCATCGTGTAGCTGGATGCTTCACCGAGGATACCAGCCTTCGCCACCAACTGCGGCTTGAGCAGCGTCCCGCCGTTAGCAATCGCCGCCACCATCCGCGCCACTTGCAGCGGTGTCACCTGCACCTCGCCTTGCCCGATGGAAATGTTGATCGCGTCGGATTGTGTCCACGGTAAGCCAGTAGCCGTCAGCTTCCATTCAGGATCGGGGATAAAGCCGGGGTTTTCGGCAAGATCCGTCATACCGGTCGAACCGCCGAAGAACCGATGCTGGTAGCTTGGCAGAATTTCAGGATCAACCAGATTCAATTGGTAACCCACTTCATAGAAGTATGGGTTGCAACTCTGGGTGATGGCGCTCCGCAAATTGACACGCCCATGCCCCTGCGGGTACCAGTCGTAGCGGGTAAAATTGCCTTCGCGGGTAAATATGCCAGTGCAGACGTAACCCTGATCGGTGGTATAAACGCCGCTGTCCGCTACAGCCATCGACGACACCAGCTTCATGACCGAGCCTAACGGGTACGCGCCCTGTGTCGGGCGGTTCAGCACCGGTCGTCGCGGGTCGCTGCCCAGTTCTGCAATCATCGCTTGTGCCTGCGCCGTTCCCAGCAGCGAAAACGGAGCGAAGGCGTTCACATCATACGTCGGGTAGCTAACCATCGCCAAAACCGCACCGGTATGTACATCAATAATGACCGCCGATGCCCCCTTGCTCTGGTCGGCCAATTTCATCCGGTCAAAATAGCTGGCGAGGATCGCCTGAATTTGCAACTGCATATCGGTGTTGATCGTCAGCCATACACTTTGCGGCGGGTTCGATGCCACCCGTGTGATTTCCCGCAGCACTTCGCCTGCTGGACTCACGATAATCAGCCGCGCCCCCGGCTGCCCACGCAGCGTTTCGTCCCATGTGAACTCGATACCACTCTTACCGAGGATCGAGTCGGAGTTAAAGCCCTGTGCTTCGATGGCAGGCAGTTCTTCAGGGTCAGGGTAGCCCACCGAGCCGATGATGCTGGCGGCTGCCGTGCCGTTGCTGTACTGCCGTACCGGACGGCTTTCGAACTGCGCCGCGCAGGTGGTTTCCATCTGGGTGTGCTGTTGGTCGTAAACCGCTGGCTCGATAATGCCCAGATCCATTAACCACGCCATTTGTGAACGGTCGTAAATCCGCTGAATCGTTTGCGGGTCTTTGTTCATGGCTGGTGCGAGGATATTCAAACACGCGCCCCAATCGGTAATCTCCTGTTTGACCGCCCGCACGCTGACCACCCGTCCGCTCTGGTCAGCCAGCACGCGCCCGGTGCTGTCGTAGATGTTGGCTCGGCTCGGTACGCTGAGTTCCAGCCGCAGTTTGCCGCCGGATGCCATCAAACCGAAGATGTCGCCCGGTGTCCATGCCACCCGCCATGTACCCGCCGCTTTATCGAATACCAACTGCATATTCCGGTTGGTGTCGTCAAAAGTGCCGATCATCCGCGTGTTAAAGGTGACGTTGTAACTAAAGTTCACGATGTCCGGTCGCTGGGTATCGCGGAATAGGGACGCGCCGGGGGTGAACGTCAGGCTTTCCAGCGTCATGGCGTTCGCCGCGTCGGTATACGTGGCGATAAATGTTTCTTTAGAAATGCTTTCCTGAGTCGAAAAGGCGATAGCGTTATAAAGCGCGTCGAAGTCGCCCAGTCGCCACGCTTCGAGGAAGTTGATCGCCACGTTTGCGGCGTCATCCAGTGAGGGCGGCTGCTCCAACGAGGCGACGGTGGGCAGCGGTTGTACCTGTGCTTGGGGCGCAGGGCTGCATCCGACGATCATTAGCAGCAGCAGAACGGGCAAAACTCGGTAATCAAAAAAGCGCTTCACAGCTTATTCCCTACAACTACATACCGCCATTGTAATCTTAACTCAACAAATCAGCCAACCGACATTAATGCCCGACACATAGTTGCTACCCGACCATAAATATTACAAAAAATTCACAAACACTACTTTTGTTACGAGTTATTTCATGATCTAATAGTCTAAATATATTTTGTATAGTAACTGTGATTCTGAGGAAATAAATCATGCCTTATCTTGTAGAGTGGATTATTCCTGAGCGTGTTATCTTAGTCCGTATCGAAGGCCAAATTCAACAGGAAGAAATAGCCTTAATTAATCAAACTTCTCATGACTTTATCCTGTTAGGCCAAGCACCGATCCATTACATCGTTGATGTTGCCAGAGCTGCCAACCAACCATTTAACTTTTCCAACTTGAGTCAATGGTCAACCATTATCCCCAAAGATAAGGTTGGATGGGGAATCATCATCAGCCCCGGCAAAATGGTCATGTTTACGATTATGATCATCGCAAGAGCGTTTAATATTCATGTGAAAAAAGCCGATTCAGTCGAAGAGGCCATGCAAATTTTGAACAAAGTTGACCCCACGCTTTTGTTAGAAAGTCAACTTTTGGACATATGATAAGGCTAAAACCTCGACCACCCATCAGCCCAACCCACTTGATGCATTCGCTATTATCAATGCTGTTAGCGATGCCTTGATAGCTCACCCGCTACCGCCTTGTCCAAGATACAAGGGGAGCAATGCAGGGTAATGGTTAAGGATATTATCAGGCTTGGAAGTCTAAAAATAATATGCTCTAACTCGGCATTCCACCAAACCCGATCTCGTTGCCGTCCGGGTCACGGTAGGTGATTTTGCGAACGCCGTTGTCATAGGTTTCCTGCTGGTCAGCTTGGCCGCTCCGATGCGCTGACGAGTTTGATGACGCTCGCCAAAATAGCCTCGTCGCTGACGGTCTTGGTTCGAGGCATCGACGACAACCCTCCGGGCGTGGTAAAGATCGGGAATCAGACTGTGACTGGGAAACGGTAGACGGACTGGACGGCTCCCTGGCCTATCTCGGTCGAGCTGACCAGCTCCGCTCGCACCGAGTTGGACAATGGTCCGAACAGAGGGATGCCGGAACCAATGAGTACCGGAACGCGAGTCACCGTGAGATCAGAGAGCAGACTGGCAGCCAGCAGCGACTGAACCGTGCGTCCGCCGTCGGCGTAGGCCCGCCGTACCCCGGCATTGGCCAGCGCCGCTCGAAGGGTGGGGATGTCCGGATGAACAGTCACGACCGACGCGCCCATGTTGGGTTGAGCGCCGGGTTCCAGCGTGGATGAGAGCACATAGATCGGTATGCCTCGGTATAGGTCGGGCATGGTGGCGCGGATCGCATTGTAGGACGCGCGACCCATCACCATCGCATCGACCGACTCGAAGAACGCCTCGTATCCGCTATTCTCGTTCTCGAACACGGTCAGCCAGTCAAGCTCACCTGATGCCCCTGCGATGTACCCATCAAGACTGCACCCGAGGAATGCGTGAAATGTAGTCATAGATCCCCTTGTAAATGATTGTACGTTTATAATTAAACCCCGCCTCGCACCAGATAGCACAGCCCGTTGAACACCTCGCGCAGCAGGTATTCACACTGTGGCGCATCCTCGGTCATCAGCGTCAGGTACGGGGCAACAAACGCCCATTCCTCGTCACTCACATCGGTTGGGTTCGCTCATCCCTCCAGTGTAATTCTCCTTTACGAAAGTCCATAACAGCCTCTAGTAACCGGTATGCTGGCGAACAGATCAAAGGTTTTGGCTTGAAACATGTGTATGTCTCCTTCGATGAGCGATAATAAGGCTGTTACTGAGGCGCACCACCAAACCCGATCTCATTGCCGTCCGGGTCACGGTAGGTGATTTTGCGAACGCCGTTGTCATAGGTTTCCT
>JAPUDW010000193.1:0-2498 GCA_027492915.1 Bacteroidota bacterium | reverse complement strand
GCTGGTCAGGGTTCAGCCCGCGCTGGCTAATCTGGTCAACGACAGAATCGAGGTCATCTACGAAAAGGGTGTACTTGCCATGACCTGCATGTTCCGGTCGCTTCTCGATATACAGGTAACGGTGTTCTGCCAGTTCCCAAACCGCCTCGATGTCGTTGGGTAAGAATGAGGGTGGCGACCCCAGCAGTTGTTCGTACCACTTCAGCGCCGCCGCGTAATCGGCAATCGAGATCCCCGCGAATAAGTCGAGCGTTTTAGTCTGAAACATGTGTGAGCCTCCAAATGATATACCGTGTTTATTATGAAAACGACTCCATGCAAAGGGAAAGTTTTATGATAACCCATAAACAAGTCTCTGGATTTTTCGCCGTTGGAATGCTCATCTTTGCAATATTACTATGCATATGGGCGACATTTGATGCTATGAAAAATCCATTCGACGTTGCACGTTATGGCGAAGAGACCGCGAGTGCGCTTGTAGAGAAAGGGACATCCACCCCGACTACCGATGCAGCGACGACTGGAACAACTCATTATATAAAAGAGCATTAATCTCCGCCGAAAGCCCGAGTGCGACGCGCCCAAAATTGTGTATCATGCTTATCAGTGAGCGTTGGATAAGTACCCCGACAACAGCAGGTTCAACCGGATTTTCGTCCTTTGACAACCCCAATGAACCTGTGCTATAGTCGTCAAAGTGATCGATTATTCCTTATCAGGAGGCATGTAAAGATGGCTGAATTTGGAAAAAACATAACCACCGTTCGGTTGTGCCTTCAGTAACGGCTTATCTCCGTCTCGCTAACCCACTCAAGGCCACAGGTACAACGTCGAACGGCAGCCCATAACCGGGGTGCTTGCTTTGTGTTTGCCTGCTGGTGATCTGTCCCGATCAACCTCAGTTCAACAAACCGTTTTAGCACCGAAACACGTTTAACAACGCTGTTGTGGTCACGCGTATGCGTTCACCACCTACCCTTTACCAAACGCTATAACGCAATTTGCTTATCTTGAGGATAACGATCTTGAATTTGAAATTCAGCATGGACTTAGACGACGACTATAACGAACTATTCGTTGACCGGCAGGAACGCCGCGTCCGTAAACAAAAGGGCAAACACACGCCCAAGAAAACACAGGCCGAAATTGTGCAGTCGCTCGCTGCGCCGGACGCGCTCGAAGGCGACACACCCTACAAAACCACCTACCAACCCTCGCGCTACGAGGCAACGTGGCTGCTGCAATCCCTGACCGACTTTTACCGTCAAGAGTTCATCACCGATGTGCTGGCGATGGTAAGAGGTGGTAAGGAAGCCAGCGTCTACCGCTGTGCCGCGCGTCCGGCTTACGGCGTGGATTTGCTAGCGGCGAAGGTTTACCGCCCGCGCCAATTCCGCCAACTGCGTAACGACAAGATGTACCGCGAAGGCCGCGCCATCTTGACCGCCGACGGCAAAGAGGCCAAAGAAACCGACCACCGCTTGATGCGTGCCATCGGCAAGAAGAGCGACTTCGGTGTACAGGTGGAACATACCTCGTGGCTGATGTATGAGTACAACACGCTCAACCAGCTTTACGCCATCGGTGCGGCAGTGCCGAAGCCCTACGCGGTCGCCGAAAATGCGATCCTGATGGGCTACGTGGGCGATGAGGAAATGGCTGCGCCGACGCTGAGTACGGTGGAGCTTGACCGCGATGAAGCACACGAACTGTTCGAGGAAACGATGCGCAATATCAAGCTGATGCTGCTGCACGGCATGATTCATGGCGACCTTTCGGCTTATAACATCCTGTATTGGGAAGGCAAGATCACCTTGATCGACTTTCCGCAGGTGACGAGCAGCCTTGGTAACAGCCAGTCGCACTTTATCCTGAAGCGCGATATTGAACGGGTATGCACGTACTTCGCCCATCAAGGGGTGCGCGAGGCCGAAAACGCCGCCGCGATTGCCCAGCGCCTGTGGAAGAACCACATTGAGCCGGACGCCCAAACACGGGCGGCTGACCTTTCCCGTATCGAAGCTGCGCGTGACGCAGAAAAGGAATATGAAGATTGAGTCCCACGTTACTTCCCGCAGGTGGTTGTATTATCCTGCGACCTGAACGTTGTGATGCCGGTAGGGGCGCGCGTGCGCTCCTATACGGCTTTTGGAAGCAGAAGCGCTACAAGTTCCGCACGCCCTGCCAGCAGAACAACCCGATTGGTTGGGGTTGGTGGCGGGCGCTGGTGTAAAGCAGAGCGATTGGCAGTTAGCCCCAATCAAGTCGTCAGCTTAATGCTATACAAAATATGGCAGTGATGGCGGCAGCGGCGGCAGTAGAGTGCCATAACCGTTGAAAATGTTAGAAATATTGCAGTTGAGAATCAACTTTTAGCTCCAGACAAAGCCGTTTTATGTCGGTAATGTCGTCCAAGTCGGCGAAGTCGGCGAAGTCGGCGCCGCCACAAAACAGTTTTCCGCCATAAAGAAGCAATGATGTTGAAGTTATCAGTGAAC
>JAPUDW010000192.1 GCA_027492915.1 Bacteroidota bacterium | reverse complement strand
GGTTGGCAAAAGTAAGGACATGAACCTTATACTCTAAGCTCCGATTTCCTCTGGTAGTTGATGAGTAAAAAGATGATACAAGCCAAACCTTTTGATCTAAAAAATGTGCGCCTGACGGGCGACAGCCCTTTTACAGCCAACATGAAGCGCGACCAAGCCTACCTGCTGGGTTTAGACCCCGACCGCTTCTTGCATACCTTCCGGCTGACGGCAGGACTACCGACCAGCGCCGAACCTTACGGTGGTTGGGAGCAGCCCACCGGCGAACTGCGTGGTCACATCTTCGGGCATTACCTCTCGGCCTGTGCGCTGATGTACGCCAGCACCGGCGACGAACGCTTTAAGCAGCGGGTCAACTATATTGTTACCGAGTTAGCCAAGGTGCAGGCAGCCATGCCTTCGCAGGGTTACAATGCCGGATTCCTCTCGGCTTATCCTGAGGAATTTTTCGACCGTGTTGACCAGCGCCGCTCGGTGTGGGCACCCTACTACACCTTGCATAAAATCGTGGCGGGTTTGCTGGATGCCTACCAGCAGGCGGGTAACGCGCAGGCGTTGGAAGTCCTAGAGCAATTAGCCGATTGGTTGAGCTTCCGCATTGGGCGGCTGACGAGCGAGGAACAACAAATCGCGCTGCTGAACGAGTTCGGCGGCATGAACGAGTCGCTGGCAAACTTATACGCCATCACCGGCAAACCGCAGCATTTAGCGTTGTCGCTGGCCTTCAACGATACGGTGGTTCTGGATAAGCTGGCGCGGCAGGAAGATCTGCTCGACCGGATGCACGCCAACACCCAGATTCCGAAGGCTATCGGCGCGGCACGCCAGTACGAACTCACAGGCGACCAAAAACTCCAACAAATCGCGGCTTACTTCTGGGAACGGGTGGCTCTGCACCGTTCATATGCCATTGGGGGTAACAGTGACGACGAATTGTTCTTCCCTACCAATCGGTTTGACCAGCACTTGAGCAGTGTGACCGCCGAAACCTGCAATACCTATAACATGCTCAAGCTGACGCGCCATATCTTCGGCTGGGAACCATCGGCTAAAGCGATGGACTTTTACGAACGGGGGTTGTTTAACCACATCCTTGGTTCGCAAGACCCCGACACCGGCATGATGACCTACTTCGCCTCGCTGCGACCGGGGCATGTGAAGGTCTATAACACACCGCACCACTCATTCTGGTGCTGCACAGGCAGCGGCATGGAAAACCACGCCAAGTACGCCGACACCATTTACTACCATGACGACAGCAGCGCGTATGTGAACCTGTTCATTCCGTCAGCGCTAACGTGGGCGGAAAAGGGAATCACGCTGCGGCAGGAAACAGCCTTCCCCGAAAGTGATACCACCAACCTGACCATCAACTGCTCGCAGCCAACCGAACTGACGCTCAAAATCCGCTATCCGGCGTGGGCGCAGGGGTTCAACCTGTCGATTAACGGTGAAACACAGTCGGTAGAGGCCAGCGCAGGTTCGTATGTGACCGTCAAGCGTGAATGGCAGGATGGTGACCGTGTTGAGGTGCAGTTACCGATGGCGCTGCATCTAGAAGACCTGCCGAACGCGCCGCAGATGGTCGCCGTCCTGTACGGGCCGATTGTGCTGGCGGGTGCGCTGGGCACTGCCGATATGCCGGAAGTGTATAACCCCGACTACCACACGCGCGAGGCTGCCATCAACCGCCTGCCCGTACCGCCTGTACCCGCGCTGGTCGGCAGCAAAGAGAGCATCGTGGCGAATATTCAGCCGGTAGCTGGAGAAGCGCTAACCTTCCGTAGTGTAGGGATTGGCAGTCCGACTGATGTCACGCTGATCCCCTTCTATCAGTTGCACCACCAGCGTTACACCGTTTATTGGCGGGTCGAAGAACAAAAGATAGAAATGGCAGCAGTCTAAATAACCGATATTCTGTGTAGGAATTTGCCGATGGTAAATCCTCATCGAATACGATAGATGATAGGCGGCTAAACGTCGGCTAGAATTTACGTGTTTCTAGCCGATTGTGCCTTATAATGGCAAGGTTGCTTGTCCATTTTTCATGTGAGATGCCTATGCCGCCGATTGTACGCCGCCGCTTCCTCAAGATCAGCCTTGCTTCCCTCTTTGCCAGTATTGGCAGCGTCGCTTATGCCAGTAACGCCGAAACCACCAATATCGAGATCGTCCGTTTGGAACTGAAGCTGCCACGCCTCGCGCCGGCATTTGATGGCTATCGCGTCGTGCAGATCAGCGACATCCACATGGGAACCGGCATGACGGGTGAGCAGCTTCACCGTATCGTGAACATGGTCAACGCCGAACAGCCGGACGTGATCGCGCTGACGGGTGATTATGTGACCTTCGGGAATATTCAACCGCTAATGCAGCCGTTGGTGAGCGCGTTCAGCCAGCTTAAGCCGAAGGATATTACCCTAGCGACACAGGGCAACCACGACTATGTGACTGATCCGCTGATGGTCAGCCAGATGCTGCGCGACAGCGGCGTAACCGAGCTAAAGAACAGTGTACATACGATCTCACGCGGGAGTTCAGTACTGCATTTCGCAGGGGTCGATACGCTGTGGTACAACAAAGCCGACATCACCCAAGTGCTGCCGCTGCTGCCGGGGAATGACTGTGCCGTGCTGCTGGCGCACGAACCGGATTTCGCCGACATCAGCGCCGCGACCGGACGCTTCGACCTACAAATATCGGGGCATTCGCACGGTGGGCAAATCCGCTGGCCGGTCGTCAACCGTCCGGTTATCGTACCGCGTCACGGCACCAAGTATCCTATCGGACAGTATCAAGTCGGCAGCATGATTCAGTACACCAATCGCGGTGTCGGGACGAGTCTGCCTGCCATCCGCCTCAACTGCCGACCGGAAATCACGGTGTATACGCTGCGGTCAGCCACCTAGCAGCCCCGTTTTCAGAGCGAAAGATCGATTTTGTAATTATGCCAACTTCACTTAGTCGGTACCACTACCCTCTTGAATGGAAGCCGTATTAAAAGAACCCAACCGGCGGCGAATATGAAATGGCGATTTGATACGCGGAAACGAGACACCATAGAAGGCTGCGTTTGTAATCGCACTCACCATAAACATAAAGAATAACACAACCGCTATATTGGCAAGGCGCACCATAAAGCTGATCTCGTTCAAGGCGAACAATCCATTGAACACGGCAATGGCTCCTATAACAATATAGGCAAATTGCACCCACACCAGCCTGCCATGAAAACCGTTCTGCCTTGTTTTGCTGGTCACTTTATAGCTCGGCTTCTTATTCCGCGACCGCACCGCAATCCAAAAAGCCTTCAGGTTCGTGGCAAAGTGACCGACCCAATATTGATACATGCGAATGAAAAATTCGCCCTGACTGCCAGAAAGGAGCATATAGTAACCGATGCTGACGATTACCCACGGGAAAAGCGCCGAACCTTCTATCGGCAGGAATTTGCCCGACAACAGGGAAAGTATCGGCGTAATCATCAACAGAGGCATCAAGAATGCGGATGTTATATAGAACATCCCTAATTCAAAGTATTGCAACCGCTGCGATAGGGTGAGGCCGGGTACCGTTAGCGGATTGCGGAACAGAAATAAACGCCATGTATCAACGGCCCATGTCCCGCGCTGCTTCAGCAAACTGGGTATATCATCTGGCGCAAGCCCCATGCTTAAAATTTCATTGTGATATTCAGAACGCCACCCTTTGGCGTGGAGGTAAAAGGATGTTGTCAAATCCTCGACCACATTCCATGTCACAAACCCGCCAATGGATTCAATCGCCGCAATACGCCACAAAACACCACTGCCACACGAAAAGGCTGCGCCGGTTCCATTGCGGCCTGATTGGATGACATCGTAAAATACCCGGTCACGTACACCGAAGGGGTCTCCTTTTGGTGCGAGGGCATCTTTGGGGGTTTGCACAAAACCAATCCGGGGATTCGTAAAATAGCCGACGATCTTCTGTAGATAGCTTCGATCAATGATTTCATCCGCATCTTGTGTCAAAATCAATTCCGCCTGGGGCCAATTCGTCTTCAAATATTGGATTGCTGAATTCAAATTACCGGCCTTGGCATCTTTTCGTGCGCCAAAATTGTAGCTAATCCCCTGTCGGTCAGCCATCGCTTGGACTTCGGGGCGGTGTCCATCATCAGAGATCATAATCAGCAGCCGTTCAGCCGGATAATCCAAGCCTTTCAAAGATTGAACGGTGTTCTCAAGAATATCAACTGGCTCACCGTAAGTCGGGATCACGGCAGCAACATAAGGCAGTTCATCGGGCAGCGGCGGCGATTGATAATTGCTACGCGGCCTAAGCTGGTTGATGAAGCCGAGAGTCATGGTCAAGAATGTACCCGTGATGCCAATGACATGAATGACCGCGATGATGGAGGGGGCAGCAAACATGACAAGGATGCTGTGCACAACGTAACACTGCCCGATAAAAATCATCAACATCCCAACAATACGAAACTGCCAAACCCCTTTTGTCAGCTCCGGCAGCCAGAATAGGACGATAAATATAGCCACAATAATATGAATACCCGGACGCGGCCATAAATAAGGCCACACTAACGTATTTGCATATTGGAGCAAAAGAATATTGATGACGATAACAGGAATGAGAACCATTCCCGCAGCATACAACTTCATCCTTTTACTTAGTTTCATGACACGCTCACTCCATCAATAAGATACGGGATCGAGATCGAATAGGGCAGTGAAACTCTGTATACTAAGTTGATGGTGGAGCGAATATTCGTGTCCGAATAATTCCCCCATCACCCAAAGCTTGGCTATATTGAAATTGAAGTGTGTAACCTGAAGTTTGAAGCACGGGGTCTAAAGCTTCGTTGATCCACGGCGTATAATAATCGTCTAAAATGACGTAATCCAAATTATTATCCCGAATCGCCTTACGCATTTTGTCGACACCTTCACCGCCTTCATAGTAGAAATACCATGTGCTTTGCCATAAGCTGCGGTCGTAAACACCCGTGTCGAGGTAGTATTCATAAATAGCAGACCCCGATGCGAGTATTTTCATCTGACTGTTAATACCCTTGCTCTGTAAATACGTGAGCGTCGGCAGCGCGTTCGGCCATGCGTGCTGCATCGACCAATTTCTATCAAGGGCGTTATTTAAGATAAGTACTGCCAAAATGACGGTTACAAACATACCGGCGACCCGAAATCGCCAATGCTGTGGACGGAATTCCGCCCACATGACCAACCGCCACGTCAAATTGACAAAACCGTATCCTGCCATTGGCGCTAAGAAAATCAATGCATAAACACAATGCTTATCGATACCGCGGGTATTAGACGAAATGATATGGTAAATGGGCAGTGCTAGAGCACCCACCAGCAAGAAAATCACTACAGTTCCTTCAATCACAAATCGCATCCGATTCGCAGCATAACGCCTGTAGCTATCGCGTACAAGAAAGTAAATCCCAACACATGCGCCTAATATTGGCAATCCGATTTGTTCAACGATTGCGTTCATAATGACGCTGCGATCAACAATTTCGGTTGAGTATCGCCCACTGTAACGAACGAGGTCGATCAAGTCATATCGAAACAGAATGGCGTATAGCCCCAGAATCAGACCGACCGGTAATACAAAACAAACGAACAGGGAGCGGAACGCATTCTTCTCCTGACGTTTGAATAAAACCCATCCGAAATAGATAATTACGGGAAAATAAATAGCGCCGATATATTTTGATAAGACCGACACAACAAAACTCAACGCGGCAAGGAACAAAAAGACATATTCCAACTTCTTTGTGTGGCGGCGTGCAGATACGATACACAACAAGCTGATGGCTAAAAATGAAACGGCCGGTGCATCATAGGCTGCATATTGACCTAAAAAAATGCTTCCCGGTGAAAGCCCAAAAATAAAAAATGCCCACAGTGCCGAGAATTTCCCTAAGGTGTACTTTGTTATAAGGTATACAGAGAGACAAGCCGCAACATTCAATAAGGCGCTCAGTATCCGCATACCCGTTACTCCGCCGGCTTCATTCGCCAACGAAACAGCGATAGGGTAAAGTGGCGAGCCAAACATCCAACTGGTTGCAGCCTGTAAATTCACCCCAGCACGATACTCCTCGCCGACCGTTACATAAATAGCCTCGTCAACAAATAACGAGTTATAGTGTAAGTTTCCAAACCGCAGCAGTACAATCGCGGTCAAAATTGCGAGAAATACAGATCGCTCGAACGTTAGGAATATTTGATTTCCTTTTTTCGCTTGTTGTCGTGCTCTAACAAGATGCGATTGATTAATGAAGGTCATACGGTTTCAATCCATCATCTCACCACCTAAACGACTATTACAAATATAAAGTGATATGCCTAACTACAACCTTGCAGGATTGTAATATTTCGTAAGATTTAGTTAATATAAAATTGGTTGTATGCACTTGCGCCAGCTAACATTAATTACTCAAACGTAAATAAAGCAACTATAGAGAATGCCTGGGCAAATATTGACAAATCTGAGCTTGAAAAAAAATAGAGCAAGAACTGACAAAGGATGGCAATGATAGCGGCGACATCAGTCTAAATAACAGATATTCTGTGTAGAGATTTACCGACAGCAAATCCCTATTTCACCGAATACGATAGATGATAGGCGGCAAAACGTCGGCTAGAATTTACGTGTTTCTAGCCGATTGTGTTTTAAAATAGCAAAATTGATCGTCCATTTTTAGGTGAGATGCCTATGCCGCCGATTTCACGCCGTCGCTTCCTCAAGATTAGCCTCGCCTCAGCCCTCGTGACCGCCTTCGGGGGTGTCGGCAGTTACGCTTATGCCCACGATGTTGAACCGGTCAACGTCGAAATCGTCCATTTAGAACTGCGGTTGCCGCGCCTCAATCCAGCTTTTGATGGCTACCGACTGGCGCAAATCAGTGACATCCATATGGGTACGGGAATGACGAGCGCACAACTGACGCGCATCGTAGAGATGGTAAACGCCGAGCAGCCGGATGCAACTGCCCTGACAGGTGACTATGTAACGCATGGGGATATTCAACCGCTGCTGCAACCCTTAGCCGAAGCACTGAGCAAGCTCAAGGCGAAGGACGGAGTGTTCTCTATCCTCGGCAACCACGACCACTGGACAGACCCAATCGCCATTCGCGGGATGCTGACCGACAGCGGCATGATCGACCTCACCAACTCGGTGCATACGCTCAAACGCGGCGAGGCGGTGCTGCATCTGGCAGGGGTGGATGACTACTGGGAGCAGAAGGACGATATTGACGCGGTAATGGCACAGCTAGCAGGTGACGACTGTGCGGTGCTGCTGGCGCACGAGCCGGATTTCGCCGATGTGAGCGCCGCGACCGGACGTTTCGACCTGCAAATATCGGGTCACTCGCACGGTGGGCAAGTGCGGATACCGATCATCAACCGCCCAATTATTTTGCCATCGTTTAGTGAGAAGTATCCAGTGGGACAGTATCAAGTCGGCAATATGATTCAATATACCAATCGTGGTGTCGGGACGATTGCCCCCGCCGTGCGCTTCAACTGCCGGCCAGAAATTACGGTGTTTACCCTACGCCCAACGGCCACAGATCAGGCATACCCCACACCGCCGTAATCGCGGCAAAGGCTGCAATCGAGCCGATTAACACGCCGACCAACAGAGCGACACCCACGCTAAACACTGACGATAAGCGGGGAAATTTAGGTACATCTTTCGGCATTCACAAACTCCTTTTCATGTTATTCTAAACACAATTTGTAATGACAAGCTAGAGGAAGCTGCTATGCACTCAGCCACCGCTAAACCGCCGCTGGACTACGAAACGCTGCGCGATGTGATCGACCTTGCTTTGTGGGCGGGGCAACTGCTGCTGCAAAACGGCGCGGAAACAGCGCGGGTGGAAGAATCCGTTCACCGCCTCGGCACAGCACTTGGCGCACATTGGATGGACATCCTTGTTTCGCCGAACGCCATCATGGTGACGACCACCAGCGATCAAGAATTCCGCACCAAAATCCGGCGGGTGGTGGCGATGGGCGTGAATATGCAAATCCTCGCCGAAGTGCGGGCGCTGGTGCATCAGGTGGAGCGTGGGCAAACCGACCGCGCCGGCACACGCGAGGTATTGACGCGCCTCAGCCACCTGAAGCCGCAGTATAACCGCTGGATAGTGGTGGTGTTGGTGGGTTTAGGCTGTGCCGCCTTCAGCCGCCTGTTCGGGGGCGATTGGCCGGTGTTCCTCGTCACGTTCGTGGCGGCGGCTGTCGCGCAGTTCGTGCGGCAGGAGCTTCAATGGCGACACTTCAACTCCCTCATCGTGGTAGTCGTAACCTCGTTCTTCGCCTCGCTCATTGGTGCCAGCGCCACGCTCTACAACCTCAGTCCGCAGCCACAAACAGCGATGATCTCATCCGTAATTCTGCTCGTTCCCGGTATCCACCTCGTCAATGCGATGCGCGACCTCGTATCAGGGCATCTGGTCACGGGGATGGTGCGCGGGGTGGTCGGGGGTATGGTGTCATTGGGGATTGCGCTCGGCCTCGTGATGGCGATGCGCCTAGTAGGGATCAGCGGCTTATGAACACGCTCGACACAATCGGCTTTGTTATACAAGATGGCATCTGGTCGGCACTTGCAGCTATGTGCTTCGGGGTGCTGTTCAACGTACCACCACGCCTGCTGCCGGGGTGCGCGGCTGCGGCTGCGTTCGGCCACGCGCTGCGGACGCTGCTCATGCAAATCGGGCTGGATATTGAGGTTTCGACATTGGTAGGCTCGACGCTGATTGGCTTCATCAGCCTATACCTATCGCGCCGCTGGCACGCGCCCATTCCGGTGTTCACGTTAAGCGCCGCTGTGACGATGGTGCCGGGGGTGTTTGCCTACCGGACGATGCTGGCAATTATCGAATTGTCATTGGGGAATGCGGATACAGCGAATGTCGCGCTGATCGCGGCATCGACGAACGCGGTACGGACGGCACTCATATTAGGGGCAATTGCACTAGGGATTGCTGCACCAGCGCTGCTGTTCAACCGCGAACCGCCAGCGGCGTAGTTAACGTTTGCCGAGGGTCGGCTCGATAATGAGCTTAGCGTAAATATCCCCCATGCGCTCCGGCGTGTAGGGCGTATCGTTGTCGAGCCACCATTTAACCAGCGCTAGGACAGAGGCACCAACATGGTTGGCGCGGATTTCAGGCGGGATGAGAGCATCGGCATCCGGTACGACAACCGGAAGAATCTCGCTCATAATAATCTGCTGAATGCGCTGCACAATCGCGCTCGAATTGAGCCGCCCCAGCAGCATGGTATATAACGCCTTGTTCAGTGCCACATGCTCGAACAACACTGTGCCAGCTAACGGTGCGGGCTGCTCGTCGCCAATGAGCGCCCGAAGTTCGCTGACGGTGGTTTGAATCATATCCAGCAGCAGCGCGTCTTTATCGGTATAGTGCCGGAAAAAAGTCGAATATGAAATATCCGCGGCATCGGTGATGTCGCGGATAGTAACCGCATCGTAACCCTGCTGCTGCGATAGATCCACCAGTGCGTCAGCCAGCAGTTTATGGGTACGGCGAATACGGCGATCCATTTTCTCCATCGTTTTACAAATCCTTACGGGTTTCTCATTCGACTCTATCGTATATACTATGTATTATGATACACAGTATAGCATATCTCATGGATATAACAGGATACCGAGCCGCTTATGTATACAACACCAACCCAAACTTTCGACCTTTATTCACCTGAAGCCCTGCGTAACCCCCACCCTATTCTGGCACAAATGCGTCAAGACTCCCCTTTGACCAAACTGAACCGTATGGAGATGACCTCCGTCCCGTGGCTGTTAACGCGCTACGAGGACTGCGTGAAGCTCACCAAAGATGAGCGGTTCACTAAAGATATGATGCGCCGACCGGGTACAACGATTGACCCCGACGATATGATGATGCAAGCAGCAGCCAGCATCAACCGCCATATGCTGACAGTCGATCCACCCGACCACACCCGTTTGCGAAACCTTGTACACCGCGCCTTCACCCCGCGCATGATCCGTGAAATGGGCGGGCGCATTCAGCAGATTTCCGATGACCTGATTGATGCCATGCAAGGGAAATCGCAGATTGATCTTATTCATGACTATACCGTACCGCTGCCGATTACGGTAATCGCTGAACTGTTGGGCATCCCCGCCAGTGACCGCGAAAAATTCCGTGAATGGACACAGGTGATTATCGTGGATGGCACACGGGGCGTGAACTCGGACGGCATGGCGACGGCTGCCCTGGAATTCATCATGTACTTCCACCAGTTGTTTGACGAACGCCGCGCCGCGCCACAGGACGACCTGATTAGCGGCTTGCTGCAAGTGGAAGAAGCGGGCGACAAACTTGACTCGCAAGAACTGATTAGCATGGTGTTCCTGCTGCTGGCGGCGGGGCATGAAACGACCGTAAACTTGCTGGCGAACGGCACACTCGACCTGCTCCAACACCCTGACCAACTCAAGCTGCTTCGCGAAAACCCGAAGCTGATGGAGAGCGCGGTTGAAGAAATGCTGCGGTTTAATGGGCCAGTGGGCGCGACCACCATGCGCTGGGCATTAGAAGATGTCGAAATGTACGGACAGGTTATTCCGGCGGGGGATATGGTGCTGGCCTCGCTGCTGGGGGCTGACCGCGACCCGAAGGTCTTCGCCAACCCCGATGTGTTCGACATCACCCGCAGCCCGAACCCGCACATCGCCTTCGGTCACGGCATCCACTACTGCCTCGGCGCACCGCTGGCGCGGATGGAAGGGGTGATCGCTTTTAACTCGCTGCTAACACGCCTCCCCAACCTGTCGCTTGCCGTCGAGCCAGAGGCACTCGAATGGAACGACACCATATTGCTGCACAGCATGAAGGCCATGCCGGTCAATATTTAGATCGCTACATTCTTCCCTAGTAACAGGAGAAGAATGTCGATTTCACCCACACTGTAAAAGCAAAAGGACGCATATGCGTCCTTTTGCTTTTCTCTTATTCAACGACAAGGGTACAGCTTAGTACACCATCCAACTCGGTATCGGTGGCGCTGGTCGTCAGTTCCAGTTCATACGTACCGGGCTGCGGGCTAAGGGCGATCCAATACCATGTGACACCCATGTTTTCACCCACGATATAAGGCCCATGTATCGACCATAACTCAATTGTTTCGCCATCCACCGTGAGGACACGTTTGCCCTCATTCACCATATTCGTGAGCAGTTCTTGGCTGTTCTGGTCACCCGACGTACTGATGCGTATCTCAAGTGGCTGACCAGCGGGTGCTGCGGTCAGGCTTCCGTCGTCATCAAGGAATCCGCAGGGTGAAAGGCCATAGTTGGTCGCCACGTTGATCGGGCGCTGCACGGGTATAGGCAGCAAATCTAAAGGCAGTGCAATCAAATCATAAAGACTATATGCGGCCAGTTCGGTGGCGCTGCCATCTGCGCCAATATCCATATAGCCGCCGCTTAGAATTTCGATACCGGCATTACCAACGGCAACTGCTGAATTAAAGTCCACATTCAGTACGCGCGTCACATTGTTGGCTGATTTCAGCAGAACCGTGCCGTTAAAGTAGACAGGCAGTCCGTTCACCGTTACCTGCCGCACTTCATTGAACGGCGATTGCAGCAGCAGACCGCTGTTAACCACGTCCTCACAATGACTAACCGAATTCAAAACCACACCAGAAGTTGCAGCAGGGGCAGCTTCGCCCACAGGTAGGCTGTTCTTGTCGCCATCAACATTTACGAGGTTGGCAAACACCCAAGCGGTTTCGCCGTTATGATTTAAACGCAGCCAGTCACCCGCTTCATTCCGTGCGATTACAGTGATCGCCTCCCCGTTCCCAAGGCTGCCGACAATCGCGCCATTCGTGCTGGGTTCGGCACGCAGGTTAATCCTATTCGTCGCAATTGCCGAGAAACTAAGCGGCGATGCCAGCGCAACGTCCACCTGTGCCCCACCGAACACAACCATTGTGACATCGCTATCCGGCAGGATGTCTGTCAATTGTCGCGCCTCACAAACGTCCGTGTCCTGTGCGGCAATGTGGCTGGCACTCCATAACAGACCGAATGATGTGACAACCATGAGCCATTTTTTCACAATCTAACACCTTAATAAATTTATATACGATAAAGGCATTGTATAAGAATATATCAGCGAGACAAATTAAGGAGCATTACAAACAGACGGTTCAAACGGTAGATCATATATGAGGAAATAATAAAGGCACACGGTTGTGTGCCCTTACAAAACAAATAAGCGAGACTCTTTACTTCAATGCGTCGGCATTCACCACGTTCTTAAATTCACCTTTTTGCAACGCAGCAACAATCAACTCCGCTGCTTCGATGGCGACTGCGACCTGCGCCTCATCAGTGCTGGCAGCAAGGTGTGGTGTGTCAATCACGTTCGGCAAGCCGATAAACGGATGATCGGCTGGCGGGGGTTCTTCGGTGTATACGTCGAAGGCCGCACCCGCAACCTGCCCGCTCTTCAGCGCTTCCGCGAGTTCGGCATCATTAATCAGCGCCCCGCGTGCAGCATTGACGATACGAACACCTTTTTTCATCTTGGCGATATTGGATGCATTAATCATGCCGCGTGTTTCGTCGGTGATGACACTGTGCAAACTGATGAAATCGCTCTGGGCGAACAGTTCATCGAGCGTCACCGGTTCCGCGCCAATCTTGCGAATGGTGTCCGCTGGAATATAGGGATCATAGGCCAATACACTCATATCGAAGGCGGCAGCACGTTTCCCCACAGCCTGACCAATGCGCCCGTAACCGACGATGCCGATGGTCTTGCCGCGCAGTTCAACCCCTTGATACGACTTACGATCCCACTTGCCGTTCTGCATCGACGAATGCGACTGCGGGATGTGCCGTGCCAGTGCCAGCATCAACCCGAAGGCAAATTCAGCGGTCGCCACGGTGTTACCAGCCGGCGTGTTCATTACGGCGATCTTTTTGGCACTCGCTGCCGCAAGGTCAACGTTATCGACACCCACACCTGCCCGCGCAATCGCCTTGAGTTTCGTCGAAGCATCAATCAATGCCGCGTCGGCTTTGGTCGCACTGCGGATAATCAGCGCGTCGGCGTCGGCAATCGCGGCGAGGGTTTCCTCACGCTTCATCTGCCCCGGCGCGGTCACTTTGAAACCGGCTTGTTCCAAAATTTCGACAGCCTTTTTATTCACGCTGTCCGGTACGAGAACATGAAAAGTCATTTACAGCCTACTCCTAATGCATGGTCAATCGCAAAGTGACTTGAATGTGCCACAAAGCAAGCGAGGGGTCAATTGTGACCTTTTAGGGGAAATTGAGGCTCACCATCTTGGTCAATATAGACAAGACAGTGAGCCTGATAGGAGTTTTAGACCTGTTCGAGCGTATGGATACGGTCTTCCGCAACCTCGACCAGTTCGCCGAGTGTTTCGACATCAAAGTCAAATTTCGCCCCTGCCGCCTCAAACAACTCCGGCAGTGATCGTGTGCCGCCCAAGCCGAGCGCGGTACGATAATCACGCACGGCATTAGCCTTATCTTTCAGCGAATTTGCCCAAACCTGCTGTGCGCCAACCTGCGCCATGCCATAATCCACATAGTAGAACGGGATTTGGAAGATGTGCAGCTTGCGGTGCCAACCCGTTACCCGTGGGTCTTCCAAACCGCTCCAATCCACACCGGGGATGAAGCGTGCCCACAAATCGCCCCACACCGCGTCACATTCCGCAGGGATCATCGCCTGATCAGGATTGCCGTACACCCAATGTTGGAAAGCATCGACCACCGCCATGAACGGCCAGAACAAGATATTCTGCTCAAGGTGTTCGATCTCCGCCCGTGCCGCATCCTGCGGGGAGTAAAACCCGCCTTCGCTTTCAACCAGATAAGGTGCAGCCATCAGTTCCATCGACATTGACGCGACTTCTGCAATCTCCGACGTGTATTCCCACTGCTGGGCATAGGGCAGCTTGAGCGCCTCGAACAGGTGGAAGGCGTGCCCCGCCTCGTGAAGCAGCGTTTGCACATCATCCTGCGTGCCAACCGCGTTCATGAAAATGAATGGGCGTTTGACTTGTACC
>JAPUDW010000191.1 GCA_027492915.1 Bacteroidota bacterium | reverse complement strand
GTTGACGGTGGTAACGAAGGTGAACGATGGGAAAATCACCTCGTCGCCTTCTTTGACATCCAGCAGCAGCGCCGCCATTTCGAGCGCGTGGGTGCAGTTGGTGGTCAGCAGAACCTTCGGCACATTCAAGGTGCTTTCCAAAATCTTGTGGCAGCGTTTGGTGAAGCTCCCATCGCCGGAGATGTGACCGTTTACAACCGATTGGGCGATGTAATTCATCTCGTTGCCCATGAGCGTAGCACGGTTGAAGGGAATTTTATAAGTCGTCATGACACTTTCTCCATCGGTGGCGGATTGACCGCTTCACCCATAATTTCTTCACGAACAACATAAGTCGGGCGGTCTTGCAAACGCAGGTGCATCCGCCCCAAATACTCGCCAATAATCCCCAGCCCTAGCAACTGTGCCCCTGAAAATAAGCCGATAATCGAGGCAAGGAAGGGGAAACCGGGGACGGGGGTGCCTTCAACCACGTAGCGCCCTACCACATACAACAATACCACCACACTAAACACCGCGAGGCCGATACCGATCCAACTAGCGACTTGCAGCGGCAGCACACTAAAGCCAGTCATCATGTTAAGGGCGTGGGTGACGAGCTTACGGAAAGTGTAATTCGATACGCCGAGAGTACGTTCGTCCTCGCGCACGGTAACGGACGAGAAGCGCGTCGTCCCCCACGTCAGCAGCACGTCAATCGACAAGAACGGTGCGTGGTATGTGGCGAAAGCTTGGCGCACAACAGTGCGAAAGGCACGGAACGCGCTTACCTGCCGTGCCGTTTGTGCGCCCATCGCGCTTTGCAATGCAAACTTGGTCACCTGCGAGGCAAGGTCACGCAGGAAACCGTGGCCTTCTTGATGCGGCGTACCGTAAACCACATCATAGCCTTCGTTGAGTTTATCCAGCAGCTTATGAATTTCCTCCGGCGGGTGCTGCAAATCGTCATCCATCGTGACGATGACATCGCCCTGCGCCTGCCGCACACCGTACAAAATGGCGTTGTGCTGCCCATAGTTGCGCATCATGTTCACCCCGCGCACGAAGGGATAACGGGGGGCTAAAGCGGTGATGACCTGCCAACTTTTATCACGGCTGCCGTCATTAATGAGGATAACCTCGAAGGCTGGCACTATAGTCGGTAAAACTTGTGCGAGTTGTTCGAGCAGCGGCGGTAAGGATTGTTCGCTGTTATAAACGGGAATAACGATTGTCAGTTTATCCATTAGTCTCCCTAACCGAAAAGCCATGTACATCCGTAATAGGCTTATCATAACCGAGAATTCGCGCCAAAAGATGGATTATTTGACGCGAATCTGCCATTGATCTACACTACCCGCTTACATGTATTTTCCAGTATGGGCAGGATTGTACCATGACCGTTTCGCTCGACAATTCCAAGGCGGTTTATCAGGGCATCAAGGATGCGGGGGTGCGCTTCGTCACCGCGCTGCCGGAAACGTGGCTGGTATACCTGCTGCAACTGGCGGAAGAAGACCCTGATATGCGCTTGATCGAGGTGGCGAAGGAAGAAGAAGCCATCGGCATCGCGGCAGGAGCGCACTTCGCCGGAACGCCGCACATCCTGCTCATGCAAAATCACGGTTTCCTCGCCGCCATCAACGGTATCGTATCGCTGGCGATGCTCTACCGAGTCCCGCTGTGTATGCTGATCGCGCATCGTGGGCATATGGGCGAACCGTACCCGTGGCACACACAGGGCGGCATCGTTACCGAGCCGATCTTACGGGCGCTGAACATCCCCTTTGATACTGCGCGTGACCCGCAAACAGTCGGCAAGCAGATCAAGCAAGCCTATACCTACTCACTCAGTTCGTTGTCACCTGTTGCGCTGCTCCTGAGCCGCGACTTGATGGAGGACTAACCCCATGAAACGCGCCAAATGTATCGAAGCCATTTACCCCGAATTACAAGATAAGCTGGTCGTCACCATCATGGGGGCGTGTGCGCAGGAACTGTACGACCTCGGCCACTGCGAGAACTTCTTCTACCTGCAACACGCGATGGGGCTGGCGTCATCCATCGGTTTAGGGCTGGCGATCAGTGAACCGCAGGAAAAAGTCGTGGTGATGGATGGTGATGGTTCGGTGCTGATGAACCTCGGCACCCTGACGACGCTCGCTCGCTATAAGCCTGCCAACATGACGCACATCATTTTCGATAACGGCAGCTTACTTTCGACCGGTGGCTTTGCCTCGCACACCACCTCCGGCATCACCGATTTGGCGGCGATTGCCAGAGGCGCGGGGGTCGAGTATGTGGCGGCGGTCAGCACCCCGATGGACTTCATCGGCGCGGTGGCGGATGCGTTCGAGCGCGAAGCCTTTAGCGTCATCGTGGCGAAGGTCGAGGCGGTGGGGCCGGATCACTTCGGCATGGATTTGAAGCTGCCGGAAAACGCCTTCCGCTTCGAGCGTTACATCCGCGAACGCAAGCAGATGCGCGAAAAACTAAGTTAAATTTAGGACTAACTTGTAAAGATAGGAATTAAAAAATACAATTTAGTTGGTTGTGTATTTAGGTTGATAGGTTGTCTAGCAATAGGTTCGATTCCTTGGACAATTTTTGCCCTGATAGTCCTCTTTGAAATCGTGTTGGTGCGATTAGTTGCGTTGGAATTATCTACTGGCGAGAACTTAAAGACAGAGGGGGGCACTGTTATGGTAAAATCTGCTAAAACCTTAGCGTTCATAATATCTGATACTATGGGGGCTATTGGGGTAGAAGCTGTCGGTGGAGCCCTAGCAACCTAAGTACATAACTAACTCTTTCGACTTCTATTCCGCCCTATTTAACTCGAACAATATTATATTTCTCTAATCATCCTATGAGGAGTTTGTGATGGCTGCAAAAGTGACCGTGTTATCGCTGCTGGTGGAAGAACTGAATAGTGGGCGGGTGAAAGTGGTGGATCTGACACAGCCGTTGGATGCGGATACACCAGTGATCGACCTGCCGCCGATGTTCGCACCTTCCCCCGGCTTTTCGATGCAAACCATCTCCAAATACGACGACAAAGGCCCCGCGTGGTACTGGAACACCATCCACCTCGGCGAACATACCGGCACGCACTTCGATGCGCCTATTCACTGGGTTACGGGCAAGGATTACGCGAATAATGCCCTCGATACCATTCCGGCGCGGAAGTTGGTCGGCCCTGCCTGTGTCATCGACGTGAGCAAAGAAGTGGCGCAGTACGAGGACTTCCTGCTGACGCGGCAGCATGTGCTGGCGTGGGAAGGCGAACACGGCAAGATTCAACCCGGCTCGTGGGTGCTGCTGCGGAGCGATTGGTCAAAGCGTGTCGGGCGGGATGCCTTCCTGAACATCAAAGCGGACGGCGCACACTCCCCCGGCTGGCACAAGGACTGTGTGAGCTTCCTCGCCAACGAACGCGACGTGCTGGGTGTAGGTGTAGAAACCGTTGGCACCGATGCGGGGCAAGCAGGCGGCTTCGATGTCCCCTTCCCCTGCCACACACTGATGCACGGCGCGGGTAAGTTTGGTCTCGCCAGCTTGACCAACCTCGACCAACTGCCGCCCACAGGTGCCGTCGTCATCGCCGCCCCACTTAAAATTGTCAATGGGTCGGGCAGCCCGCAGCGAGTAATCGCGTTTGTGCCGGCAGAGTAGATAATCGAATGAAAGTATTTATTTCATACCGCCGAAACGACACTCAGGAAATTACTAACAGAATCGCTAAATCTCTTAAGCGGCATTTCGGTGAATCTAACATCATTCTTGATACTGATGACTTTCTCCTCGGAAGTGATTTTCGAGCAGAAATTATGAAACATTTGCATGAATCAACTGTCGTCATAGCCGTTATTGGCGAATTTTGGCATTCAACTCTTGCTGCACGTTTAGAAACTTCAGAACCTGAAAATCCAGATTGGGTAATGCAAGAAATAGAAACAGCTATAGCGGAAAACAAAATTCTAATCCCTGTCACAATTGATGATACTTATCTGCCACCAGAGGATGTGCTGCCACCAATGATTGGCAGCCTTGCTTACAAGAATGCAGAAAATTTAAGAAAACCGCCTTATAGATTTGAGGAAGATATACAGCGTTTAATAAG
This sequence comes from Bacteroidota bacterium, assembly GCA_027492915.1. Lineage (GTDB taxonomy): Bacteria > Chloroflexota > Anaerolineae > Aggregatilineales > Phototrophicaceae > CFX2. The sequence continues at coordinate 10,065 of JAPUDW010000191.1, read as the reverse complement.
ACGCATAGAGAAAAGCACAAACACGATTTGCAAACCCCAACCAAATACTATTGAAGAATTGTATTATTTACTTCGATCTAGCCGCTGGGAATATGCGTCCCCAAATCACATGGACGAGTATATTTGCGAACAAGACAATACTTATCGAATTGTTATTGACCCTTACGGCCCTATGAGTAAGAATAACTATCATTCAGAATGGGCTGATAATTTTATTGATCCTCACAGTACTTGCGATGTGTACATAAAACATAATGGAGAGATTCTCAAGACAATCTATTTTGTAAGTGTGTGGGGAGCAAAATATCTAGTCCCATTACCAGATATTGATGGAACTAGAGAAAATCCAATTTACTATTGGGATGTAAATTCATTGGAAATGCTTGCAGCCCGTCACATAGCTCGATTTCACACTGCATACACAACAATAGAAGAATTTGCAAAACGCGGCAAAATCGAAATACGCTAATAAAAGGCATCGTAGACATGCAAATATTATGTATGGACTGCAACACCGAAGCCGCTTGGGGAACGTTAGGGCGCTGTACCGTGTGCGGCGGCATCTTGCAACCGATATATGACGATGCCGCCGTGCAGCAGCTTAAGCACATCCCCACAGGGCGCGGCATCGACCGCTACCGTGCGCTGATGCCACTGGAACGTACAGCGCTGCCCTACCTCGGCGAAGGGGATACGGCGCTCATCCATGCGCGGCGGCTGGGCACAGAACTAGGATTGGCAAATCTGCACCTCAAAAATGAGGGGCTGAACCCCAGCGGCGCGTTCAAAGATCGTGCGGGCGCAATGGTCGCAGCCTTGGCGCTGGAAGCTGGCGCGGTCGGCGTGGTCAGCGCATCCTCCGGCAACGCCAGCTCGGCGATTGCGGCTTACTGCGCGGCGGCGGGGCTAAAGTGCGTCATCCTCATGGAACCGAATAACCCACCCGCCAAACTGCGGCAAACACTGGCAACCGGCGCACAAGTCATGCTGGTCGAGGGTATTTTCGCGCACGGGCCGCAAGCCCTATCCAGCTTCCTGAACGCGGTGGCTGCGCGAGCCAATTATTACCTCGGCTTTGTTTGGGCACCGATTAACCCTTACATCCTCGAAGGAATCAAAACCATTGCTTATGAAACGGTTGCCCAATTGGGCGGCGCGCCGGATGTGGTGATTACACCCGTCGGCGGTGGGGATATGTTCGCGGCACAATGGCGCGGTTACATAGAACTGCATCGCGCGGGGGTGATTAGCAAGCTGCCGCGTATGATCGGTGTGCAGTCGGTCAACGCGCCGCCGCTGTTGGAAGCCGTGCAGCAGGGTACGCCCAAAGTCGCTACGCTGCCCTATGCCCGTTCCAAGATTTCGGGTATCAACGTACCGTTCACAGGCGATCATGCGCTGGCGGCTGTCCACGAATCCGGCGGCACGGTGGTCGGTATCAGCGATGAAGCGGCGTTCGCCATGCAGCGGCGGCTGGCAACGACTGAGGGCGTGTGGGTCGAACCCGCCGGAGCAGCACCCATCACCGCGCTTGTTACCCTGCTCGAACGGGGCGCGGTTCAGCCCCACGAGCGGGTGGTGTGCGTCATGAGCGGCGCAGGCTTCAAGGACGCCAACCTCGCTGCAGAAGAAGCCGGACGCATTAACGAGCAGCCCACCGTCCCCTTCGATGTCGAGGCAGTGGCACAACGTTTGAAATGATCGCTCACATACCGCGCAGTGGATGCAAAGCTGTAGATTAGATCAGCTTCGCGACGATGTGCTGACGGAATAAGTCCGCCACCTCGCACTCGCGCACTAGCAAAAAGTCGATACTGCACCACAGTTTATGCCGCTTCACAATAATTTCATGCGTGTCAAACGCCTGCATTGCCATAATCGTCTCATTAATATCAATGAACTTTTGCAGCTTATCATAGCGAAAGTCCGCGAAGCCCAGATCATCCCGTTTAGGCTGCGGCTTCGCGTTAAAGTGGCAAACAAACAAAGACTTACCCCGAAACGCCTTGTAATAACTTAGTCCACCTTCACCTACTTTGATGTTCAGCGGTTCATCTTGCATCATTTGTTGAGAAAAGGCGACGTAATGAGCGCGTATTTCGGGAAACCACATTTGGGCAATCGGGTCTTGATCCAACAGTTCCAATTGCAACATAGACTCTCCGACAGCGTGAATAGTGAGATTATCCAAACCAATAGAGTTGTAGTTCAAAAAGGGAATTATTACAACTATTATAACAGATGGGTAAAAGAAAACAAACAGGAACAAGGGCTTGCCACTGCAACACACGGCGCTCATCCATGCGCAGCAGTTACGAACGGAACTGGAGTTCACCTCAAAAACGAAGGTCTAAATCCCAGCGGCGTATTCAAAGATCGTGCGCGGGCAATTGATCGCAGCGCTGGCGCTGGAAGCGGTACAGGGGTGCTAGCTGGCGTGTAGGCGCGCTTGATCGGTATGGTTGAGCGTAATATCGTATTATATGAGGACTATTTCAGGGATTTTTAGTCCACATTTCCCATTTATATAAATCTTTGGTTGCCTACACTGTGTATATTTATCTTATGCTCATGTGGAAGGATTTAAGGTGTCGGAAGACTTACAGATGCCCACCAATGAAGAACTCGCCCATTTGTCAGACTCCAAGCTATTTGAGCGCATCATACTGGCTGTGCGATACGTTACTGAGGATGCACTCCACAAACGCAATACTGGACAGAATAGAAAAATTCTTCGAGCTTATCAAAATGAGCGTTTAAAACGATTGCAACGTGACAAACTAAAATTGAGCTAAGTCCTGCACTCGATACCGGCAGGCATGAAATCTACATAGAATAGGGCGTGCTGGCGCTATGAAATCCATGATTCAATTTATGACCGCATAGCGCCTCAAGCGGTTTGAGGAAGTCTTAAGCCGATTTGGTAATCGCCTGCTTTGAACCTAGATCAGCCAATAAAGCTTGTGCTTTTTCACGATTGTCAGCAAAGTCATATCGACCTTTTAGAGCGGGAATCATCTTTTGCAATGTTAGCAAAATCGTCCGCATGAACATATTCGTTCCTACAAGGATGGTTTTACGAACATTACTCGCACCTGTTTCAGTTAGCTTTTGAATATATGAAAATGAATTCCCCGGCACTTGAGTTGTACGTGTAACATCTGCAATGATGTACACATCATGCAGAACCGTCTGAGCCAAAATAGCAGACTCTTTGTTAGCCAGAATTACATCTGACCAATCCCAAGGGCTTACCATATCCCAAAGGATGATGTTCTGTTCTGGGTTATCCCATTTTACAGTGATGATAATAAATTAACCTCTGCTTACAAACGTCCATTAAATTCATTGTATATAAATTATCTAACCTTAAGCACAAAGGTTTTAGTAGTAAGTTAGTTACAGTCCTCTATCCTTCTGCACTAAGCAGCTTTAAAGTTGTTCAGGATATATAGCTCGCACCGAGTCTGCTCTAACTTTCGCGCTTCACTAAATTTACTTATGTCTCAAATGGAGCTTGTCTATCTTCAGGTCATATAACGGTTTACACCATCAGCTCGCGGTACTTGCTCAATCCGTCGATTACGCAGTCCACATCATGCAGGTCATTGTAAAAGTGTGGGGAAATTCGCAGGTTGTCATCACGGTGGGAAACAATGATGCCGTCATTCGCCAGCCACTTGGTCAACAGGTCAACCTTGTGCGAGCGCACCGTAATCATCGCGCCGTGCTTGGCGGGGTCAACCGGCGACATGAGGTTGAAACCGCGCTTCATAATGCCCTCTTTCAGTGCCCCTGTCAGCACCTTCAGTTGGCGTTCGATGTTCTCCACACCGACTTGCTGCACCAGCTTAATCCCCGCCACTGCTGCGTAGGTGTTCGGTACCGGTGGCGTGCCGGATTCGAAGCGCCGTGCCGTGGGGTGCGGTGTGTTGGCGTAAATATCCATCGCGAAAATATTCGCCTGTGAAAACCAACCCATCGCCGTCGGCTTGAGGTCAGCCAGCAGTTCCTTGCGCACATAAAGATACGCCAACCCTGCCGAGGCCAGCAGATACTTCAGCACACCCCCCGCGAGGAAATCAACCTTGAGCTTCTTCACGTCAATCGGGGTTGTACCCAGCGCCTGATAACTGTCCACCAGCACCAACGCGCCCTTCGCGTGTGCCATCTCGATGATGGCCTGTATATCGAGCATTGTGCCGTTGCGGAAGCATACATGGCTGATCGACACAATCAGCGTTTGCTCGTCAATCGCGTCCGCAAAGCGGCTCAGGGGGATGATGTTCCCCGCTGCTGGTACATGCACCACCTTCGCCCCGCGTGCTTCCTGCGCGTGCCAGATTTGCGCGACCGTCGGGAACTCGAAGTCACTGATAACCACCTTGTTCCGCTCACCGCTGAAGTCCAAGGCGCTGGCGAGTGCGCTCACACCCGCGGAAAGGGATGTCGTCACCGCGACTTCGTTTGGCTCGGCATTCACCAGTCCCGCGAATGCGTGCCGCGCCGCCTCATTCTGCTGTCCCCAATATTCCCACGGAGCACCTTTTTCGTCCCAGTCGCGCAGGTAATTGGCATACGCATCCTGCACATCAATGGATAGCGCCCCTTGCGAACAGCTATTCATATAAATTTTGCTTTTGAAAATCGGGAAACGGTCACGAATGGACACCATGATGCGCCTCTTAACGTCCTAAATAGGCTTTGCGGAGTTGTTCATTATCGAGCAGGTTTTTGGCCTCGTCCGCCAGCACAATCCGTCCGGTTTGAACCACGTAACCACGGTCGGCAATCGAAAGCGCCATGTTAGCATTCTGCTCGACCATAAAAATAGTCGTACCCTGCTCATTCACCTGCTTGATGAGTTCGAAGTTGCTCTCGACCAGAATCGGCGCTAAACCCATCGATGGTTCGTCCATCAGTAGGAGCTTCGGGCGCGACATCAACGCTCGTCCCATCGCTAACATCTGCTGCTCACCCCCGCTCAACGTGCCACCATATTGGTGCAGGCGTTCTTTGAGGCGTGGGAACAACTTGAGTATACGCTCCATATCCTCTTGGATGCCGTGCCGGTCGTGGCGTAAATACGCCCCCATCTCCAAATTTTCGAGGACGCTCATCGAGCCGAAAATACGCCGATTTTCCGGCACCACGGCCATCCCCCGCTCGACGCGATAACCCGTCGGGCGGTGTTGGATCTTCTCACCCACAAACTCAACCGTGCCGCTGGTCGGCCTGACAATGCCGAGGATCGTTTTCAATGTTGTCGATTTGCCGGAAGCGTTACCCCCCAATAGGCAGATCAGCTCGCCGGGGTACACATCCAAATTAACGCCTTGCAAGATGTGGATTTGCCCGTAATGGGTATTGATGTCGCGCAGGCTGAGAAGCGGTGCGCCTTTTCCGTTGCTGCTCATTTCCGCACCATATTTTCATTACGTCCTAAGTACGCTTCGATCACCAGCGGATCAGTCGCCACAGCTTCATACGACCCTTCGGCAATCTTCTCACCGTGGTCGAGCGCGATCACGCGGTCAGAAATACCACCGACTACGCCCATGTCATGCTCAATCAAGATAATCGTCAGGTCGAGTTCATCCCGTAGTTGGCCGATAAGCTGGGTCACTTCCTGTGTCTCTTTCGGGTTCATGCCCGCTGCGGGTTCGTCCAACAGCAGCAGCTTCGGCTCGGTCATCATCGCCCGTGCGATTTCAAGCCGCCGCCGGTTGGCATACGATAAGCTGTAGGCGGGTTGGTCATAACGGTAACCGACCAATCGTTCACCAAAAAAAGCGAGCTTCTGCTCGGCAAGCTGCCGGATGCGCGTTTCCTCGCTGCGGTAGCCAGCACTGCGGGTAATAATTTGCACCCAATTGGCGCTGGTTCGTAGATAGGCGGCACTCATCACATTTTCGATGATGCTCATGTTCAGGAACAAGCGCAGGTTTTGGAAGGTTCGGGCGATACCTAAGCGGGTGATCTCGTGAACTTCTAACCCCGCTAGCGAACGCCCATTAAACACCACCTTACCCGCATCCGCTTTATACAAGCCGGTAATCAGGTTCAGTACCGTCGTTTTACCCGCGCCGTTCGGGCCGATCAAACTCACGATCTCGCCCTTCTCGACCCCGAATGACAAATCTTTGACGACCTGTAAGCCACCAAAGTGTTTCGACACATTTTGAAGTTCAAATAAAGCCATAGCTTACACAATCTCCACACGGCGCTGACCGAGCAAACCGTTGGGGCGATAAATCATCAACACAATCAACAACACGCCCACGAACAACAAGCGCGTAACACTGGGTTCAACCGACAGGCGCGTCTCCCACACGAATATCAGCAGGTACAACGTAGGAACAAGTGCCACCAACCGCCATAGTCCACTCTTGATCCGGCTGACGGCCATCACCGCCACGATCAGCAGCGCAAACGCATAATTACCGATGGTCACCGAGTCGGTTGGAATGGGCAGCCAACCCCGCACCGTATCGCTGATAAACGCACCTGTGGCTTTCAACGCGATAAAAGCTTCGGGGTTCGCACCCACCAGCAGCGCGCGCAGGATGAAGCCGAATACTGCTGTCGCGATAACCACAGCGACAGCCTGCCAACGGGGTTTAATAGCGGCAAATAAGGTCACCACCACGCCGATATAAAACAGCGTCCCTGCCAGCGGTGCATTACGCAGTACATCCGGCACAGCGATCATAATTAACGCGCCGACCAGTACACCGCGCAAGCTGCCCAGACCACCCAGCACCAAAATCGCATAAATAGTAATGAGCAGCGTCGTATCAAAATTGCCGGGGAATACCGAACCCTGCCACGCCGCGAACAACGCCCCGCTGAACCCCGCGAAAGCCGCCCCGATGGCAAAGGCTTGCAGCTTCAAACGGCGCGTCGGCATACCCATCGCCTCGGCTGCCAGTTCGTCCTCGCGCAGCGCCCGCCATGCCCTACCCACGCGCGATTGGTACAGGTGGTAAATAATAAGTGTCGAAACCGCCAGCACCACCAACAAGATCAGGTAGTAATGCACAACGGTGGTCGCCCGCAACCCGAATATGCTCAACGGGTCAAGATTGACGATACCGTTGGGGCCACCAGTAAGATCAACTGGCTTGTCATGCCCCGGCAGTTCGACACGGGTCAGGCTGGTCGTCAACTGCACAAACATCTGACCGAAACCCAGCGTAACAATTGCGAGATAATCCCCCACCAACCGCAGCGAAGGCGACCCCAGCAGCAACCCAAACAACGCCGAAATCACAACAATGATGATGAGCGTGAGCCACGTCGGTAAATGCACACCCGTAAAGTCGGATGACAAATAGGCATATACATACGCGCCAATGCCATAGAACGCAATAAAGCCGAGGTCGAGCATTCCTGCATACCCAACGACCACATTGAGTCCGAGAGCCAAAATACCCATCAAGGCGATGTTACCCGCCACACGAATAGCAAAAGTATTCGTGGTTAGAACGGGTAATAGCGAACCCACCAGCACCAGAACAATCAACCAACCCCACACCGGCAGCCGCTTACTAGCTCTCTCGAAAAAACCGCGCAGCCCGCTTGCCCGCGTCACGCGCTGGTCGTACTGCTCTACCCATTGATCAACACCTATTTTATCGCGTGACATGGCTACACCTTTTGCGGAATACGAGCGCCGAGCAAACCGCGCGGGCGTAACAGCAGGACGATAATCAGCACGATAAAGGCGATAATGTCTTTATAAGTCGATGACACAAAGACCACCGCAAAGGTTTCCGCAAGACCGAGGATAAAGCCGCCCAACATCGCGCCGGGGATATTCCCGATGCCGCCGAGTACCGCAGCCGTAAAGCCTTTCAAACCAGCGGCGAAACCCATGAAATGCCAGACGCGGGTAAAAACAATGCCCGTTAAAACACCAGCAGCCCCGGCTAGAGCACTGCCGATGAAAAATGTAAAAAGAATAACGCGGTCAACATTCACGCCCATCATAGCGGCAGCCTCGCGGTCAATGGCGACTGCGCGCATCGCTTTACCAAGGCGTGTGCGTTTAATCAGGTATTGCAAAACAATCATCAGGACGATAGCGGTCACAATCACCAGCGCACGGGTTGCCGAAAGCCGTGCATTCCCCAAGTCCAACCCGAAACCAGGGGGAATGAGTTTGGCGGTTTCATAAGTACGGAACTTCGCTGTGAGCGTCAATTGAATGGCGTTCTGAATAAAAAACGACACACCGAGCGCACTAATCAATGGGGCAATGCGCGGGGCATGTCGCAGCGGGCGGTAGGCGAATTGTTCAATCACCACACCGAGTACGCCGCAGCCGAGCATAGCGATCAGCAGCATCAAGATAATAATAATAACGGGCGCAATCAACGGGCCATCTTCTGGCAGCAAGGCGACCATCACAAAATAGCCGATGAACGCACCAACCATGTACACATCGCCATGAGCGAAATTCAAAAGTTGCAGCACACCGTAAACCATCGAATAACCGAGGGCAATCAGGGCGTATACCGCTCCAAGCGTTAAACCATTAATCAACAACTGCGGTAATTGAGCGAGAAAAAGATCCATAGGTTGATTTCAACTTCTTGTGTGCAACAAATCAGGGTGACGCAATGCATCACCCTGACTCTCTTTTAACTTATGCGACCAAAATAGCAGAACTAGCTGCTTGCGGTAGCTTCGGGTTCCGGTTCAGCTTCGGTGGTGGGAACCAACTCGAAGTTATCACCCTTGACTTGGAAGATATAGAAAGAAGCACCTTCGACATCGCCATTTTCGCTGAAGGCCAGCGGACCACCGAGGACGCTGAGTTCCTGATCGGTAGCAGCAACTTCGGCAACAACCGCTTCACGGGTCAAATCACCAGCCTCAGATGCACGCCAAATGGCTTCCAGAACGACAATAGTCGCGGCGTAGGTTGGCGGGCCAAAGGTACCGAATTCACCGTATTGTTCGGTGTAGCGGGCAACGACATCAGCCGACGATTCCAGATTATGAATATCGGGGGCGAAAGCCGAAACATATGCACCTTCAGCGGTACCAGCCGAACCCTTGATGAAATCATCGACCGATTGGAAACCATCGGCACCAAACAGGACAATATCAGCACCCTGTTCAGCAATGGCCTGTGCAACCAAAGCACCCTGCGAGGCGATCTGGCCGGGGAAGAAGATCACTTCTGCACCAGCACCAGCGGCCTTGGTCACGATGGTCGAGAAGTCTTGATCGTCCTGTGTAACCGATTCACGACCGACAATTTCACCACCGGCTTCTTCGAAAGCAGCACTGGCCTGGTCAGCCAGACCGACAGCGTACGAAGTCTGGTCGTCAATGACGAACAACTTGGTAGCACCGAGTTCGTTGGCGATGAAGTTACCATCGGTGGGGCCTTGGTCAGCGTCCGTGGGGACGACACGGAAGAAGGTCGAGAAGTCACCGGTGGTCAGGCCGGGGTCGGTGGCCGAACCAGAAATGCTGACCAAATTGGCTGCCGCGAAGGCTGCGCCAGTGGCGGCAACTTCTTGGCTGCCAGCGGGACCAACAACGGCATAAATTTCGGGGTCAGCGATGAAGGACTCTGCGACGGTGACGGCGATAGCGGGGTCAATCTGGGTATCACCTTCGACCAATTCAACATTCCAACCAGTAGCTTCGTTGAAATCGGCGACGGCTAACTTTGCCCAATTCAACTGCTCGGTACCAATCGAACCGGCAGGCCCGGTGATAGGAGCCAGAATACCGATTTTTATGGCACCTTCAGGTTGGGCGAATACGACTGAGTTTAAAGCCATCGGCACGACAGCTAAAGCCAGTACTCCAACAAGCGACTTTCTAAACTTGAACATGACGATGTAAGCCTTTCTGAAAAAAATGACCTTTTATCAATGACCCTATTCGACTAGCGAAAAGTCATTAAGCATAAAGTTATACCGTTACATGGCTATCGGCGCAAATTATCCGAATGGAAGCATCGGACTGAATGGTTGGGTTGGCACGAACGGACGAGGCGCTATACTCAGCCCATATTTCTGACATGAAGGGGCAGCATCATGC
>JAPUDW010000190.1:4856-14268 GCA_027492915.1 Bacteroidota bacterium | reverse complement strand
GGTCCACCACAGGCGGCAAGACACATCATCAACAACACGGTTACGATACTTAATTTGCGGTGTGGCATACAACCCGCCTCATACTAGTAAACACAGACGCGCTTACTATAAACGTGGCGGCGGGGTGCGTAAAGGCAGCGTTGGCTAATCGTTGGATTAGAAAAAGTCAGCAAGTCGTCAGCTAACGGTCGTCAGTAAAAGTGCCTAAAGTTGAAAATGTTGCAACTGTTGCAGTTGTTACAACATTCGATTTGCCACAATTGCCACAATTTGAGGGAGCAAATGCGAAAACCCGTTTTATGTCAAAAATATCGTCAGAAATGTCGGCGGCGACCGATGATTGCCAGATTTGCCGATTGTGCCATGTGTTTGAGGGAGAGTCGGCAAATTTGGCGGCAATGGCAACGCATCATCTTTAGTCGATAGTCAACAGTTGAACCGATTATTGGCCGTTCATGCGGAATATGCGTAAAAAGCGGCAAATGCGGCACGAAATTTGTTTGCGTTGGTCAGTTGTTAAGTTGCGCAGGCGTGAAAATATTTTGTTCTATACATTGATTGTAGAACATTTGTCTTATTTCGTCAAGCGAATCCGGTTTGAGTTTACAAACCTTTGTCGGACGGTTTTATTGGCTGCTGACGTTGATGGAGGTGGTGTCGTCGCGTTGTTTGGCGGCATCTTCCCCTTCGGCCTTGAGGGGCATCATGCCGGTGATCCCGCCGATGTCAAATTCGGGCAGTGTGGGCGGCTGTGGGGGTTCATGGGCGCTGTTCGAGTTGGCTTCGACCCGCTGGATAACACCGGTTTCCGTTCCGGTACGGCGCTTGAGTTCCGGTTTGTCCTGACCCATAGACAACTGCTCCCCACTTAATTGACAATGCGATTGTAGCCTAAATTGTAATCTTGCGTCTACAGGGTAGGACTTTGGTACTAGATAGGGGGTGATCGTCAGTTAAGGATTCGCGGTGGTGGGTTGGTGTCAATACAGGGAGCATACATAGCTGCTCTCCTACAAAGGGATGATCTTTGTGGTGGCACGGACGCAGCACGCTGCGTCCCTACACAGAAAATTATCGGTTCATGATGGTTAAGCGGTGGCGGCAATGCGGAATGGTCTGAGACCATTCCCTACGAGAAGATAGGGTTGTGGCGGGGAAAGAGGGCGCAAGCGCTGCGCCCCTACACGGGAAATTATCGGTTCGTAAATGGTTGGCAGAGGCGGAATGGTCTGAGACCATTCCCTACGAGAAGACAGGTTTGTGGTGGGGAAAGAGGGCGCAAGCGCTGCGCCCCTACACGGGAAATTATCGGTTCATGATGGTTAAGCAGTGGCGGCGATGCCGGTGAGTTGTTCGCTAATCGTCCATAGGCGTTTTTGGGCGGCCTCATCATAAGACGCCGCTGACGATTTACGCGGCTTGGATTTGTCGAAATATTTGCCAGTGACGCTAGCAACCTCCGGCGATGAGGCGAGGTAGACGCTGGTTTTGGCTCCATCAGTCGGTTTGATGGCAAAGAGCGTGGCGACATTCATGGCGAGTTTCATCAGGCCGCTATTGTTGCGCCCGAAGCCGGTGTTCACAAAGCCGGGGTGCAGGGCATTGGCGGTTACACCTGTGCCTTGTAAACGCCGTGCGAGTTCGTAGGTGAACATGATGTTCATCAGTTTGGACTGCGAATAGGCGCTAAAACCACCTTTTTGTAAATTATCGAGGTCGAGCGAACCCATTGCATGGGCATCGGAGGCAACGTTGATGATACGCGCGGGGGCGCTGTTCTTTAGGACATCCAAGAGGAGGTGGGTAAGTAAGAAGTAGCTGAGGTGGTTAAGGGCGAAGGTCATTTCGTAGCCGTCCACGGTTTCTTGCCGCGTGGTAAACACGCCGCCTGCGTTGTTGAGCAGCACATCCAAGCGTTTGAACTGCTGCTTGAAGTCACCCGCCACCTGCCGGACTTCAGCCATCGACGACAAATCAGCGACGAGCGCATGTACATCCTGATTGCCGGTGGCGGCTGTGATTTCCTTTAATGTCTCGGTGGTTTTGGCCGGATTGCGCCCGATGATGACGATTTGTGCGCCCAATTTGGCGAGTTCGACTGCTGCGACTTTGCCGATGCCGTTGGTCGCGCCGCTAATTAAGACTGTTTTACCGTGCAGCTCACCAGCCATAGATTACGCCTCTTTTTTTGATGCTGTTTTGATACGCTTATTATAGGGGCTTCGGGTGTGTTTCGGTAAGCTCACAAAATGGCTAGGCAAGATTATTGCGGCATTTAGACAAGTGGATGCGGATTCATCATGGTGAAAACGCTGTGACAAGGAGAAGGTGTTTTGTTCACCATGATTTCCCCTTAGCATTCATTGCCTACATTCACGTCCGTTTGAAATAAACATTTGGAGTGTTGTAGACTACATTTTATTTGCTATAGGAGTTTTATCCATGATCCCTGACCGCGACCGCCCGATTAGCCTCACCTTTTCGGAGGCGCATTTACACGTCACGCTGGCGAACGGGCGCACCGTTGACATGGCACTGGCGGATTACCCGATGCTGGCAGCCGCTACCGCCGAGCAGCGGGCGCAGGTGCAGATGCGCATTGGCGGGTTGTACTGGCCGACGCTGAAGCTCGATATTTCGCTGCTGGCGCTGTCGAACGGTATGGCAACCCCGCGCCGTAAAGAGCGTATTTGCGAGGGTTAGTGCCCGTTGCGGGTGGCGTTGGCAGCCAGCGCAGCCTCAAGCGCTTTTTTGCCCTCATCAATTGTTTTTACGAACTTGATGCGGTTGCGTAAACCTTTGACCATATCGAGTGCCATGTTGGTGAAAACTTCAATCATGCGCGATTGGATGACGATGATAACGAGGTTGACGTTATCCGGCAGCTTTTGCATGATCGAGCGGCCTTGCGAGAGGACGTTACCGCGCGGCATGAAGCTGGTTTCGGTCATGTCGCTGAACAGGATTACATCATAGTCTACCGAATCCGCCATCTGCCACATGACCGCCGACTCGCGACCGAGATCTTCCCACGTCCATGTGCCTGTGAATACCTGACTTATCACCTTATGGTCGTCATCATACCAGTTTGTTGAAATCGGCATTGCTAACCCCTTAATGTACATCGTAATTAAGTATACCGTAAAACAATATAGATTTGCATCAAGAAATAGTACGGTATAAAAACGAAATAAGGAGTTTTACAGGGGAATGACCAACGACAAAGCGAATGACGTGTTCGTGATGTAACCTCACCCCCAGCCCCTCTCTCCAATGCGTTGGAGAGGGGAGCCACACAAACCTCGAAAGATTATTGTTGATTTGTAACCATGCTGTTAGCTAGCGAAGGGCGGGTTGAGCTGACCGGCGAAAGTTGACAGCGGGATTGCTGACTGCTGCGGCCCTGCGACATAGGCGGCGACTTGATACGGGTCGAAGAAGAAGATGAGCGAGTCTGGTGTGAGCGCCCAACTCTTGTAATTATCAGGGTTTGTGCCGGTGCCGAGTTCAATCATTTGGGCATCACTGAGGTCGCCCAAATGGGTAGTCAGATCATCTTGTACGAAGGTTGAGATGGTATCCCACGGAATGTCGCCCTTCACGAACAGGTCTTCCAGCAGGATTTGCTTGTCCGCCGTGACATCAAAGGTGAATGTGTTAAAGCCGCTGTTAGGGTGTGCGCCGCCGGTATAGAAGCTGTTGGTAAAGACGATGCTGCGGATGTCGTCCGAAAAGTGATAGTCCTCGTGGCTGATACCCATCCACCAATTGTTGGTGTAGGAAGGCAGGCTGTAATCCGGCGTGTAGGAACTGATGAACGTCTGCTGTTGGGTGGTAATGTAGGCATCAATGACGGCTGCGGCTGCGGGGTAGGCGGCAAAGTCCAATGGGTAATCGACATCGACGGTTACGCCGACCGTGAGCTTGCACTGTGAGGTATCCGCATCCCATGTGCCATTTTTGGCGTAGCATTCATCTTCTTGCGCGGCTGCCGGGAACAGGCTGAAGGCAAAGAGGCTGATGAGGGCGATGCTCAAGGTTACGATGCGTGTTTTCATGTGTTGTTCTCCTGACAATTTTGATTACACAGAATCATTATTGAGCCGCTCCAATTTGATTGCAAGTACCATGCTGCATAAATCCAAACGGGATAGGCGAAGCGTATATCAAGCGTATAAAACAAAATCTGATATGCTTACCAATAGACCCTCCACACAACATTCGGAGCGAACGGCATGAACCCCTACTTGCAACCGCAGGGATTCCTCGGTACTGGCGCGAGTTTGCTGGCTGACCTCTCGCTGCTGGCCTACGTGCTTTTGATCGTCCCCGGCATGATCGCGGGTTTCGTTTTTGCGCGGCAGGGTAAACACCGACCACACCACAAAGCGACCATGATTACGATTACGGTCGTCAATTGGCTGCTGATTTTCTTCCTGATGATCGCCGCCTACCGTTTTGATGTGTCTGCCCATATCGCCAGCCAACCCACCAACGCTCGATACCTGCTGCCAACGATACACGGTATATTGGGTTTGCCTGCCCAACTGCTGGCAACCTATGTCGTGTACCGGATGCTGCGTGAAGATGCTCAGGTGGCGGCAGCCAAAGCGCGGGGTGAAAGCGGACAGCAGCTTTCGCGATATTGGTTCAAGAGTGCCAAGCCGATGATGCGGCTGACGATTACGCTGTGGTTGATTACCGCGCTGCTGGGGGTGTTTAATTACCTCGTTCGTTATAACGTGCTTCCGACCTTCGACAATGTGAACCTAACCCCTGCCGTCACCGAAGAACCGGCGGCGACACCGGAAGTCACAGCGAGCGCCGAGCCTGCGATTACCCTTGAACCCGCCACAACTGATGAACCGGCTGTGCCTGCCATCACTGCTGAAGCACCAGCCGTTACAGTTGAACCGGCTGTCACTATCGAACCGGCTACTACGCGAGAAGCAGATGATGATCGAGGACGCGGCGGCGACGATGATAACAGCGGCAGCGGGAGCAGCAATAGTGGGCATGGCAGTAACAGCGGGAGTGGCAGCGGACACGGCAGCGGGGATGACGACGATGATGACGATTAACTACTGATCGCCGCCCGCCACACCGCATCAAGCGCCATCAATCCGGTGAGGTTCATCAAGCCGTAGCCGCGGGTGAGGGCTTCCGGCTGCCGCCAATCGTGGGCATAAAACGTCGTCAAATGGACTTGATCTTCACCCAGTCCCCGTGCGGGTAAGGTTCCCGCCAGCAGGTCAAAATCCCACAACGGAATGCTGTATTCTACCGCCAGCCTACGGATAATCTCGTTGTTGATGTCGCTGCCTTCATGCCGGTCGGCCTTGGTGCTAAGGATCGGGATCACACCCTGCATGGTCGCGTCCACCACCAGCCGCCGCATATTGGCCTCGAATTGGTCGGGGATACCGGCATCGTTCGAACCGAGCTTGACGATGAGCATCACCGGATTATTCAGCCGGATTTCGCAAACCAGTGGGGCTTCGTTGATCTGGCAGCGGCTGGCATCAGCCCACATCGGGTCATAGACCGACCAACTGTGCAGGCCGCGTTTGACAGCCGCACTTTCACGGGCGAACGAGCCGCGAAAGGTATCAATAGCCGGTTGCAAATAAGCATAGCTGCCGAGGTTGAACTCGGTCGTATCAAACCGCGCCAGAAAGAACGGATTCTCGATGGTGCTGTCGCCCAACTTGGAAAAGGCATTCGGATTGCGCTTGAACGCCTGCCCGACACCGTAGATCATGCGCACGGTGGCGATGGTTTGCGGCGGCAGTGTGATAATCGAACTGAGTGGGATACCGTTGATACCGGCGGGGTCATAAGGTATAGATGGGACGACGGTGGCGCTCGGCCATGAGGTGAGGTCAGTGGGCAGATACATGGGGGTGGCAAGGGGCGTGACCGCGTTTGAAGTTGAGGATACATTTGCCGGAGCGATGCTTGGAACGACGGGCTGCACCGTTTCTATGGTGGTGCCTGCCGCTGGAATATTCAGCACCTGCCCGACATTGATGCGGTCTGCGTTGGTGATCCCGTTGGCGGCAACCAGCACCGCGACGGTGACGCCATACTGCTGCCCGATTTTGTACAAGCTGTCGCCGCGCTGCACGGTATAGGTGGTCGTTGGCGCGGGGTTCACCGGAACGGCGTCCTGTGCGCCAACTGCCGGAGCCAGCACCAGCAGCCAGCACCAGAGCGTCACCCGATACAGCCAATTACGTACTGAATAGCTCACTGTAATCTCAAAATCTACTCGAAAAACACGGCGCGAAAGTGCAGTGAATATAAAAACATTTTGCGTTTTGGTGTCTTTGCGTTCATTCTTGCGGTTCGGTATCCAGCCGCAAGAACCGGATTTTCTCCATGCCGCGTTCGAGGCTCATCAACATGGTATGGCTGTCCTCGAAGCCTAAGCGCCGGTAGAGTGCTTCCGCACGCGGGTTATCAATCGCCACGCCAATTTCGAAGGCGGTGGCATGTTGGGCTTTGGCGCGTTTAATTAACGTTTGGATGAGCGCCGTCCCCACACCTTGCCCTCGCAGTGGTTCCGCCACCACGAGGTCGCTAATTTCGGCGCAGGTCGGCCACAGCGTATACTGACCATAGGCCAGCGGGGTATCTTCCTTGCCCAGGACCACCAACCCCAGCCCACGGCTTTCGGACTCATTCCGTATGGTGCGCGTGATTAAATTGTAGATAGTCAAGAAGCTGCGGTTCGGCCAGCAGTTCACCCGTAGGTAATCGGTATCGGTGGCACGTACCGGGCGCATCGAAATATAGGTGGGTGGCGTTTGCAGCGCCAGCGGTGAGTTGGTCATCATCCCCAGCGGTTGGTCGTCTTGATGAATGTATAGGCTTCGCTCAACATTTTAAAACGTGCCTCCGCTTCGGCTTTGGGCAAGGTGCTGACATCCGGGTGCAGCTCGAAAGCCAACTTACGGTAGACTGCCCGCACCTCGTCGCGGCTGGCATTGATCGCTACCCCCAGCACCTCGTAAGCGAGTTCAATGCGCGATTTCTGCGGCAGGTTGGGCGCGGCTGCCCCATTAGTTTTGCCCTTATCACCCTGCGGTGTTTTCTCCCAGTGCGGCAAATCTTGGAAGGACTGGCGCGGGCCGGTGTACTGGTAGCCGGCATAATCGGTACGGCGGATCGGCGGCACATTGGCGTTGGGGTCGCTTTCGAAATCCGCCAGCAGCCAGAAGCCTTTTAGCCCACTGTGGCGGACGCTCATACGTGAATGCTGAATCTGGCTGATGGTCAGCGGTGTGCCGGAACTGACTTCCAGTTCGATGCGGCTGTAGGGGCGGAACTGCATCGGAAAGACGATAGGTGTATTGTTCTCGATTTTGTAGCAGTAAGCGCGGTCATCGACTAACGACTGAAACGGGATATACCACTGGTCAAGTGAGATATGCGCCTTCGGTGCAGGCATCAGCGCGGCATCTAGCAGAAAAAGCACGGGGATGCCGTTATCGGTGGCGCTTTCGATGATGCGCCGCACCTTATTCGTTTTAATCGGCTCGTCAATCACATGAATATGGATGACGACCCCCGCCCACATTTGCACGACAATGTCCACATCCCGCACGGGTGCCGCCGCCATCGATGGCTGTCCCAGTGTGCAGCGTTGGACGCTCACAAAACGTGCGATGTGGTCACGAAGTAATTTTTTGAAGACTTGTGTACGTGCGTTATCCATACCTGCCGTCGGGGTGCTGGTTTATCTGGGTCGTATCCACCAGAGTAGCGCAATCCCACTGACGATTGCAATAGCTAAGCCGACTAATGGGACTGTAGTCTGGCTAAAATGAAAGTAAAACGCGATACTTTCACCGATCACCCATGCCACAATGCTGGTCGGTATCCAGATGAGCGGGCGGGTAGTTTTGAGTGCGCCCAGAAATTGAATAGCACCCCACTGCACCAACCCCAGTGAGCCGCCCATGACGATGCCAAAGACGAAGCCCACCAGTGTTTGGTTTTCACCCACCATCGGCGCTATACGACCGCCCAACCGCGCACCGATGCTGAAGCCGATCATGGCGGCGGGTATCCACCACCACAGGGTAGCGCGGCTTTCGGGATAAAAATGCCGCAGCACCAACCACTGTGCCGTGCCGAAGCAAAACCCGAACACCAGATCACCCAGCACATCGACAACGGTGCTGCGCGTCAGCAGTTGCGATACCACCCCGCCATCCGTCGCGCCGAGGAAGCTGCCGACGAAAAAGCCAACCGCGTTGGCGACTAACCAATAACCCCAGAACCGCCGTTGATCGACCACCTGTTGCTGCATCTTACCCCTCATCAATAACGTAATTATTCGGGCGTGAACACTTCCACACCCACCATAAACCCAAGCCTAAACCGACAAGCGCCCCCGCTGCTGCCCATTGAGGTGCGCGGGTGAGCACCGCCACGATGAGCTGCGGTGGGTAATCCCAGAAGGCGTGGGCGTGCAGGGCGTTCTTGAAGAACATCAAGCCGCCTGCCGCTAGTGTGCTGCCTACCCCCGCGATAGCACCCAACAGCGCACCGGATAGCGGTAGATAAGCCAGCGGGATTTCCCTGCCAGCCAGCCGCCGCCGCACCGCCCACAGCAGCACCAGCACGGCTGCACCCCCGCCGAGCGCTGCCACGATCCCGACACTGCTATCCTCCGGTGTGAGCCAGATGAACAGCAGCAGCCCGTAAGCGAGTGTGATCGTCCGCAGTGTGCGATCCGGTTTTGAAACCGTATAAACGATAGCCATCGCGTCTTTGATCAAGCTCCTCAGAATTTGCCGCGCTGTTAAAAGCCTATCCTATCACGACTTGCAGCAGCCAAAATCAAAATGGCATTCTTAAATACGTTTCCACCGCCCACAACTTGACAATTTGTACATCTGTTCTATGATGGAGTATGTAATGGCTTCCATTTAAATGGTGCGTGTTCATTTCCAAAAGGTGGGTATCCTTATGACGCTTCCCAATATCAACGCGGCAGTTTTGTTTGTAAAAGACGTAGACACGTGTGTGGCATTTTATCGCGATGTGGTTGGCCTCGAACCCACGTTTAGCGATGATGTCTCTAGTGCTTTCCGGCTCGGCAGTCAGGATTTTGTGGTTCTGGCGCTGCCTGCCGCTGTGAAAATGCTGACCGAAGTGACGATTGCCCCCCAGAGCGAGGGTGTGCGCCGGACGCTGCTGTGTGTTGGCGTTGAGGATGTTGACGCGACCTACAAAGAACTGACCGCTAAAGGTCTGACGTTTATCAAGCCGCCGGTCAGTCAAGTGTGGGGGCGGCGTACCGCTTACTTTGCTGACCCCGAAGGCAACCTGTGGGAACTCTATCATATGCTGCCAAACGGCTAATAAATGATGCGCTGGTCATCGATAAACGCGGAATAAA
>JAPUDW010000190.1:0-4846 GCA_027492915.1 Bacteroidota bacterium | reverse complement strand
AACGTGATAAAAATTGTTGGGGGGTACAACTAAAAACGCTAAAAAAAACTCGCCTCGCTGCGCAAAGCGAGGCGATTCACTTCCTCATCTTTCTCCAACGAGGTTCCTATACGGACATACTAAAATAGAAGCTAATCTTCGCCTACCGAGCATTTCCTCATTGGCTTTTCAAACCAGATTCAAACTTGACTTTTGTGTACATTTGTTCTATAATTCTGCTTATCGTCCGCTATCCACAACTCAATATCCCAAACTTCACACTCGCACTTAAAACTTCACAGTGAAAGTGAAGAAATTTGCTACCTGTTGTCGTGTAGGGTGTCTTTGATTGTGTCCGTAATCGGCTGTCTTTTCATCTAAATCACCCGTTTTGCAGCAAACGTTGCAGCAGCAGGGGTTAGGTCATTCTGCTGCAAATAAAAAAGGATGCTAAAATTGTCGACGAATGTATCCCACCGACCCCGCTATCAGCACGTTTATGCCCGTTATCATAAGGCGCGTCGTGTCCTCACCGCCGCCATCGCTGCCGCCGCGTTGGTTGCTGCCACTGCCGCCGCTGGCAAAATACTGTCTGGCACATAACTCGCTTTCCCACTGCTCGTTCGATGAGTGGTTAGTCCCATTGACCTGCAAGTCGTTTACCTGCAAAGTAGGATATTCGGTGCGCAATCGGGCAGTGGAATGTTGGTGTAATACCTTCACACAGTAACCCATTGAGAAGATAACAACTTGGTTCTGCTGCGACTTCTACCGCAACGGAAACCAATACCCAATCGTACAATCTGTAATAGATACCGAAATATGGAGTTTGAATGGCTGTAAAAACCCGCGCTGCGCAGTCGTCGCGTACCACGCGTTCGCGTAAAAAGTCGCTTCCGACGATCAACCTGCCCACGCCCATCAAGCGGCATCTTCCGGCATGGTTGGTACTCGGTGCGGTGCTGCTCATCGTCGTACCGCGTATCCTGACTGTTACCCTCGTCACCGGTGGTCGCTTCATTAGTACAATCCCCGGTTCGATTAGCCAGCTTTTAAATGGTGACAGCGAGATTGCCCCATTGTTTAGCCCGCAGGTTCAACATTGGGGCAATGATATTGATCGCTGGGCGGAGATTAATGACCTCGATCCGAACTTGTTAGCGACCGTTATGCAGATCGAATCCTGTGGGCACCCCACCATTAATAGCTACGCAGGGGCACAGGGTTTATTTCAGGTCATGCCCATGAATTTCCTTGCCGGTGATAATTTCCTTGACCCCGAAACCAACGCGGCTCGCGGCGCGAATGTGCTCAAGCAGTGCATCGACTTTGCTGACGGCGACAAAGGACGGGCGATGGCTTGTTATAACGGAGGGCCTTCGGTTCTTTATAAACCGTTCGCCTCGTGGCCTGACCAAACGCGCCGTTACTATTATTGGGGTACGGGCATCTACGAAGCCGCGACCCAAGACTCCTACAGCAGTGACCGCCTCAACGAGTGGATGGCTGCTGGCGGTGCGAAGCTCTGCGAAATGGCCGGTACCGAACTCGGCTTATAAATCAAAACCGATAGAGCGTTCATGTGAACGCTCTATTTATTCATCTTGACCACATTTTTTCATGATAGGCTGACCGTAATCATTCTCAGGTGAAGGCCAAAACCCATGAAACTCTTGCTGACTTCCTTTACTCCTTCCGAAGAACATGATCGCGAACTCGAAAAGCTGGTTGGTAAGCCGCTAACCGATATTCAGATGGCCTACATTGAGAATGCCTATGACGTATACAATGATGAAGCCACGCTCGTTGAAGGTCGCGACATCCTAAAGAAAAAGGGTTACAACTTCGAACTGGTTGACCTGCGCCGTTGGAAGGACGACAACACCGGCTTGCGCGACTTACTCGCCAGCAAAGATGTGTTCTTGCTCACGGGCGGGAACCCCTACTACCTGCGCTGGCTGATGAAGCTCACCGGCGCGGATGTTATGATTACTGACTTGTGCCAGCAGGGTAAGGTGTATGTGGGGGCGAGTGCCGCAGCCGTGGTCGCGGGGCCAACGCTGCATCATTTTGACGAATTGGACGACCCGAACGAAGCCGGTGAAATAATCTGGGATGGCTTGAACCTGACGGCGATTGTGCTGGTGCCACACATTGATAACGCCGATTTTGGTGAAGGCTGCCGTAAATCCGGCGAGAAGTGCAAACAGGCTGGCTACCCGACCCAATGGATAACCGATGCTCAAGCCTTCCTTATTAATGGGGACGAACAGCGCGTCATCTGAACTTTTCCGCTGAATAACCTTGACCTTCTTAGCCGCTTAGTGTCTCAATTCATATTCGCTTTTTTGCCTTTATATCGCTTGTTAATAAACCCACCGTCTCCCCGCCGCAGACGGTAGTACGGTTGACTCGCTTTTCCCGCATGTTATAATGCCGCCCGTAATAGGTAAACCCGATTACAACGTTTATGTTGCCTGTTTGAATTCAAACGATGATCTACACGCTGCGGATGCGCGTGTGGGTTAGGATAAGGTGTGTGGCATGATAAAAATGCGTTTTCGGCTCTTGGCGCTGTTGGTTTTGATGATTGTGAGTGGGGTAGTCGTGACCAACGCGCAGGGTGATAACAAACTTGTTAATGGCGGGTTGGAAGAAGACTCGTTCGGCCCGTATCTCGGTCGACGTGGCGGGGAATTCCCAATTTACCTGCCCTCCGGCTGGAATTACTGGTTCGCCGCACCGACGAGTGACCGCACCAATAATGGCTCCCGTGCCAGCATTCAGCCACACCCCGGTACCGGCCCAACGCCGCATGGTGGTGCGCGCGCTTTGAATGTAAGCTGCGGCTACTTCACCTGTACGGCGGCTGTTTACCAGACCGTCAATAATATTCAGGCGGGAACCAATGTGCAGGCAAGCGCATGGTCGCAGGTGAAAGCTTGTAACCTCGGCGGGGGCACAAGCTGCGGTTCTGCTGTCGAGTCCGGTTCGCAAACTCGCGTCGGCATTGATCCGACCGGTGGCAGTGACCCCGGCAATCCGGCGATTGTCTGGTCAGCATGGACAGCACCGCATGACCAATGGTTACAACAAAGTGTCAGCGCGACCGCGACCGGAACCAGCGTGACCGTATTCCTGTATTCGACACAGGCCAATATTTCCGACTTAAACAAAACCTATTGGGATGATGTTAGCCTCACGGGTGGCGGTACGGGCGGCGCGGCTGTTGGCCTGACCCCCGGCGCGACCGCAGTTCCGCCCACGGCGACCCCACCACCTTATGTTGCTTTCGTGGTGCCGCAGGGTGAACAGCCCGATGGTTCGATTATCCATACCGTGCAAGAAGGCGATACGATGGACAGCATCGCCTACGCTTATGGCACTACGCGCACCGCTGTTCTGGCGCTCAATAACCTGACATCCGGCAGTTTTATTTTCCCCGGTCAGAAGCTGATTGTAAAAGGCCCGACGAAAGCAGCCGAGCCGACAGCTCAACCGACTGCCCAGCAATCCGGTGGTGAGAATGTCGCGGCTGCGGTGACTACAGCCCCGCGTGCGACCAGTGACTCTGCGGAAGCTCCGGCGACCGATGCCCCCGCGACCGAAGAACCGGCTGCGACTGCTGTGCCTCCCACCGACGCACCTGCGGCGGAAGAGCCAACCGCAGAAGCTCCGGCGACCGAAGAACCGACCGCCCAACCGCAGCCCACACGTAACCCCGCGACTGCGCCGGTCGTTGTGGCGAACGCGGGTGCGCTTGACCCCTCAGCCACGACCGCACAGGTTTGCGTCCTGTTGTTCGACGATGCCAACCAGAACCGTATTCAGGAAAACGGCGAAACCCTGTTGGCAGGTGGCGAGCTATCCTTGCTTAAGGGCAGTGAAGCCGCAGGTACCTACACCACCGATGGCGCGGGCGAACCGCACTGCTTCGAGGAATTGGCTTCCGGCGATTATGTGGTATCTGCTAAAGCCCCCGAAGGCTATGGCCTGACGACACCTGACCAACTGCGTGTGCAGTTACAACCCGGTTCGACTATTAACCTGATTTTCGGTGCCGCGCAGGGTGTACAGCCTGTGCAGCCGCCAACCGCCGATGCCAGTGTCGCACTTTTGAACACACCCGCGCCGGAAACCGCACCGTCCGCTACCAACCAATTACTCTCGATCAGCGGTTTGGTGGTGTTCGGGCTTGCGGCGGTTGTTTTGGTGGGCGGTATTGGCCTCGCGGTGCTGCTGCGCCGTCGTTAATCGGCTAACCTATGGCTTGTGGCGTGGTCATCACCCCACAAGCTTGTTATTTCAGAATGGTTTATCACTTGAAACTTGTATGTTGAAACATGCAGCTTTCTACGAAGGATGAATGCTATGCGACGGATGGGCTTGATTATCATCGCGGTACTTGTGCTAATCAGCACTGCCGTTCAGGCACAGGGCGGCGGGCAATTTTGTGTGCGGGCTTTCGGCGATACCAACGCCAACGGCAAGCTGGATGCAGGCGAGGCGCTCTTAACACGCGGCATCAACGTCAACTTGCTCAATGCCCAGAATGTGACCATCGCCAGTGCCTTGCTCGACCAATCACCGACTGCGGCGCAGGGTGTCGTCTGCTTCCAGTTTCTTGCAGCAGGCCAGTACACCATCGACATCAGCAGTGCGGACTACAAAGCACCCACGCCGGCTTCCATTACCACGACGATTACCGACGATAGTATCCCCGCCGTGGTTGAGTTCGGCGGTCAGCCCGTGACTGCACCAGCCGCTACTACTGAAACTGCTGCAACCGTTTCGACGGATGATGCCCAAACCCAACAGCTTATCCGCATCCTCGTTTCTGCCGCTGGAACCCTGATCGTCGTCCTCG
>JAPUDW010000189.1:7383-14351 GCA_027492915.1 Bacteroidota bacterium | reverse complement strand
AATTTTGACAGGGCGTGCAGTCTGCTGCTGCCGCACGTAGCGGATCACTTCTTCGCCGGAAACACCCGGCATTCCAAGATCCAGCACCAGCACATCCGGCAAAAACTGCTCAAGTTGTGCCATCACATCATGCCCGTTAACCGCGATATGCACATTGAAGCCCGCATTCTTCAGCACCTTGGCAAAAAGTGACCGCAGTGATGGGGCATCCTCGGCGATGAGCACCTGAAAATCGTCTCCATCAACACTCACAATCGAGCTTAGAGGACGGGCGGCAGGTTGGTTTTCATCAGGGAGCGTAAACCGGTAAAGGGCTAAGGAGTTGGGCGTATCCGGCAGGAATATCTCCTCACGCCTAAGGAACTTAAAGCGGTCAGCGACGGATTTAACCTCGTCATAAATGACATCCGACACCGTAATATCGCCTGAACTACTTTGATGAGCAATATAACGGGCAATGTCAATCGGCGTACCATGATACGTGTCGAGATTAATCATCCCCCGGCTAATACCAACAGCCAGCTTAATCGGTGTGCCGGTCATTTCACGGCGCAAACCATTGAATACTTGGTGCATCTCAGCCGCGCACTTCATCGCCAGAAAAGCAGGGAATGGCACCTGAACCGGCAGATTGAACGCCGCCACAATATGTTCGTTGTCATCTTGCAGCAGCATCCCGCCGAACTTTTCCAAGACGTAGTGAAGTGCGTGGATAAAAACCACCTGCATATGTGGGCTGACCGCCTCCCCATCGTACAGTCGAGCAAATAAGACTACCGCAGACATTTGGGTGTGCGCTTGCACGATCACAACACCTGATACTTTCGTTGTTTTATCATGTACTTAACGGGGAGGTTGAACAGCTTTACTGGCCGAAATGATGGTGTTGGCAAGTTCGTCAATCGAGGCATTCTTGAGCAGATAACCGATTGCACCCGCATCCAACATCTGCCGAACCGATAGATCATCCTGAACGCTGGTCAGCGCAATCACCTGTATATTTGGGTGCTGCTGGCGAATAATGCGCGTCGCTTGAATACCGTCCATTTCAGGCATCATCAAGTCCATAAGCACCACATCCGGTTGCAATTCACCACACAAGCGTACTGCTTCGAGGCCGTTTTGCGCCTCGCCGACCAGCAAAAGGTCGTCAAAGGCTTGCAAGAACAAGCTGAGGCCGCGCCGCACCACATCTTGGTCATCCACAATCATAATTCGAATGGCTGACATTGCATTTCACACCTAACTATACCAACACAAATATTACTATCATTAACAAGCATAGTATGCCACCAAAATACCGTTTCATCGATTAAGAAGTTTCAATCGTTATTAAGATGAGGTTTGTTTCCACCGAAATCCTGTATCTGCGCTAACGTAGACCTTATATTTTGCGTATACACTCATTGTACAACTATTTCGAGGTTACCAACTCAGGTGTAGCCCCACAACGTAAGGATTGTGATGCGTAAATTTCTAATTGCCCTGTTCATCGGCTGTTGCAGTCTGCTGGCATTACCCGCCGCTGCACAGGAAACCACCATCCCCACATTTGAGCAAGCAAGCTGTATGTTCACCCTACCAACAGGCCATAAGCCAGAGTGTGGGTATCTGATCGTGCCAGAAGACCGAACACAGGCCGACAGCCCCACTATTAAAATCGCAACGGCCATTTTCCGCAGCGAAAATCCAGAGAAGTCGCCCTTCCCGATGGTCTACCTTGAAGGTGGGCCGGGCGGCAGCGTGTTGGAATATATATCGCTCACTTTTGAAGATCGTTTTGGTGAGTTCATCAAAGATCGTGACGTGATTGTGTTCGACCAACGTGGCGTTGGCCGTTCGCAGCCCGCCCTCGACTGCCAAGAACTGACTGACCTTACGCTCGAAACACTTGACCGCGTCATGACAACCGATGAAGTTCTGCAATTGAGCAACGATGCGGTCATCGCCTGTGCTGGTCGGCTGAGTGATGAAGGCATCAACCTCAGCGCCTATAACAGTGCTGAAAACGCGGCGGATGTTAATGACATGCGGTTGGCGCTCGGTTACGAGGCGCTCGATCTGTACGGCATTTCCTATGGCACCCGCTTGGCGCTCACCGTCATGCGCGACTTCCCCGAAGCCCTGCACAGCGTCATCATCGACTCGATCAACCCGCCCCAAACGAGCTACAGTCAGGTTCCAGCGAATTATGAACGGGCACTGTCGGTACTGTTTAATGACTGTTCAACGGATGAGGCGTGCAATACCGCTTTCCCCGATCTTGAGCAGGTTTTTTACGACACGATTGCTCAGTTAAACGAAACACCTGCTACCTTCGACGTGGTTGACCCGACCACCCAACGAGAACGTGAAGTCCGGTTGGATGGCGATACATTTGCCGGCTACATCTTCGAAGCCCTCTATGCCACCGAAATTTTGCCCTCGCTGCCGCAAAATATCTACGATGTGCATGATGGAGATACACGCTTCCTTAGCCTATGGACGCTGCTTAAACTGTCCCAGTTGGATGCAATTTCAACCGGCATGAACTACGCCGTTCAATGTACTGAAGAACTGCCCTTTGATAGTGCTGACGCCTTGACCGAAGCCTTAGATGCGACCAATCCTGCCCTCCAAGGGTTTGCCCGTCGGGGTGGGATTGACCCCAGTCAGGCCGAAGTCTGTGCGGCATGGAACCCTGCTAAACCCAACCCGCTGGAAAACGAAATTGTGACCAGCGATGTACCCACCCTAGTGGTAAGTGGTGACTACGACCCGATTACCCCGCCGCAAAATGGTATCGATACCGCAGCCAACCTCAGTAACAGCTACTTCTTCGAGTTTCCGGGGACAGGTCATGGCGTTATTCCATCCAACGAATGTGCGCTCAGCATTGCTCAGGCTTTCTTGAAAGACCCGATGACCAAGCCCGGCTCAGCCTGCCTCGCCGAGGTAACTTCGCCCGTTTTCACAACCGGTGACATGGTAGCACCACCGGTTGAACTCGAAACCTTCACTAGCGAAACAGGCGGCTTTACTGGCCTCAAGCCGGTTGATTGGCAAGAAGCTGTACCGGGAACCTATGCCCGTGCATCTAACCCGTTGGATGCAGCCGCTATTTCCTATCAGGCGCTTCCCGGTGGCAACGTCGATCTGGTTATACCCTTCATCGGCGCCCAATTCGGCATTGATACCAAGAACGTTATCACGCGCGAAGCCAACGGCCTCAACTGGCGCTTGCTGAGCGGTGAATTACAGGGTATCCCTGTGCAAATGGCGATCACCGACCGCGACGGGACAATCTATCTCATTCTGCTATTAGCCAACCAAGAAGATAAAGATGTCCTGACCGAAACTTTACTCCTACCCGCAATCGATGCATTTGTGCCATCCGAGTAAAGCGGTTATCCGTAGGGCGTGCGCTTGCACGCCCTACAACACGGGTCAAATAAAGGGGGAATTCCAATGAATCAGGAACAATGGAACAGCGTTGACAGCTATTTTGATAGGCTGTTCGCGCCACCAGACGCGGTAATGGACGCGGCGATCACTGCCACCACCGAAGCCGGATTGCCAGCCATCAACGTGTCACCCACACAGGGTAAGCTGCTGCATGTGCTGGCGAAGGCACATAACGCACGAAAAATTCTTGAAATCGGCACTCTCGCTGGCTACAGCAGCATTTGGATGGCACGCGCCCTCCCCGCCGACGGCAAGTTGATTACGCTAGAAATCGATCCTAAACACGCCGCGGTAGCCCGTGCTAACCTCGCTCGTGCCGGTGTCGATAAACAGGTCGAGGTCATCGTCGGCAAGGCAATCGAGTCGCTGCCGCAGTTAGACTCAAATGGTGAAGGGCCATTTGATTTGGTCTTTATCGACGCTGATAAAGTAAGTACGCCCGATTATCTAACGTGGGCGATGCGACTGACCAAACCAGGCAGCATCATTATCATCGACAATGTTGTACGCAGCGGCCAAGTCGCCAACCCCGACACCACCGACCCGCATGTAAAAGGCATTCAAAAAGCGCTGGAAATGCTTGCATCCGATAAGCGCCTCGTCAGCACAGCCCTTCAAACTGTCGGCAGTAAAGGCTACGACGGTTTCTCGATTGCGGTGGTCATCGGCGAATAAAATTACGGGGAGCATAAGCAGATGCGCCCCTACTGTTCACAGCTATATGCTTTTATGAAAGATAAATTGAGATGAAACTCGAAAATCGAGTCGCGCTTATCACCGGTGGCGCATCTGGCATCGGGCGAGCAGCTGCTTTCACGCTGGCAGTGGAAGGTGCATCCGTGGTAATTAGCGACGTGAATATCACCAGCGGCGAAGAAACCACCCATGCGCTGATCGAAGCGGGTCATAAAGCGATGTTCATACCCTGTGACGTATCGCGTTCGGTGCAGGTCGCGGGGATGGTACGGCGGGCAGTGAGCAGCTTCGGGCGGTTGGATTGTGCCGTGAACAGCGCAGGAATTGGCGGTGATATGACACCCACCGACCTCCGCGAAGAAGCCTCGTGGGACATGATTATGGACATCAATCTCAAAGGCGTTTGGTTAAGTATGAAATATGAACTGGAACCGATGCTGAACCAATCCAGTGGTGCGATTGTCAACGTATCCTCGGCGGCAGGGCTAACCGGCTTACGCCACGCCTCGGCTTATTCCGCCAGTAAGCACGGTGTTGTCGGCCTAACACGCTCGGCAGCGCTGGAATACGCCCGCAAGAATATCCGCATCAATGCTGTGTGTCCGGGCTTTACGGATACGCCACTAGTGGATGAGTTAGCTGCAGCCAATCCCAAAATGGTTGAGGCCACGATCAACGCCATACCCATGCGCCGATTAGGAACGCCGGAAGAAATTGCGCAGGCCATTCTGTGGCTGTGCAGCGATGACTCATCATTCGTTACAGGGCACGCGCTAACCGTGGATGGTGGACGGCTGGTGTCATGAAAAGGCTCAAAGCCGGAGTAAGTAGGGGCGCAGGGCATGCGCCCTTATTTTAAGCAGGACAGAAAATCAGTCACCCGCTGCACGCAGCACGATTTCTTCCTCAACCGGCAGGTAACGCTCACCAAAAGCCGACATCGCTTGAATAATACCGGAGAGCGCCTGCCCTTTTTCGGTGAGGGTATATTCGACTCGCGGCGGGATTTCCGAAAACGCCATGCGCGTCAAAATATCCGCATGTTCGAGCATCTTCAGGCGGTGCGACAGTGTTTTGGGGCTAACGTGACCAAGCGACTCTTGGAGCTGCCCAAACCGTTTTGAACCGCTCATCAAATCACGCACAATGAGCAGAGTCCATGTGTCGCCCAATAATTCAGCGGTTCGCGCAATCGGACAAAAATTTTGTGTTTGTGTCATCATTTTACGCTTTAACAGACACCTGTCTGTTTATATGTAACCAATAATTTCATTGTAGCACTCGTGTGTCAAAATTCCATTTATATTGGACTATAAGGGTCAGATGTAATATTCAGGTGGTGACAGATTTAGACACGCCTCTGCCACACCCACACGCCTCCCACAATGACCCAAACCAACACACCGGCCAACGGTACAACAGGCCACCACCACGGACGATACGCAAAGACAACCGTGCTTGTGCCAGCCGCCACTTCCACCGCACGGAACATCAAGTCAGCGCGGAGGATTGGCGCAGGTACACCGTTGACGGTCGCCACCCAACCGGGGTAATAGGCATCTGCTAAGACCAGATAGGCAGCATCTTCACTCGTCACCTCTACCTCCACGCGTTCGGGGGTGTAGCTCATAATCCGAGCAGTGCCACCCGTGCCAGATGGTAAAGGCGTTCTTTGGCTGCCAACAATCGTGACCACTTTTGTTGGTTCGAAAGCGGGATCACGCATCCACGTTAAAGCCGTCCCTGCATCCTCATCCACTGCGATAAAGTCATGCACGACGAAAGCGCGGGGCTGCACGGCTGTGTTCTCGTATAACTTGATGTCGCTAGAGAGGACACGCTGGAAAGGCGGCAGAGCCAACTGCTGAAACACGCCGGTACGGGTATCGACCAGCGTCACCGCTTTAAGGTGGATACTGTGACCGGGGTTTATGCTGATGCTGACAGGAACACGCGGCGCGGCAGTTTTCAACCGCAGCGCGTTATAGGTTTGCACCGTGAACTCTTTACTGCCTGTCAGTATCTCAGTTGTGCCGTCGGCATAGGTAAACGTCACACTCACGAAACAGCCAGCGATGTCACGACACAGCAGGTCAATGCTGTCAGCCTCGAAGGGTGGAAAGCCTTCAAGGGTAATAATTTCGTCTTTCTCGCGAAGTAATTCGAAACTGGTGTCGTAGAAAATGCCATCCTGTACCACATCAGCCGTTTTATCCGTCACCAAATAGCGGGTATTGGTCAGGTTTAACCAGCGTTGGTCAGGAATACAAGCGCCATTACACTGTGGCAGCGCTAACATTTCTCGCAGCCGCCCATCGCTGCTGGTGTCGCTTCCCGTTGGCAGCAATAACAAGCTAAAGGCGGAATAATATCGAGTCGGCAGCAAACCACCGTCAAAACCGTCAATACTGGGAATGCCCCAACGAATGCCAAGATTCGGGCCAACGACTTCGCGCAGTTTAGTCGCCACCAGCGCGATGCGTGTCGCCAGCGCATCCATCCCCAACGCAGCGTAACGGGCATTCAGCGCGTCTTTATCGCCGGGGTCGAACTCCAACGGCGAAATACTTAGCAGGCGACCGGGCGGCGTTTGATCCGCGCCGTACACCTGTAACTGACGAATCGTGAATCTTGACGCGCTGTACACATCCTCCGGTGCAGTCAGGTTAAACGGCATAATCTGCGACGCTGCGAACAACTCAAGCACCGCCACACCAGCAATCAGCGGTAGCAACCGTGAGCCGCCAATCCACCGCCGCACCACGACCAACAGCAGCAGCCCGCCGAGCGCCAGCGCCCACCCGACCCAACTCCGCAGCGTCGGCACA
>JAPUDW010000189.1:0-7373 GCA_027492915.1 Bacteroidota bacterium | reverse complement strand
TCCACCGGTTGTCGCCCCGCCAATATACTTGCCAGTGCCAAACCCACGACAACAACAACAACCAGCGCCAGCACCCGCTTACGTGGACGGGCATACTTGAGCGACTGCAAACCGACACCTGCAAGTGCTGCCACGCCCAACGCCTCTAGTGCCATCCAGCGGGCAGGCACACGGAAGAAACTGAAGCCCGGCAGTCCGGCGATCAGCCAATTCAGCGGGTTATACGCGCCAAGGGCAAGCATAAAGCCGATAATCACCAGCAGTAGAAAAGGCAAAGTGTTGAGCGCAGTACGATTATTTTCCGGCAGTTGACTAACGACTGGTGGCTGACGATTAAACAGGCCGATGATGGCGAGGCTCAGGCCAACCACCCCGCTGTAGGCGATGTACTCACCGAAAAGCAGCCCATCATAACTCGGCAGCAAACCACGCCCCATCAATAAGGGGGTGAAGGAAAAAGCCAGCACTTTCTGGGGGTCAAGACCGCCCCCGCGGTTGCCCAAACGCATAAGTTCAAACGTAGGCACAAGCTGCGGCGCGGCCAGCAGCAAACCCAAAAGACCGCCAATAATCAAAAGCAGTAGCAGGCGCATCACCTGTTGAACATCAACCGAAAAACGCCAACTATTCCGCCGAGAGACAGCACCCGCCAACCCGAACACACCTAAGCCCACCAGTGTGATAAACACCGTCTGCGGATGCCCTGCCACCAGTTGCAGTGCCACGCACGCGCCGAACACTAAAACGGTGGAGAGAGGTACACGCCACGTCTGACCGTTTGACACTCGGCTGACGATCAGGAACAGCCACGGCATCCACGACAGCGCTTGCAATTGGTTAATGTGTTCACTCTGCCCGCCCAAATAACCACCCAACCCGAACAGCACACCTGCCATCAGCGCGGGCGCACGGTCGAGTAAGAGTGTACGGCGCGTCAGCAAATACACCCCCAACAGCGCCCAGATGGTATGTCCTAACAGGCTCAAGGTGACAGCAGTTGGCGCAGTGAACGGCGTGACAAGCCAATTCGGTGGGTAAAATGTGCCAAGTTGGCTGTTCGCCAGCAGCGGCACACCCATAAACACGTCCGGCGACCACAGTGGGATTTGCCCAACGCGCAGCGCAGCGCTGCGGGCATCCCACAGCGGATAGAAGTAACTGTAAACATCACCCCGCGCCATAATCATGCCGCTAAAGGTGATGCGCCAGAAAAAAAGCAGCGGTATGGCAACCAACAATATCGTGGTCAGTATGGAGAAAGGGGAAGCAGATTTAAGACGGTTCAGCAAAAGAAAGTTGCTCCGATAAATAGGCCGTATGTAGACGTTTAGGCATGAGAATTGCTTCTGTCAAAATAGTGTTGGGTAACGAGGGTGAAAACATGGATAGGGTTTTCAAGCTGATGTCGTTCACTCAACAGTGCGCTAAGCTCCTGCCCCCACTGCCAGCAATTGTGGTAAGCGCGTTCAAGCTGGGTAGCATCCAGTGATGCACTACAGGCAACGAAGCGTGAATAGGACGTGGCGGATAGGTCTTGTTCCAACCGTTTAGATGGAGTAGGCCAATGTGCAGTTTGTCCTTCAACCAGCCGCACCATCCACAGCAGCGACTGGTGGATAAGCGACAGCAAATCTAAAGACCGCGCCCATTCCCCTCGCCGCAAAATATTCATACCAAAGACGATGAGATTCACGAAGTTTGGAATCAGGCTCTCGACACTTTGCGGGGTATCACGTTCTGGCGGCGCACCGACCAACGGCAGAACAGCCGTCGATAAAGCACCTGTGCGGTCAACCAGAACTGCTGCGCTGGCGGACGGAAACCACGCATTCCCTTTCCAGCCGGCCACATGTTCAATAGCTTCGGCTGAATCAAAATGGAATTCACCGCGCACAAGGTTGTCAAACAGTGCCGTGAAATGCCCAAACCTATCAGCAAAAAAGAGCACTGTCGGCGCGATTTGCTCGACCCACGCCTTTTTATCAAGCGTTGGAAGCGACTCTGGCTTAAAAAATAAAGCACACTCGATATCGGAAAAAGCATCACCCTCATTTGTGGTGAATGAGCCATAAAGCAGCGATGCCACAACACGTTCATCGGATTGGCATATCTGTCGTAATCGTTCAATCATTATTTGCTGTGGGAGCAACCGGATTTTCCTTGAAACTGAGTAACCAACACATCACTAAATCGCCGTTAGTGTAGCGGGACAGCGAAATCGCGGCAACAACGAAGATAATCATGAATAATTTACGAATCTTTATACTTCCTCAACCATTTTGATCGTAAACTAAAAATATTGAAATCGCTAGCAAGGGTAGAGGGTAAGCAAATGTCGTTTTTACAACGTCGTAATGAACAAGGTCGGCAAAATGGCGGTGTGGCTGAATCAGCAGTAGCCGAACGTTCCGCCCCCGTTGCCCCACCAATGCCATTAAAGGCTGAGGTTAAAGAAGAAAAACCGCGCGACGGTGCCTATGTTGTCCCTTCGAAGCTTCATTCCTCTACAAAAATTGCGCAGCTTCGTAAACAATTCCGTTCCAAGCTGCTGGCGACACCTGATGAAGCCGATACTTGGGAACGCGGCGATGCCGAAAAAGAACATCTCATCATCAGCCGCCTGAAAACCGTTCTTCAAAAAGCAGGTATTCAACTCTCTGCCAGTGAGATTGAAGAATTGAAAGAAGGATTACTCAACGACTTGATGGGCTTCGGCGCTATCGAGCCGCTGGTTCGTAATAAAGCTGTCTCTGAAGTCATGGTCACCGGCGCGGATATGATTTTCGCCGAACAAAAAGGTAAGCTCCTCGAAAGCGAATATGTGTTTGATGACGAAGACCATGTGCAGTTTACTGCGCAGCGAATCATCCGCCCGCTAGGACGCACCTTTGACCGCAATAACCCGATGGTTGATGGTCGTCTGCCAGATGGTTCCCGCGTACATTTGGTGATGCCGCCGTCCGCCCTCAAAGGCACGACCATGACCATCCGAAAATTTCCGGCCAAGCCGCTGAATGTGGATGACCTCATTCGCTTCGGTTCGATCACCAAAGACGTTGCCTTGTTTCTGGAAGCCTGCATTGTAGGCCGCCTGAACATCGTCGTCTCCGGTGGTACCGGTTCCGGTAAAACAACCCTGCTAAACGTACTCAGCTCATTCATTCCTGAAGATGAACGTATCGTCACCATTGAAGATGCGGCGGAAATCCAACTGACACAGCGCCACGTCGTCAGCTTAGAAACCACCCCGCCCGTACCGGGTACCTCGGATGTGGGCCGGTTGCTCATTCGTGACCTTGTAAAAGGTTCGCTGCGTATGCGCCCTGACCGTATCGTCGTCGGTGAAGTCCGTGGTGGCGAAGCGCTGGACATGCTCCAAGCCATGAATACCGGTCACGATGGCTCGTTGACGACTGTCCACTCCAACAGCTCGCGTGATGCAATTGCGCGTCTCGAAACCCTCTGCTTGATGGCCGGTATGGACTTGCCGATTATGGTTGTCCGCAGCCAGATCGCCGCTGCGGTCGATATGTTCGTGCAGCAGTCACGTTTGAAGGATGGCAGCCGCAAGGTCGTCCAGATCAGCGAAATTCAGGGTATGGAAGGTGAAAACATCACACTGCAAGACATCTTCCTGTATCGCACCCCCGGCCAAACCGGACAGGGTTACTCACACGCAGGTGGCGGTACGCTGGAAGGCACAGGCTTCCGCCCGAACTTCGAAGATCGCCTGAAGGAAGCCGGATTCAAACTGCCGGCGAACATCTTTGGCGGCGCAAACAAGTTCAACCGCTAATACTGAAACGATAACAAGAGTCCCAAAGAGGCAAAGTGGTTTTGGAAACTGCTTTGCCTCTTTTGATTCGGGTTTAGGCGAACATAAGCCCATCTACGTGTTGAGTTCTAGCATACGCACAGCTAACACAACTCACCTTATGCTGATGAAGCCGAAACCGACCGGAAACCCTATGCGTAGTGTCCTTTCCTGCACCTACGGTAAAATACGCACCACTGAAAAGTTTTTGTGGCTACTCAAAAGGATTTCATTGTGAACGACCAAGAACAATTAGGTTTTTTTACACAGGCATTGGAACAGGGTAAGGGAATCGTGCGCCTCGCGCCAACGTGGGTGCCACGCTTCTTTTGCGTACCGGGTCGGCGGTTGCGTTTGCACCCCAACGATCTGTACGCGCTGGGGGCGCATCGTGGCGGTATTGACGAACGCTGGTTTTCATCAACCACGGCAGCGGATAATGGCCCCGGCACACCACCAGACGAAGGTCTAAGCTATATCGTCCACAACGGGCAAAAAGCTACCTTGCGCGATGCCATGAACCTCATGGGCGAAGCACTGCTCGGCAAAGAAGCCGTTGATAAGTACGGCGGTTGGGTGATGTACAGCAAATTTTTCGACAATATGTATCCACTGCCACACCATTTACACCAGAGCGACGAAATGGCGGCTAACGTTGGTAAACTCGGCAAACCGGAGGCCTATTTCTACCCGCCGCAGTACAATTTCGCGTTGGACACCTACCCTTACACCTTCTTCGGTTTCGAACCGGGCATAACGAAAGATCAAGTGGTGGACTGCCTCAAGCGTTGGGGCGAAGGTGATAACCATATCCTCAGCTTGTCGAAGGCGTATCGCTTAACCCCCGGCACCGGATGGGATGTGCCGCCTGGTATCTTGCACGCACCCGGTACGCTTTGCACCTACGAGCCGCAGCGTGCCAGCGATGTATTCTCGATGTGGCAGTCTCTTATTGCAGATTATCAGGTTGTCCCGTGGGAGATGGTCGTCAAAGATGTCCCCACCGACAAGCACAACGACTTTGATTACATCATGGCGATGCTTGACTGGGATGCCAATATTGACCCTGAATTTGCCAAGAATCACTTCACCGCGCCGCGCCCTGCTAGTGACCCCGCCGCCGCGCCCGATGCCGGCTATAGCGAAAATTGGATCACTTATGGCAGCGAATGGTACAGCGCCAAAGAATTGACAGTGCATCCGGGGCGCACCGTCACGGTAACGGACCCCGCAGCTTATGGATTAATTTGTGTACAAGGTTATGGGCGATTTGGGGTACACGCCATCTCGTCACCCTCGCTCATCCGCTTTGGCGAACTAACGGAGGATGAATTTTTTGTGAGCCGCGACGCAGCAAAAACAGGCGTGCAAATCACTAACAGCAGTTCGACCGAGCCGCTCGTTATTCTCAAGCACTTCAACCCCGGCAATCCTGAAATGCCGCAGCGGAATTAGCAGATCAAGAAATGATGAGGGCGGCAGAAATGCAGTCGCCCTTATATCACCTAGCTGCGCAGCCTAAGCAGTATACCGACGATTGTCGTGACTGTTACCAATTCATCCCTTTTACATAACATTTCGCACTTATTTTTACCAGTAACCGGAGAAACTCCCAGTGACCAGTCCCATCGAAAACCGCATCGGTTGTGTCTTTATCCCCGTCAGTGACATGTCACGCTCGATTGAATGGTACAACCGCATACTTGGGCTGCCGCGCCAAGATACCACTCACGAAGGCTTGATCTACAACCTGCCCGTGTCCGGTGAAGTCGGTATCATCTTGGATGCGCATAAAACGGTCACCAATTCATCTCAACCCTTGTTCTTCTTCTGGACAGCCGATATTCGCCTGACACATACCTTCCTTATCGAAAATGCTGTATCAATCGAACAGACTGTCGAAGATATTGGCAGCGTCACTACACTTACCTTCAAAGACCCTGACAATAATCTGCTGATGGTTTGCCAACCCAATTCATAATTCGCGCTTTAAAATTGAGCCAGTGGTCTTGCCGCTGGCACAATGCCTTACCCTTTACGGGCAATCTCCCACGCAAGATGATTGATTTCTGGAATGATTAGCTTTTCTAGCGCCACCTGTACCGCGTTCGGGCTGCCCGGCATCGAAAACACCAATGTGCCGTGATACACGCCTGCGGTCGCCCTACTGAACATCGCCGCAGCACCAACTTCTTGATAACTCAACATACGAAACAGTTCACCAAACCCCGGCAGCGTCTTTTCCAAATAGCGACTGACCACATCATAGGTCGTGTCTCGCGGGCTGATACCTGTACCGCCGTTGAACAGTACTAACTGCACTTCAGGTATTGCCGTTAACGCTTCGATCACTGCCGCCACCTGATCCGGCTCATCTTTAATTAACCTGTAGGCTGCCACGTTATGACCCAATTCCGCCATTCGTCTCTCGATATACTGGCGGTTCTGGTCAGTTTCCGGCGTACGGGTATCGCTAACCGTGACAATTGCAACTGTGACTGGCCCTTTACCGGCCTTTTCTCGATGATCTTCTGCGCCCATAATTTCTGCTCCCTTATTCCGCTGGTTAAGAATATATTGAGGTTTATTGACAATACCTATGTTGTGGCATAAACTCTAGTTAATATTGGCATCATAAACAAGGTTTTACCTATGTGTGTTTCAGCGCCAATAATTGAGATTTTATATGAGTTTAGACGTTAAGCGCGTGACTCCTGTTCAAATCGGGTCGCGCGCTTTTTATTTACCCTTCCGCTGTATCGCCAATCGATAAGGAGCACGCTATGGATTACGGAATGATCGGTAAAATCGAAAAAGCCCGCCGTTATACCGAAGAGCCTGAACGTATTACTTTTAAATCATTCAAAGCCCATTTTCGGGGCAGCAACAGTGATTACGACATCACGCTAGGCGCAAACGGCTGGTCATGCACCTGCCCCGGCTTCCACTCACAAAACATTTGCCCGCACGTCATGGCGATGGAAAAACTATTCCGTCCCATGCTCAAGCGAGAACCTTTGCCCTATGCACATGGGCAAAATGTGGTGAGCGATGTCGAGAAAGCAAATCGCTACACAAATGAAAAAGATCGGATTCAGTTCGAAACGTTCGAAGCCGTTTTCCACGGCGAGAACAGCGAGCATCATTTCGGCTTTACCGATCATAAATGGCAATGCGACTGTGACTTTTTCAAAAGCCGCGATGTGTGCAGCCACACGATGGCGATGGAACGGTTGCTCACCGGTATGCTAGATATTGCGACCCCGCAGGTTGCAGTTCCCGAAGTCAACCAACCGTAAATAATCGACCTCAATTTTATGGGCGTATCGTAGGGTACGCCCTCTTTAATTTAAAACAATTAGTGTGACCGGTAGTCGCAAGACAAATGGTGAGCATCAATATAGGGCGCGTGTGACACATGTATCATCCCTAAAATGTAAATTCAATTATTGTTAAGCACCAACTTTTATCACACCACCATTATCGCGTGATTTTTGCTAAAGAATATTCGAGCAGGTTTAAACAAGCTTAGACAAACTTCACAGCATTCTTTAGCAAT
>JAPUDW010000188.1 GCA_027492915.1 Bacteroidota bacterium | reverse complement strand
GCTGTAACCGTAGCTGCCGTGTATCTGGATCGAGTTATGGCACACCTTCTCCGCCACCTCGGTCGCCTTCAGCTTGCCCATCGCCGCCATCTTGCCGAAGTCCTTACCCGCGTCCTTCATCCATGCCGCTTTGTACACCAGCATCCGCGCCGCCTCGATTTCAACCGCTGCGTCCGCCAGCATCCACTGGATTGCCTGATGTTCGCTGATCGACTTACCGAACGCCCGCCGCTGTTGGGCATACTTCACCGCTTCTTCAAATGCCGCCTGCGCCAGCCCGATGCTCAACGCGCCGATGCTGATGCGTCCGCTGTCCAGCGTTTGCATCGTCTGGTGGAAGCCGCGCCCTTCTTCTCCCAGCAGCGCCTCGGCGGGGACGCGCACATCCTCAAATGTCATCATCTGCGTTGGTGAGCCTTTCAACCCCATTTTCTTTTCTGGCGGGTGGATGGTTAGCCCCGGTGTCCCCGGTTCGACTAAAAGCATCCCGAAGCCGCGCGTACCGGCCTCTTTGTCAATGCGTACCAGTACGACGATCACCGGCGCGAACTTGGGATTGGTAATCCACGCCTTATTGCCGTTAATCACCCAACTATCACCATCTCGCACGGCGCTGGTTTGCACCCCACCGGCTAAGTCCGATCCTGCCCCCGGCTCGGTCAGCGCCAGTGAGCCAAGTGTCGTACCACTGGTTAAGGTGCGCAGGTAGCGCTGCTTCTGGGCGTCCGTTCCCCAGTTGGTGATCGGGCCGCAGCATAAGCCGTTGTGTGCCGCCAGCGAAATCGCAGTCGAGCCGCACGCCCAGCCGAGTTCCTCGATGGCAATCGCCGCGCTCAGGCTGTCTAAGCCCACACCGCCGTAAGCCTCCGGCACTTGCAACCCAGTTAACCCCAGCGCAGGCATTTTGCGGATCGCATCCCAGCGCAGTTCGCCCGTCTCATCCACCTGCGTGGCATAAGGGCGCAGCTCGCCATCGCAAAAGTCATGCACGGCGCGTTGGTACATCTGTTGTTCGGCGCTGAGTTCAAAATCCATGAAAGAAGTCCTTAGTGAATAGTCGTTAGTCTATAGTTTTTAGCTAATCTTTATCAGGCATAAGCAAAATTGAGCTTGTTAGGCGACCTCGTATCAAAATTATAGGTGTTTGAATTTATGTAGGGACGCGATACTTCACGTCCGCCACTTCCAATGACAAACAGCATATTGGGGTGGCAATAATCTCAAACCTTTCAAACGTCAAGCGATTATATCCACGATCTATGACACATTGAATCTCCAAAACCTATCAACTTCATATCCCTAACGCCCGCCGCACCAGCATCAGCACGAACAAGCCTACGCCCCAACCCGCGTATCCCGCCACCACCATCGGCACGAGCTTCCAGCCGGCTTTGGCTGCCAACCACGCGATCACCACGAAGGCAAAGGTGGGAATCAGGTTGAGCGCCAGCGCCCGCGTAAACTGCTCCATTTCTTCCTTGGTGCTGCTGCCGTACACCAGCCACATTCCCAGCGGTAGGTTGATTGGCATCGTGGCTGCGATTGCCGCCAGCGTTTTCGAATACTCGCGCAGGACAGCGATGGTAATAATAATGACGATTGAAACAATAACGGGCAGTACCCGTCCCCATGCGATTTCCATAGTCGTAAAGTTCCTGTCTATTGAGCCAAGTGGCTAGGGCATCCCGATATAAATACTCATATAATTTGCTCATGGCTACGAAGCGCGTTATAAACCGTGCGCAGGATTGTAGCAACCAGACTCTATCCCTTCATAGTCCATTGAACCTGAGGAGTGTACGATGGCTCATCGTATTCACAATTACACGGGCGAAAAAGTTGATGTAAGTTATGATGCCGCACGTTGTATTCATGCCGCCGAATGCATTACCCGCCTACACGCAGTATTCGACAACAGCAAACGCCCGTGGGTGCAGCCGGATGCTGGCCTCGCGGATGGGGTAGCGGCGACCATTTTGCACTGCCCATCGGGTGCGCTGCACTATGAACGCAAAGATGGGGGTGCGGTTGAACCCACGCCCTCGCACAACACCATTCGTCTCGCCGAAGATGGGCCGCTATATGTGTATGGGGATGTGACCATCGTGAACGGCGTAGGTGAACTGGTTGTGAATGATACACGGGTTGCACTTTGCCGCTGCGGCGCGTCGGAAAATAAGCCGTTTTGCGATAATTCGCACATCTCGATTGGTTTTACGGCGGTCGGTTCGGTGGCTGAACCCGTAATGACCGTCAGCCCAACTGAAGGTGGCAAACTGCGCATCGATACCACAACCAATGGTTCGCTGCATCTGAGTGGCAACTTTACACTGCTGAACGATCAGGGCGAAACCGTTTTTCAAAGTGCCGACGAATGGCTTTGCCGCTGTGGGGGTTCCGCAAATAAACCGTTTTGTGACGGCGCCCATAACAGGAATGGCTTCGTGGGCAGCTAGTAACCAATGGTGCATGTTTGCACTTGAACCTTTGTAAGCCGTTTTGGATAGGCTTATTTGCCCGTCTTAAGCCCTTATCCCTTGCGTGCGGGGGAGAAGGGTTGGGATGAGGGGGTTAGACTTGCACCACTGGTTAGTAACGTGGAGGTTCGTTATGAGGATGGTCTCCATGCCGCCATCCCGTTCGAAAAGGTTGTGCGGAGAACGAAGCGGCTGATGCCGGTTGAGACCTCCATAATATGCAGGTCAGACGAACGGTTAGGATAATTAGACCAGTAGGCAAGCTGCTTGCTATCCGCTGACCATAACGCCGTAATATCGCGGCCTGTGCTGTACGTAATCTGTTTTATGCCGGGTTCGCATGTCTCCGGTTGTTGGTAACAGGCTGCTTCAACCGTATATAGCTCATAGTTGCCCGTGCGATTCGATGAAAACACGATCTGTTTGCCGTCGGGTGACCACGAGGGAAAGCTATCGGCATCAGGGTTGTATGTCAGCCGCTGCGCTGTGCAACCCCCTTCGGCTGTGTCGTCACAATCCAGAGCGAGCACATGCACATCAAATGACAGCGAACGGTTGGAAATGAAGGCGATATATTGGCTGTCCGGTGACCACGTAGGATAAGCATCAACTAAACCGTTATGGGTAAGTTGGCGCACCTTTCCGCTGCTCACCTCCACCACATAAATATCGCAGTTGCCGTCACAGTTGGCGACAAACGCGATGTACTGGCTGTCCGGCGACCATACTAAAGTCACCGATTGAAAGCTGGTTAAACGCTGACCACCGCTGCCGTCAGGCCGGATGATATACAATCCGATAGCGGGGGAATGCAGCGAGGCATAGGCAATCCACTGCCCGTCCGGTGACCATGCAGCCGAAGATTCCGCGCCGCCGCTGTCCACTAAGCGGTGCAAATCGCTGCCATCGGCATTCATCAGGTACAAATCGGTTCGCTGATTACGTTGGCTGTAAAAGGCCAATTGCTGCCCATCCGGCGACCACGCGGGGAATGTGTCATTACCCGACCAGCGGGTCAGGTTCACATCCAGCCCATAATCCACATCCAGCAGCAAAATATCCCCCTGTGGTATCGGCGAATGGGGTTGTAAGTCCGCAACAAAGGCAAGTTGGTTCATCGGGGTAGGAAATAAGCGGGCAGCACTTATAAACAGCAGCACACAGCTTGCCACGCAAATAAACAAGCTGAACACGAGTCGATACCGCTTCATCGTGTTTGAGATAAGTTATGCTGAAACAGCCATGTCGTCTTTGAGGGGGAGTACCATCATAAAAAGACTGCCTTCACCCATCTTGCTTTCAACATCCACCGCACCGCCGTGAGCTTCGACAATCATTTTGACGATGGTTAATCCTAAGCCTACGCCGCCTTTGTCCACAGTACGCGCCTCGTCTCCGCGGAAAAATGGTTCGAAGATACGTTGGACGGTGTCCTCCGGGATACCCTTACCCGTGTCTTGCACACCCACAATGGCGTGGTCATCGGTATGTCGGGTAAAGACGGTCACGCTGCCCTTAAACGGGGTGTTGGTTAAAGCATTCACAACCAGATGGCGAATAGCTTTTTCGATTTTGACCCCATCGATTTTCAATACCGGCAGTGTCTCATCCGGCACGAATGTAAGGTTAATCTCCAACTGCCGCGCTTTCAAGTTTTGGTCGCTAATGATGCCGCTAATCAAGTAATTTAGGTTCGAGGGCGAGGGTGTCGGCACGGTGAGGAAGGACACCATATGCAGGTTTTCGAGCTGGGTGGCAAGATGGTTGACTGCTCGTTGGATAGCATCGAGCTTCGGCTGAATCTTTGGCCTAACTTCATCCTCCACCAAACGCTCGGTCAGATAGCGGCTGGTTTCGATAGTCGCCAGCGCCGTGCGGAAGTCGTGTGAGAGCGCCTCGACCAGATGGCTAACCATCAAGAACTGCTCTTGTTCCAGTATCAGTTTCAACTTCTGAGCTTCGATCTGCTTATGCTCGGTAATATCGCGTGCGACGCCGTAATAACCGATGACACGCTGTTCGTTATTATCCCAAACCGGCTGGCGTACTAAGTTCAACCAGCGAACAGCGCCCTGTTTGGTAATAATACGATACTCATTGTTCACTGACTCATTTTTGAGTACCAACTCAGCATCAGCTTTGAGCAGATCAAGACTATCGGGGTGGAATAATAGTGGGGCATCGTTCCCCCGAATTTCTTCCGGTAAATAGCCCGTTACGCCGATGAACGAATCGGTAATCCATTCGCGTTCCATGCTGCCATCTTGATTGATACGTGTATAAAAAGCGTAGTCGGATATAAGCTCGGATATTTTGCGGTACCGCTGCTCACTGTCCCGCAGCGCCAACTCCGCCAGCTTGCGGTCGGTAATGTCTTTGGCGACACCGTAGTAGCCAATGACCCGTGTATGCGCATCATCCCACACGGGTCGGCGGGATATGGCTAACCAAAGGGTATCACCCGCTTTCGTTCGCATCCGCGATTCGCTGTTGATAATTTTGCCCTGTTGAAGTTGATTTATCTCGGAAACTGCTTGTTGCAGATCATCAAGGTAAAAAATCTTGGCGAGTTCTTCTGGATCTTGCGGCATTTCCTCTGGTGAATAGCCAGTAACACGCAAGACCGATTCTGTAAT
This sequence comes from Bacteroidota bacterium, assembly GCA_027492915.1. GTDB lineage: Bacteria > Chloroflexota > Anaerolineae > Aggregatilineales > Phototrophicaceae > CFX2. Next base: position 9,307 of record JAPUDW010000188.1, on the reverse strand, counting down.
CCATTCGCGGTATTGGGTACCATCCGGGTTGATGCGGAAGAAATAGGCATAATCTGAAGTGAGTTCGCTCACCATCCGGTAGCGTTCTTCGCTGCTTTTCAGCGCCAGCGCGACCTGCTTACTGTCGGTAATATCCTGTGCTACCCCATAATAGCCGATCACCTGACTGTGATTATCGTTCCACACGGGACGGCGCGAAACATTTAACCAGCGTAGATCACCCTGTTTGGTGTATAACTGGAACTCGCGGCTCAGATGCTCCCCCTTGAACAGCATTTCAATGTCATGCTTGGCAGACTCCAAATTGTTGCCATAGAAAATACCGGCAAGGCCTTCAGTTTGTTCAGGCATTTCTTCGGGTGAATAACCGGTGACGCGTGTCACCGAATCGGTAATCCATTCGCGTTTGCGGGTGCCATCGGGATTGATACGGAAGAAGTAGGCATAATCCGAAATGAGTTCACTAACGATGCGGTAGCGTTCTTCGCTGCTTTTCAGCGCCACTTCGGTTTTCTTACGGGCGGTAATATCGCGCGCCGAAATGATGATTTGCATGACGTGGCCGTGTTCGTCTTTGACAGGGTTAGAATACACTTCTAACCACAAATAATCGCCTCGTTTAGTACGTGCCCGGTATTGAACCCCTTCAACCGCCTTACCACTGATGGCCTGCCGCATCGATGTTGTAGCGATGACCAAATCCTCAGGATGAACACGGTCAGCACTTCGAAGCTGGTTGAGTTCATCAACGGTATAGCCTAAAGCTTTTTCATAAGAGGGACTGATGTACAACGTGCGTCCGATGCTCACATCAAACAGCAGCACAAAATCGGAAATGGTTTCCGTCAGCAACCGGTAGCGTTCTTCATTCTCTTTCAGTGCGATTTCTGCACGCTTACGAGCTGTGATGTCCTGTGTCACACCATAAAAACGGGTCACCCGCTTTTCATGCTCGTCCCACACCGGCTGGCGAAAGATTTGCACCCAGCGTTCCTCACCGTTTTTGGTGCGGATGCGGTGCTCGACGCTGGTCGGTTTATTTTCGAGAAGGTGTTTTAATTCGTCGCGTAGGCTCTGTTCATCTTCGGGGTAAAATAAGGAGAGGTTTACGTTATTCCCGCTGTCCAGTTCAAAGTGTTCGTAACCGGTCGCACGTTTGAACGAATCTTCTGTCATCCATTCGTGCAGCAGCGTCCCATCCGGTTCGACTTGTAATGAGTAAGCATAATCGGAGATCAGTTCACTCACAACACGGTAACGTTCTTCGCTGGCACTAAGTTCCTCTCGGCGTTCATCAACTGCTTGCCGCTGGTGATAAAACAATGACAGGAGAAACACCGATAGGAAAAAGTTGAAGCTAAACGGGCCGGTCAATACCGCTTCGGAGGTGATGCCCGGAAAGCTAGATTGGAGCACAAATAAGATCACCAACTGCGCTGTCGAAATAATGGCTGCCGTTCGTAAGGGTAAAAATACGCAGACGAACAAAGTAACCGAAAATAGGTAAAACAAGCTGTTATATGAAGCGACGTTGCCGACGAGCAGCGCCGGTAAATAAATGCCGATGTTCGCTATGGCTGACATAACAAGCACCGCGTTCCGGTAATGCCCCTGCTTCGTGTAATAATATGCCGCACAGATAACACAAAACATCATCCCACTAAAAAATAACCACGTACCGCTGCCGGATAGCCGGTTGCTTGTTATGAGTGAAAGTATGATCTGGAGGCCAACGACACCGATTCCTGCAAGCAGCATCGAAGCGAGCAGTCTGGATTGCCGACGGGCTTGAGGATCAGTCACCGAAGCTGATGGCTGTGTCAGTGACATCCAGATGCGAATGGCAAATTGCTGAATAGAAGGAATAGTCGTAGAGGACATTCTATGCTCAATAGAATTCTGTAAAACTTATTTTGAGTATAACATGAACCTATTTGATGCTGCACAAACATATGACATGCGTCAACAGACCATGTAGGTCAGCTCTGATGCAAATGTTCTGTCGTGGATATACAATAGGGGAAATTGTACCGATATACAGGTAAATGAAACATATGACTATTTTACCCCCTAAACACTTATTGGTGATCGCGGCTCACCCCGACGACATCGAGTTCGGCGCAGCCGGCACAATCGCACTCTGGGCGGCGGCTGGTGCAAAGATCACGTTTTGCATGGTGACGAACGGCGCGGCTGGTAGCAACAAGCCGGATACGGATTTAAACGCCCTCATTCAGCAGCGGCGGGATGAACAAAATGCAGCAGCCAAAATTCTGGGCGTGCAGGATGTGCGCTTCCTCGGCTATCAGGATGGCATTTTGCAACCGACACTCGAACTACGGCGTGACCTCACCCGCATCATCCGCGAACTGCGTCCTGACCGTGTGATGATCCAGGACCCGACGCTGTTTTTCGCCGGTAATTATTACATCAATCACCCTGACCATCGCGCTGCCGGTGAAGCCGCCGCTTATGCTGTATTCCCCAGCGCTGGCACCCGCCCAATCTTCCCTGAACTACTGGCGGAAGGGCTGGAACCGTTTGACCCCTTGCAGATGTGGTTGATGTTCGCCAACAATGCAACCACCGTGGTCGATATTACCCCGCACATTGACCAAAAGATTGAATCGCTGCTGTGCCATAAATCACAGTTAGGCGAAGAGGTCGTGGATATGGTGAAGTCGTGGGATCGTGAGGCTGGTAAGACGCACGGTTACGCATACGCCGAAACCTTTAATGTGATTATCTTGAAGGAAGATGCCGAGGCTGAACGCGCGGGCACCGGCGTTTCACTCAAACCAGACCAACCGGAACCCGAACCGCCAGCAAAATAGCCTATCGAAAAGGGCGCATCATGCGCCCTTTTTTATTACTTAGTTGCTGTTCACCAAACGGGTAGCGTTGCCAACCTGATCGTGGATAAGCAGGCTGTTATCTGGCTGCTGATCAACCTTCAAGCCAGCTTCCTTCAAGCGGGTATGGAGCTGCTCAAAGGCGGCTTGTGCGGGAATGACAAGCGTATACTCGCGCAGCCCCAGTGTGCCGGCTGGTTGGCGCTGCTGTCCTGCCCATATATTGAGGCCAATGTGGTGATGATAACCACCCGCCGATACGAATATCGCACCGTGCGCGCTCCAATCGGACGCCATCTCCAATCCGAGTAGATCAATATAAAACGCACGCGCTTGCTTTAAATCAGCAATATGCATATGCACATGCCCGATGTCCGTTGCTTTGTCGATGCCCGTCCACGGGCTGCTTTCAGCTTCGTGCAGCAGCTTTTCGACATCCAAAGCCAGCGTCGCCATTTTCACCTGCTTACCGTTGTATGTCCATTCCTCGCGGGGACGGTCGCGGTACAGTTCCAAGCCGTTACCATCGGGGTCATCCAAATACAGCGCTTCACTAACCAGATGGTCAGAAAAGCCGCCGAAAGGATAGCGGAAGGCGACAAGACGACTGAAAACATTGGATAAGGCTTGGCGACTGGGCAGCCGGATCGCAACGTGGTACAGGCCGGTGCTGCGCTGCGGCTTTGGCAGCCAATCACGGTGTTCTGTCAGCTTTAAATGCGGTGTTTTGCCATCAGCCGATAGCACCGCTGTGCCATCCTCATCTGCAAGGTGTTGAAAGCCCATTTTCTCGCTGTAAAAATCGAGTGAACGGCTCAAATCAGCCGTGTAAAGATGTGCATAACCAATGTGGGTTTGCGTGGGTAATTGGAACGTATTCATGATTAGAGAGTCCTTTCAGTATAGACTCTAGACGATAGCAGATTGCGCGACATTACTTCCGTTTAGGAAATATAGTTAAATTAGTCATCGTGCGGCGTGGTATCACGAATAATCAAGTTATCAAAATCGGCGGTCGCGCCGTTCGCCACACCCAGACCAACTGTCCCACCTAATGTCAGCGCGTCTTCAATCGCGACGATGAAATGCCCCTCAGCAAAGAAGGCGATACGCTGCTTATACGTGATAATCGTCAGGTTAATCCATTCCGGCAGGTCACCATCGACTCCCGGTATCGGCCCTTCGTAGTACGTTTCGTTGCGGTTGCCGTCCTGATACCGCACGATGGTGCTGATGCTGCCATCCGCTTCACGCCGCAGCCCCAATCGGTAACCGTTGAGTTCCGCACCGCCGAGGCTGGGGGTTGCCCGCGCAAAGAACCAAGCCGTTCCCTCGGATTGTGGCAAGCGCACCGCCACACTGGTCAGGTAGTCGCTGCTATCGCTGTAATTACGGGTATCTGCGCCTTCGCCAAACAACTCAACCCCGATGTCGTCACGTATCAGCCGGAAAACGGCGCGGTTGTTGTGGGTAATCCGCAAGAACTTTTGATGATCGGCGGCAGCCGTATCGGTGACGAATTCACCGACTGCTTGCAGCCCACCGACCCAGAACACATCCGTGCGGAACTTGTCATCGAACGCATCGCTGATGTCGCTGCGGAGTTCGCGGAACAGCCGGTCGAACACCTGCCGTTGTAACTCTAACGCGAAACGGGCGCTGGCGTTGCTGCTGGCGGCAGTCTCGGTAATCAAGCAGTCGTCGATCCGCAGGATGTCACTTTCGCCGGTATCGAACGACATGCCGCCGCTGGCTGGAGAACCATTAATAACCCCTTCGAAGCGGCTGATACCATCTCGATAGATGAGCAGATTATCGCCAATGAACGAGATGTTGAGGTCTTCCCAGCGGTTGCGATTATAAAAGTTGCTGACAACACGGTTGAACAGGGTGTTACCACTGGCGTCAAGGTGGTCGATAATCATATTGCCGGCGTCAAAGGTAAAGCGCAAGCTGCCACTAACCCCCTGCCGGATGCTCAATTGATAGCCGCCCTGCTCAATCCACACACGGCACGTCAGCGAAAGGTCGCGTATTGGCAAGATAGCGGGCTTAACCGTGACATCCCGCTGCATCTTGAGGTACTGGTTACCATTTTCTTCGCGGCCAATCGAGGTGTTGGTAACGTTGGTCGTTTGCCACGTTTGCGGTAGGGCGGAAGCTTGAAAGTGTTCGCTGGCGGCTTCCGGTCGTTGGATAATCACATTGTCGAAACGCACTGCGCGAAAGGCGCTGTTAGATTGCAGGATAACCGCTCCCGCGCCGAGCTGTGGCGTAATCAAATCCTCCACCGACATGACCAACTGACGGTCGAGGTAGACCAGTGTTCGACTACCCTCCACCCAAATGCGCACGTCGTACCACTGCTGGGCTTCGATAGCAGCAGGGACTTGCCGTAGTGGGCGCTCGGTATCCCGTTGGAAGATGGTCGCGTCCGGCCCATTCCGCCGCAGGATCATCAACCCCGGTAGCATTTCCAGCACCATGTAGCCATCTTTGCAGCCGTTGAGGTTGGCGCAGCGGAAAATAACTCGTGCCCCGCCGCTCTGGTTATCAAGATTGACGCTGAAACTGATAACCAGATTGCTGGAAACTGCCGACTGCCATTCCGGTTGTTCACGCCCCAGCACCACCAACGGTTGTTCGAGTTTGCCTTGTCCGATGAGGATACCTTCGCCGCCCTCGCTGACCACCTGCCACACTGCCGGATCATAATCCCAACCATTCAGGGTATTGGTCTCCTCAAAGTCTGCGACGAAAGGCAGCCTACCGGGGGGAATCTGCGTTGGTGAAGGCAGCAGAGTCGGGGTTTCGGTTGGCGCGGCGGTGGCTGGATCAGTAGCCGTCGGGAGCGCGGTTTCGGTCGCCGTTGGTGTCAGGGTTGCGGTGGGTGTATCGGTATACGTTGGTGTCGCGGTTGCGGTAAAGGTTTCGGTGGGTGAAGGGGTATAAGTGGGCGTATCGGTTGGCGCGAGTACCAGCGGCACGCCTTGAATATCGCCCTCGAATGTCACGGTAATCGGATTAAAGGCCAACCACCCAACATTGCCATCCGACAGCATCACCTGAAACCACGCGCCATCTTCACTGGTGCCGATTACAATCAAGCGCATTTCGGGCGAGACATCCGCGACTTTGGGATACTGCGACCCCGGCCCCGAACGAATAATGGTTGCCCGCAGTGCCTGTGCTTCCGGCGTGGCTAATGTTGGCGTATAGCTGGGTGTCGCGGTGGGTGTATCGGTAAAAGTGCTGCTCGGCGTGAAGGTCGGTGTGTTGGTATCAGTCGCCGTTGGCTGAGGGGTGACAGTTGCCGTTGGCAGGGGTGTTCGTGTCGCGCTGGGTGGGATAGCTGCCGTGCGCGTGTTGATGATGGCACTCGTTTCGGTTTCAGTGATCGCCAGCGCAGCCGCGTTGGTTAGGGTTGGGCTTAAATCGGCCTGCTGGTTGTCGCGCAGTGCGATCAGCATCAGCGCAACGATAGCCGCCACCGTGACGATACCAATGAACCATAACCAGCGTGCCGATGTTTTTTGGAAAGAGGGCGCACCATCCGCTGCGGGGTTTTCGGTGCTGGTCACAACCGTTGGAATATCCGGCAGCGATTGGGTGATCGGCATTTTGGGCGGTCGGGGCAGGGCGGAACGGCTAATTTCGAAGCCCATCATGGTCGCGTCAATTTGTGATTGCAGCTTACGGCGTTTGGCAGCGGCTTGGTCGATGCTGGCTTGGGCGGCCTTTTGCAGCGAAACCGGGGTACTAACGCGCGAGACATTTAACGCCTTCGCCAGATCTTCGACAAACTCTGTGGCGTTGGCGTAACGGTTTTCCGGCTCTTTAGCCATCGCCTTATGCATAATGTGGTTGACCGCAGGCGTGAGCGAAACATCGGCCTGAGTAATGTCAGGGATCGGATCGCTGATGTGCTTAAAGATGATACTCAGCGCTGTTTCGCCCGTGTAGGGCAGTACACCCGTAAGCATCTGGAAAGTCATGATACCCAGCGAGTAAATATCGGCGCGGCTGTTGAGTTTTTCGACACCCATCCCTTGTTCTGGTGACATATACACTGGTGTTCCCAGCGCGTAACCACTCTGGGTCATGTCCTGACCGGATTCGATGGTACGGGCGATACCAAAATCCGTTAGGAAGGCGTTACCGTCGGCATCCAGCATAACGTTACTGGGCTTAATATCGCGGTGAATAACATTGTTGCGGTGGGCATAATCCAGTGCGGAACCAATCTGCCGCAGCATGTAGATGATTTCGTCATGCGGCAGTTTTCCACGGTCGATCACATCCTTCAATGTGCCGCTGTCGAGGTAGCGCATGACAATATAGGGCGGGTCGTGTGCCGCATCGTAGTCGTAGATCGGCAGCAGGTGGGGATGAACTAAACGTGTCAGCAGCCGAGCTTCACGTTGAAAGCGTTCCATACTGACCGAATCCAAAGCAATCGCCCGATGGATGATCTTAATGGCGACATCACGGTCAAGGTTCGGTTGATAGGCACGGAAAACCGTTGCCATACCGCCCTTGCCGATTTCTTCTACGATTTCATACGGGCCGATGCGCGTACCGATCATGTAGCACCTAAGCTGACAAAATAGTGTCGTTAGTGTAGCACATCCCCCTTAGCGCTGCATTTAAGATTGAGGGAGATAGGGTGTATAATTGAGCGAATCCTCTGAGCAATTTATCACATTTGCTTCGGATGGTGCAGAGGATAAAATCATCCTGATGCCTAATGTATTGTTATATTAAGGGTTTAGAATGACATCTCCAGCGGTTGCAAAACGCAATCGACGTATTGTGTTCGTGGTGGTCATCATTGGCCTCATTACGCTCGCCATTTATATGTTTGTGTCACGCATTGCCTATGATGCCATGTCTCTCGCGGGGACACCGCGGCCTGAACTACTGCCAATTACCCCCTTTGAGGAAGTATCATTTACTGCGCGTGGGCGTGATTATCCGGTATATGCTTTCTGGCAAACCACTGCGCCGGACGCCCCCGTTATCATAAATGTCCACGGTTACAAAAACAGCCGCTACAACAGCTTTATCATTGGGCGTGCCAACACGCTGGTCGAGTTGGGTTATAACGTCCTTACCTTGGACTTGAGCGATAACGGCGGGAGAACCGTCGAAGATGGGCGCATTAGCATGGGGTTTGATGAGAGTTTTGATGTATTGGGCGCTTACGATTACCTTTTGCGTCAGGGGTTTAAGCCCGAACAAATCGGCCTCGTGGCCGAATCAATGGGCGGGGCAACCAGTTTATATGTCGGGCAGCTTCAGCCGGAGATCAAAGTTATTTGGGCGGATAGCCCGTATTCGGATGCGCCAATGGTCTTGGGCGAACAGGCAGCAGCGCTTGGTTTTCCGGCATTCATCGTAAACGGTGGATTGATATGGGCGAAGTTCCTATCTCAAGATGATATTGCCGCCGTATCGCCGATCACTGCCGGAGTCGATTTTGCAGCGAATAACCAGTCGGTATATCTGGCAGCCTGTGAAGCTGATCAAATTGTCGATCCGCATCATTCAAAAGATTTGTATGCGGCCTACAGCGCACAGGGCGTTGATGTCACGTTTTGGGAAATCCCGTGTGTTGAGCACGCAACCGGTATCCTCTATGCACCGGATGAATATAAGCAGCGGCTCGGTGATTTCTTGCAAAAACTCCCGCGAAACTCGTAAAACGGATATATACACTGCTCGTCACGAAGTAGGCAGCGCATCGCACGGGCCATGCAGGGTGACAACCTTCGGGGAAACCCATCCACTCAAACTGGTGCTGAGTTGCACTTGAAGCCAGCCATCATTACCCCGCTTCATAACGGGTAAGTAGGTGTTAGCGGGCAGCAAGCCAATCACGTCGAAATCCGTACCCGCACCCTGCCGCACATTGACATCGTAGGCACCGGTTGCCCTAACCACACACACGCCATCCGGCGGTTGGGCGATAGGCGGTGGCGCAAGCGTACTGACGAGTGCATTCGAACCGGATGAAGCGGTTAAAATGGTAATGGTCGGCGATATAGGCATAATTGGCGTGCGCGTCGGGCGCGGCGTCGTGGGCGTAAGCACGGCACCCTGTCCGGCATCCTGCGTCGCTTCATTTGCCACAACAGCCTGTGCGGAAGCCGACATCGACAGGTTGCAAGCGCTTACGGCAGCAGCTAAAACCAACAGTACTAAAGCCAATAATATTCTCACCATATCCCCCTGTTTTTCCTGATACTTCTAATCAACGCATAAGACAGAAAATAGGTTTGGACGGGCAGCCTACGGACGGCCTACGACTCAGCACTGCATTCAATTCGATGTTATACTGTGCGTCATAACTTGCCCAATTTTTATCAGTATTTGGTATCCCATCCCCGGCGATTCAGGAGGGCAAGATGACCGCGTTCCAGGACTTTTTCACAGCTTTATATACCATGCCGTTG
>JAPUDW010000187.1:14123-14491 GCA_027492915.1 Bacteroidota bacterium | reverse complement strand
GTCACTCAACGTGTTCGAAATCCGCAACTACACCATAAAACCGCAGATGCGCGACCACTTCATCAGCTACTTCGAGGATAACTTCATCCGTACCCTCGAAGCTGCCAACATGCACGTCCTCGGTCAGTTCCGCCTCATCGGTGAACCCGACCATTACGTTTGGCTGCGTGGCTACACCAACATGCAGTCGCGCTATGACAGCTTGCACATGTTCTATGACGGCCCCGTGTGGAAGAAGCACCGCACCACCACCAACAGCATGATTGCCGACTCTGATAATGTTCATCTGCTGCGCCCGTTGGATGATTCCCTCGACCTCACCTGCGGCCAAAACGCGAAAAAGATCGCCGCCGCCATCGCCGACTCGA
>JAPUDW010000187.1:0-14113 GCA_027492915.1 Bacteroidota bacterium | reverse complement strand
CATCGACATTTATCAGGGCGACCGCGAAGCCATCATCAGCGGCTTTCAGTCGCAAATCATCCCTGCCTATCAGGATGCGGGTATCCAACTGCGCGGCTGCTTCGTCGCCGAAATGGGCGAGAACACCTTCCCGCGTCATCCTGCTTTCCAGAATGAGAATGAGTTTGTGGTCATCACTGCCCACGAAAGCGAAGCCGCCGGTCGCAAGCAGCGGGCTAAAGTCGCGCCCATCATCGAGAAGGCGCTCGGTAAACACATCCACTCACCTGCCGAAACGCTGCTCCTCCTCCCCACCTTGCGCTCGCCCCTGCGCTACCAACCTTAAAATGGCCTATTTCGCTTGTATTTTCCCCTCGCTTACTCTGTATTTCACGAGATCAAACATTAACAATCAAACCGTTACTATCTGCCCCCTCGTCATAAATGGCGAGGGGATGGGGGTGAGGTGCGTTTCCCCTATGGCAACTTCCCCTCACTTGATGTACAAACAAATGGTCATCAATGTGCCATAGGAATGCCCATGAACCGGACTGATCGCCTTCTCGCTATCGTGCTCGAAATTCAGGCCAAAAAGCAGATACGTGCCGAAGACCTCGCCGCTATCTTCGAAGTCAGCAAACGCACCATCTACCGCGATGTCATGGCCTTGTCCGAGTCCGGTGTGCCGGTCGTCGCCATGCCGGGGCAGGGTTACTCGCTGGTCGAAGGTTACTTCCTCCCGCCGCTGTCCTTCACCACCGACGAAGCCATCATGCTCATGCTCGGCACGGATGTCGTCGCCCAGAACTTTGACGCGCAGTATCGCGCTGCCGCCCAATCCGCTGGCAGCAAAATTATCACTGTCCTGCCGGAAAAACTGCGCCGTGAGGTCGAATACCTGCAAAGCAGCATTCGCTTCATCGCCCTCAACGGCCCCTTCGAGCGCGAAACCCTTCAGCAGTTGCGCCGTGCCATCATTCAACGCCGTACCGTCCGTTTCCGTTACAATGCTCGTGTGCATCACGACAGCACCGCCGAGTCCAGCCTGCGGGATGCCGACCCTTACGCCCTATTACACGTCAGCGGCGCATGGATGCTGATTGCCTACTGCCACCTCCGGCACGACAATCGCCATTTCCGCTTGGATCGGATGGAAGAGGTCTCGATCCTCAATAAACAGTTTGATCGTCCGTCTAATTTTACGGTTCACGAGCGCCAATCGAATGACCGCAATGTCATCATTCGCGCCCTATTCGAGCCGGATACCGCCCGTTGGATGCAAGAAACGCCGTCATTTTTTCAGGTCGCGCAGGAAGAACACCCCGAAGGCTTGCTTGTCACCTTCAAAGTGCGTTATCCCGCCGAACTGCTCAATTGGATGCTCAGTTGGGGCTCGCATGTCCATGTCCTTGAACCCGCCTCCTTCCGCGAAATGCTTGCCGAGGAAGCCCGCCGCATGTTTGCAAACTACACAACCTAAGATTTGTAGGGAGGAGGCGTGCCTCCTCCGCTCCTACTTGCGAAGGTAGCTGATGTGGGCTGGGGGTGAGGTTCTATTTTCCCTCAAATCACTACTGACATAATGGTGTCACTCGCGTTTGATATACTGGGTTTGTAAGTGAGATGAACCCGATTAATGAGAGGAACTGAACATGGCGAACACATTAAACCTTCGAGGACTCACCACCGTCAGCTTCTACGCCGATGACATGAAAGCCGCCCGCCAATGGTATAGCGAACTCTTCGGCATAGAACCCTACTTCCAACGCCCCGATGCCGAAAACCCCGCCTATATCGAATTCCGCCTCGGCGATTACCAGCATGAACTCGGCATCATCGACCGCAAATATGCCCCCAAGGGTACAGCCACCAACCCCGGCGGTGCCATCATCTTCTGGCACGTCGATGACCTCGATGCCATGATCGCCGTTGCCAAGGAACATGGCGCGACCGAATACGAACCCAAAACCCCGCGCGGCGAAGGCTTCATCACCGCCTCACTGGTCGATCCATTCGGCAACATCCTCGGCCTCATGTACAACGTCCATTACCTCTCGGTCGTGGAAAAGAGTAACAAGTAAACACACACATCTATTTGGGCGGACGCTCATCCGCCCAATTTAAGAGAATGAGAACCATTAAAGATCTGCTTTCCACCCAATCAAGGCGCTAGCGACCTCTATTTTGAAGCGCCTTTAGTGCGCTTGTCCGGCCGTAGGTAGCATGATGGCTTTAGCCTCATGCGACGCAAACAGCCAACCTTTTGGGATAGCAAACGCCTTAACTTGGTGCATATGAGGCGGACATCCCTCCGCCCTTCACATGCTTCCCCAAACATGCCCCCCAAAGTTTGAAAACCCTAACCTAACCCGCTTGACTTGATAATACAAATGTTCTAAAATAGATTTGTTGGTATGTAAAATAATCTACCATTACCTATCATTTTTGCATCCAAAAACGCTTAGTTGCAACTTCAATATTTCTAACAATTGCAACATTTACAACTTTTGAGGGAGACGATGCGGAAACATCATAAAAACTGATTCCAAATCTGATTACAAAGTATCCCATAGGACGAATTTTCCGAATCATTCAGCGTCTTGTTTTTGCGGTATTCGCAGCTTTTGCGACTTTAGGAGTCCTTTAGGTCAGTTTTTATGGCGACTAATCGGCTTATGTCGTCGCCGCCAACGACGACTTCGCCGACACAAAACATTGCTAACCGAGAAACTTCACTGTGAAAGTGACTACGAAGTGTCCCGTGGGAAGAATGTGAAGAAATTTGTGAATAAGCGCTGCTGCATCTTATTTCTGGTTTTATTAGCTTAAACTGACAACTGAGTCATTATGCTAGTTTCATACTCATATCCTCAGAATTCTCTCTTGCTCCCCCTCTCCAAGCTGTACTCAGTAATTGGAGAGGGGGTGGGGGGTGAGGTTCTGAACGAGCAAGATCAAACTAGCATAATGGCTAACTGATAACCAAATTGGAGCTAAAAGCCAATCGCTAACCGCTAAAAGCTGTATTGGCACTCCGCTGCCGCCGCCGCCGCCATAAACCTTACTGACAATACTGACACTGATATGCGAAGCTATCCTGTGGACGACTTTGACCACAGTTCCGACAATTATCATTTTGTTCGTGCCGCATTTGCTGCATACTCTGCTTTATTTGTAATAACTCGTAATATTGGTCTTGTATCCAACAAAAAAGAGAGATGTCTCCATCCCTCTTTAATCTCTGTGTTCTCTGCGTCTTGGCGGTTAAATCTTTTGTCTTATCCTATCGACTAACCACTAAAGACTACCGACTTCCTATTCCATTTCCCATTCTTTGAGCATACCCGCCAGCAGGGTAGCCCGTCGCGGCAAACTCGCAACCACCACCTGCTCATGCAGCGCGTGTAAACCATCACCCTGCGGCCCCAGCCCATCGAGCGTCGGGATGCCCATCATCGCCGTAAAGTTCCCGTCCGAACCACCACCGCTGCCGTCCTCGCGGATCGTCAGCCCGTAGCGCTCACCAATCGCCTTACATTGGGCGAACGACCGTATCATCTGCTCGTTGTGTTCCATCGGCCCGCGAACATGGCCGGGGGTCACGCTCACCTTGGCACCGGGGATAAACGGGCTCACGTTAGTAATCTTCTCTAGGATGTTGTTCCAGTCGCGTTCGGTCAGCGTCCGCACATCAATTTCGGCGGTCGCCTTCGCCGGAATAACGTTAGTTGCCGAGCCACCGTGTACCACCGTCACCGAAACCGAAGTCCCATTTTTGAGGTCGTTCAGTTGGTTGATCTTCATAATCTGCTGGGCAATTTCGACCACCGAGTTAATACCCTGTTCCGGCGCGTTTCCGGCGTGTGAAGGCCGTCCTTCCACCGTCAGCGTATAGTTGCCTACGCCCTTGCGCCATGTCTTGAGTGCTTCTTCCTTGGTCGCCGGTTCCATCACCAGCACCAAGCCAGTTTGCGCCGCGACTTCGTGGATAACAGGTGATGAGTGAACACTGCCGACTTCTTCATCGCTCGTCATCAAAATCCAAATCGGGCGGTTTGGCAGCTCGCCGCGTTCCACCAACCCGCGTATCGACCACAATGTCAGCGTAATGCCGCCCTTCATATCGACTGCACCGGGGCCAAACAGCACGCCGTTTTCATCAATCGTCACCGGACGTTCAGCCAGTGTTCCCAACGGCCACACTGTATCAATGTGGATCAGGAACATAATCGGCTTACCGGGGGCATCTTCGTTCCACTTCGCCAGCAGGAAATCTCCAACCTGCTCCTGTGCATAGCGGGTAATGGATGACGCCCCTAGTGACTTGAATTCGCCTTCAAGGAATGCACCCAGCTTATCCACATGCGCTTTATCGGTCGTTGGGGTTTCAAAATTGACCAACGTGGTCAGGAAATCCACCATATCTTGCTGGCGCGACTGGAAATATTGCAACAACTCAGACATGAATACCCTCTAAAGTTAGTTAGTGACCAGCCATATGAGATTGCTGGCTGACAGCTAAAACGGACACAAATCCTGTGCGGTCATGACCGGACTTCGGCTGCCGTAGCGGTTCAGGTACCCTACCGCCTCAGGACGTGCGCTGATTATAGCTTGAACTTCTAAACAGGCGCTATGTAAATTGTTCGTAACTTGGTATCCATTCCAGAAGCTGTTGACCATCGCGATATAAACCGGTGCGGTGTTCGCATCAGGGTAGGCCGCCAGCGCCGTTTGGAAGGTCGTCAGTAAGCCGTCATCATCGCTGTAAGCCTGTGCCAGCAGCATTCGGTAGTAGATGTAGCTCTTGAGGTAAGTTGGCTCGTCGTTCAGCCAGTAACGCAGGCTGGTACTGTCGAGCGCTTGCTTATAAAGTGGAATCGCCTTATCCATCTCCTGCCGTGCGAAGTTCCGGTCGGCCTCTTGCACAATCTGGATAAAGAACTGCGGCGGGTCAAGCTGTACGATTGAAAGCACATAATTGCTGCCGTTCCAGTCGTAGATATTGACACCCGTTCGCAGAGGGCCGGTGCTGGCGTTACCATCGTCCGTCAGCCTCACCACAATTTCTTGGATGCGGTCATTATCCACATCGCTGATTGTCGGTTGTTGGCTTCCCGTAATCGGCCCATTCAGCAGGCTGATAAATCGCCCATCTTCCGGTTGCCAGCTAATCAGTTGCGTTCGGTAGGTGCAGTTATCCGTATCGTTGCACATATAGCTGTCGAACAGGATATCCGGTCGCCCATCGGCGTTCATATCATCGACGCTAACAATTTGTGGTGCTTCAGTGCCGGTAATGGTTTGGTACAAAGAGGTGTACTGTCCCGCGATGCAGCTCAGGATCGACAGTGTTCCACCATCGTCCGGTGCATCGTAAGTCATCAGAATATCGGGTGTGCCTTCCCCTGTGAAATCAACATCCGTTCGAACGGCTCCGGTTGCGCCCAACAGCTCCCAATTACTTAGCGTGTTGCTCAATGTCGCTGGAACCCCACCATTTGTCAGGTAGGTAACAACTGCTGCCAGTGTCGTTCGCCCATTAGTGGGCTTGGCAGGCAGGCTGGCATTCCCTGAACCGGGGCAGCTTCCATAATCCGGTGTGGCCGTCGGCCTATTCGCTAGTGCTACCGCGGTTGCTGGATTAGCTAACCCAACGCCGTCCAGCGGGATACCTTCGCTTTCCGGCAGCACGCCCTGAATTAATCTGCCGGGGGTCATCGTCGGGAAGGGGATCGGTGTAGGTGGCAAGTTTTGCTGGCTTGCCCCGTCCGGCTGGCAGGCGGCTAACAACCCGATGAGCAAACTGAGGCTGAGTAATCGTTTCAATGTGGTTACGCTTTTGAGTGCTTCATTCATAAAGCAAAGTATATATCGGGGAGGTGTAAACGCAATCTCCGATAGTCTGACGCACAGTTTACCCCAAATAAAAAGGAGACGCTGAGGTCTCCTTAAATGTTCTTATTCGCTGCGGGTTTAGTCTTCGCGCAGTTGTTCAATCACTTGTAAATCACGCTGAAGGTTGCGGAAGCGTACCACAATGCTCCCGATAAACCCGAAGCCAATAACAGCAACGACCGCTAACCCCAAATACAGATATGCGACGGTATCCGGTGTGCCTTCCATGTTAACGTTCCCCTCCTGCGAGTACCTGTGCTTTAATGGCACGGACGCGCTCACTAAAATTCTCCAACCGGACACGCCACCAAAGCAGTGTAATCGGAACGAAAATACTCCAAATCGCTGAGTTGATGCCGATGGTCGAGCTAATACGGGCTGTCATCTCAAAACCGCCCTCGGCGTTCTGTGGGCTGGGGCCAATCACCACCGGATGGATAGTATCGGGGCGGATGCGGGTAATCACCAGCACAGCGATCACAGTCGTAATCGCCAAAATACCGTACACTGAGGCGAACCGTCTGCGCTGTTCAGGGTTTTCAATGCCGTTACGCAGCATCAAATATGCGGCATATGTCAAAATCATAATCGCTGCCGAGGTTAGCCGTGGGTCCCATGTCCACCACGTATTCCAGATCGGACGCGCCCAAACCATGCCCGTAATCAGGTTGATGAGCGAAAGTGCTAACCCGACTTCAACACCGGCCAACGCGAGAATATCCCACTTTGGGTTGCGTGTCCGCAGGTAAATCACACCACCAACCACCGTCACGCAAAAGGCGATGAATGCCCCTGTGAATGCAGACAGATGGAAGTAGAAAATACGTTGTACTTCACCCTGATCAACCTCTGTGGGCGCGTATCCCAGCGCCATGTAGGTTCCGAAGGCCACCAGAAGCGCTGTGACAATCGTAACCCCCCATAAAATCCGCGTCCGCATAACGTTAGCCGGAACTGCGTCTGTTGACCGCAGCGGCATATTTTGAACCGCACTCATAAATAACTACTCCTTGCTGCAAATTGTGAAAATTCTAACAGAACACCTTCAAATCTGCAAAAATCTACAGATTTTTCGTGAATATTTCTAATCTTTGCTACAATCGTTCGATTATTCTTCGACTACATACTCAAACAGTAGGAAACTAGCAGCAAGATACACCACATCCAGTACGATCAGGATTTGCGGCCATGTCACGCCGTCGTCCACCATATCTGCTCCCAGAATTCCGGTCGTTGCCCTTACCGCCGAAAGCAGCATTGGCAATGTCACAGGCAGCATCGCAATCGGTAGCAAACTTTCGCGCGCGCGGGTTTGCACAGTCATTGTCGCTAGCAGCGTTCCGACTGTTGCGAAGCCCAGAGTACCGAGGAGCAGTATGCTAAATACCTCGGGCGAAAGCAGTGACTTGTTGTAGAGGATTGTCATCACTGGCAGCAAGATACAACCGACCACCATTGCGAACACGAAGTTGCCTACCAACTTGCCAAAAAAGATCGCTGTACGATCAATCGGCGCGATCAGCATTCCGTCTAAATTCGCCTGTTCGCGCTCCATCGCCATGCTGCGGTTTAACCCGATGGTGCTGGCGTAAATCACCGTCACCCACAACACGCCACTGATGGCGGATTCACGCGCTTCGCGGTCAAGCTCCAGCGCGAAGCTGAACACCAGAATGCTGAGTAGAGCAAACAGCGCCATTGAACTGACCAGTTCACGGCTGCGCAGTTCTGCCCGTAGGTCTTTCCGCACGATTGCCAGCACCGTTTGCAAGAAGGGCGTTTTCATAACGATAAGACTTTCGTGGCAGTACCCATGCGGGTTAGCTTACAACGCTTCATGTGGTCACCATTGACGTAATGCTGCTGTACAGGGATGCCAGTTCAACCGCGTTTACACCAACAGGTGCATCATAGCCAATGACCCCGCGTGATAGGATGACAATCCGTGTCGGTAAAATTGCCGCTCTATTCAAGTCGTGCGTGGTCATCAGGATCGTACATCCGTCGCTGTGGGCTGTTTTCAACAAACTGTCCAAAATGGCGGATGCATCTTGATCAAGCCCCGTGTAGGGTTCATCCAGCAGCAGAATATCAGGCTTGTGAATCAATGCACGGGCGATGCTCAAACGCTGTAACATACCGCGCGAAAATGTGCGAACGAGGTCATGCGTGCGCTTGTGTAAGCCAACCTGCACCAGCAGTTCACGGATGCGCTCTTCAATATTAGATAGGTTGTATAGTTGGGCGAAGAAGCGCAGGTTTTCGTAGGCACTCAGGTTGTCATAGAGTAAGGATTTGTGGCTCACCATCCCGATTTGTGCCCGTACTGCTGCTACCTCCTGCGGTAGCTGCCAGCCGCCGACGCGGATGCTGCCCGCCGTTGGGCTGCTTAAACCGCAGAGGATGCGTAGTAACGTCGATTTTCCGCTGCCGTTCGGTCCCAGCAGCGCAACATACTCACCTCGTGTAACCTGCAACGTTAGCTTTCGCAGAACAGGCAGGAGGTCATAGGCTTTAACGAGGTCTTGTATATCGATCAAATAGGAGGAATTTGGAGTACTGCTCATAGACCATGCTCAATTCGGTGGTGTGCCCTGTAATTCGTCCAACCGCGCTTGTAATGGGCGGCGCTGTTGGTGCCAGAGGTCATGTGGCAGTTCACCCGCCACATGTTTTTGGTCAAGGAGGGCAATTTGGCGGCTGAGAGCGTCAATAACCTGTTCGGGTCGCGGTGCTTGGTTCTGTCGCCCGCGCAGCACCATCGCGATCACCGTCGCTACGATCCCAAGCACGATAAGGCCAGTCAAGATCGCTAAAACTGCGTTGCTGCTGCCCTCCGATACGGTGGCGCTTGGAGCACTGCTGTTTGCTGCCGCGCCGCTCACTTCGTACCGGATGACATCGCCAGCCTTAAGCTGCAAAGCGGCTTCGTAATTTTTATACTGCTTGTCGCCAATCGTTTGCTCATCAATCGGCGGCAGTTGGTCACTCTTAACTATCAGGGTCGTTGGCGCGACCAGTAGTTGCGCTTTCCCATTAAAGGGATAATTTATCGGTTGCTCGATTAGTGCTGCGTTGCTATCGTATGGGATGATATACGCGATGATGACCACATGTACGTTGCCGGGGAGGATGGGTGAAGTATCCAGTACGCTGAAATCGGCGGGTGATTCGATATACCGCGTTTGGTTGTCTAAACTGACGACCTGCGCTCCCGGTGGCAGCGAAATCAGTACCGACCCAAAACGCCCGTCACCCAGATCAGTGCTGGTCGTATAAAGACGGTCGGAACTGTTGTTGAAGTGGATAACTTGCCGCACTTCAAGGGTGCTGCCCTGTGCGCTCACTTGCGCCTCGCTGCTGCTGATCGACAACACCGAAGGGTCTTCGGTCAGTTCGTAAATGGAGATGGGCAGGGTAAGGGTTGTGTTCGCTGCATCACCGATCAAAAACGGGCTGTTGAAGATGCGGTCACGGTATAATGCTGCCGTGACATACGCATAACCGGTTACAATCGGCACGTCATTGAACTGGTAGCTGCCATCCGCACCTGTTACCGTTTCTAGACTTTGGACAGTTTTATTTTCACGGGTGATCAATAAGGTTACGCTGATGTTCGATGGGGCAGGTGAGGCGGCGGTTCCGTTCGTCACTTTACCCACAACCGTGCCGCGTGGCGCGGTCGCAAGCAGGTCAGGCGTGGCGGTTTGTAGATCTTGCGCACCGATGGACAAAACCATAGTGAACAGGATCGCAACCCACATCAGCGAAATAACTGAAGATCGAATCACCGAGCGCATTAGGTGTTTGCCTTTGCCCTGTAAGCCGCAACCGCTGCCTCAATCCGTGTATCAATCGCTCGGTCAATATCATCGGGCATCGAAGATGTGGTAATCGAATGACGAGCATCGACTTCATCCAGCGTCTTAAGCACTTGAATACCACGTTGAACCCAGACTTCACGTTCAGCCGCGTAATCATCGCTCGATATTTTCTGTGTCGTGTAGTCCTCATCCAAATCGCGGATGTTACCCAACACGCGCTCATACACGATCAACAGTCGTTCGCGCTGTTTTTCGATCAGCACTTGGTCAGTTGTGGCTGTACGTGATTGTTGCAGTAGTGGTGAGGCGATGAACAAGATGACACCGATCACAATCACCAGCCCCATAATCAGTCCCGGCAAACTCATGCGTCACTCCCCAACGCAGCGTCAATGGCGTCCGTGAGCTGCTTGCTGCCGTAAATGTTTTGTTGTGGGTCATCCACAAATGGGATCTTAAAGAACTGGGCGATATTCCCTTCGCGGTCGATAATGAAGGTTTCAGGGACGCCCTGAATGTTGTACATCTCTGAAATTTTCGTGCCGATGTCCAGTCCATTCGGGTACGTATGCCCGTATTGTTGCAGGAATTCTTTCGCTTTAGTTTCGGTGTCTGTATAAGCTACGCCAACCACAACGACATCTTTATCTTTATATTGCTGCCATACTCGTTCGAGGATGGGTGCTTCTTGACGGCACGGGCCGCACCAGCTTGCCCAGAAATTGACCACCACCACCCGCCCTTTGAGGGATGAGAGTTTGATCTGGCTGCCGTCGAATGTTGTGATCGTGAAATCAGGGGCAGGGCCGTTGGTCGGCTGTGTCTGGTTTCTGCGGGTCAGCGCGAACCCGAACACCATTACCACTGCCGCCACACCGATGAGAAGCACGATATTGGCTAGCCCCAGCCCTTTGCGGGAGGGCAATGCAGCCGAGTCATTGTCGATTAAAGTGTCGGTCATGTTACTTAATCTCATATCTTGTGCTAACAGTTTATCGGCGGCTGCGCAAATCGTTCTCTAGCCGCGCACGGTAATCATCATCCGCAATCGTTGGCGTCGCCGTAGCTGTCTTTAACGACTGTGCCGGATTCTGGTTGCGCCGCCAGCGGAATATGATCCATATCGCGATCAGGATGGCAACCAGTGCGATAGCTGGCGGTGTCGCTAATGATAGCGCACGGAGCATCGGGTCTTCCGGTGTGCCAATGACGCGGTCACCATAGCGTGCCACAAAGCTCGATTTGATTTCGGCAGGTGTTTGACCCGCCGCTAACTGTGCGCCGATTTCCTCGCGCCACTGCTGGCAAGCTTCCGTCGGGCATACATCCAGTGGGATATTCTCACATACGGGGCAGTACATTTCTTTGGCGACTGCGTTAATGTCATCCGCAGTAACGGGTGTCACAGGTGACGTATCTTGTGCAGCCGTTGGATAACTCATGATGATGGACATGACCACCATCACCAAATACAGCATCTTAGTCAATCGGTTCATGCGCTGCATCAGGCTTCTGCCCCCACGGGTGCTGCCGCAGCCGGTGCATGTTTGGTGACGACCAACTGCTCGGTCGGCCATGCAGCGATGAACGTCCCTAACATCAGCACCAGACCACCCCACCAGACAAGGTTAATCAGCGGGTTAATATAAACCTTAAACGTCGCACTGCCTTCACTCACATTTTCCCATCCGACGAGCAGTACGTAGAAGTCAGCTTCTAGGGTGCTGTATGAACCAGCAATCGTCATGGGTTGGTCAGGGTATACATCATGGCGCGGGCGAATGTGGGCGAGTTCTTGCCCATTCCGCGAAATTGTCAAATCGGCGATTTGCATCTGCCGACCATCATCGGCAATCGCTGGCGTAAAATTGTCATAGCGCATCGAGTAGCCGCCGAAATCCAGCGTTTCACCCTTTGCTAGTGTGCGTTGCGTTTCCTGCTGGAACAAAGTGCTGCCGATGACACCAATGCCGATCACTGTGATACCGAGGTGGACGAGATAGCCACCGTAACGCCGACGGTTGCGTCCGAACAGCGCAAACACCGCTTGCCCCCAGTTTTCGCCCATACTTTTACGGCGCGCTGCCGCCCCGCGATATGTTTCATAAATGGCAACAAACCCCGCCAATGACGTGATGCCATAACCGAACAACGCGCCGGGGTCAGTCGTGTGCTGTGTGATCGCCAGCACTAGCAGCAGGACAATCGTTAGCGCTAGGGGAACCATCAGCGCCCGCCCCAACCGTCGTAGTGAGGTCGCCCCCCATGCCGACAGAGGTGCAACGCCCATCAGGATATACATCGCGATGAATAACGGAGGAGTCACCTGCAAGAAATATTCTTTGCCGAGGGTGATTTCTTCATTCAGGAACAAACTTGAGATGATGGGTGCGCCAAAGCTCCCCCAGAATATCGCCACAAACAACAGCACGAAAATAACGTTGTTCAGCACGAACAGCGACTCGCGGCTCATAATATTGGCGAATGCATGGTCATCTTTGAGTTCGCCACGGTTCCAGCGCCACAAGATTAAGCCAATCGAGACGAGTGTAATCGTCGCCCAGAACAGGAACATCGGCATTCCGATTTCGCTGCGGGCAAAGGCATGTACGCTGTCGATTAAACCGCTGCGGGTAGCGAATGTGCCGAACATGACCGCTGAGAATGTGCCGATGACAAGGAACATGTTCCAGACCTTCAGCATCCCGCGCTTTTCTTGAATCATAACGCTGTGCAAGAAGGCAGTACCGATGAGCCACGGCAGGAACGCCGCGTTTTCAACCGGGTCCCAACCCCAATAACCGCCCCAGCCCAATACATCATAGGCCCAGCGCCCACCAAGGATGAGACCCAGACTGAGGAACAACCACGCGATGAGTGCCCAGCGGCGTGTCGCTTTAATCCAGTTGGTCGATAGATCACCGGAGGCCAGTGCCGCCATTGCAAACGCAAACGGAATCACCATACCTACAAAGCCGAGGTACAACATCGGTGGGTGGATAATCATGCCCACATGCCGCAGCAGCGGGTTCAAGCCTTTTGCAGTGTCGGCGAGCCGCTGTGCTTCTGGTGCCTGAGCATTTGCCGGAATGAGCGCTGCCTCTTGAATGCAATCAGTGTAAGGGGTTTGGATAACCGCTGTGATACCTGCTTGACCAAGCGCTTCTCGCACTTGGTTCGCGCGGTTGGCATCCACGCAGCTTACCGCCGATACACCCGAATTTGTCCCGCCAATATTCGTAGTCGCCTGTGCATTAAGGTCAGACAGCACGCGGTTGAGTGAACTTTTTTGCTGGGTTGTGAGTGTTGTTTCATTCCACGCCACATCATTACCTGGCCACAGCCACCAGCGTTGGAAGGGGTTTTCGTAAAATAGGACGAGTACCAGAAAGAAAGCGATCACCGCCATCAAATAGGCAATCACATAGGGCATCAATCGGCGGTGACTGCGCCAGTTAAAGATCAACGCGCCAACCGCAAATAGGCTCATCAACAGCGTCCAGAATAGGAGCGAGCCTTTTTGGGAACCCCAGAGCGCCGTGATGCGATAGAAAATCGGTGTGGTCGGGTCGCTGACAGACCACACGTAGCTCATCTGGTACGCGCCATTGATTAAGCCCAGCCACAACGCCAGCGAGGCCGTCAGCAGCAGCGGGAAAGTCAGCAGGGCAGCGTTACGCGCGCTGAATAACGCCCCTTCAGATTGCCTGCGTCCGGCATACACCGATGCGCCGATGGCATACAGTGCGGCAGCAAACGCGAGGACGGTTGTAATTAGGCCAAGTTCAGCCAGCATAATGGTTATGCGCTCGGATTGACGATACTCTCGCCCGGATTAGCTTCTTGGAAGCGGGTGGGACACTTCAACAGCAGTTCGGTTGCGTGGAACACACCGTTTTCATCGAGTGTTCCAGTTAAAATGGCCTGTGCTTCGTGCTTGAGTAAGTCTGGTTTAACCTGACCGACGACCTGTACCGGAATGCGAACAGCATTCGGATCGTTGACGGATTCATAAAGCGCCTGTGCTAAATTGCTGTATTCCGAAGGGATATTGGCAATCGAGAAATCAATCACCAAGTTTTTGTCGTCATATTTGATGCTGTCGCCAATAACCGCACCAGAAATGCGAACCGATTTGCCGACATATTCGGTGTTGTTCAATAATTCATCTACGGTGATGTAATAACGCGCACCGGCGGTTGTACTGCTAACGATGAGATAAGTTACGGCTGCCAGAATCAAAATCCCGCCAGCGAGAAACTTCCAACGACTATTACCTACCCGCGTAACAGAGCTTGTCGTCTGCTGCGGTTTTTCCCATGTGGCTTGAGCCATCCCACATCCCTTTCAACTGCATTGATCGTACTATCGTATCGAAAAATACTAATTTGGATTACTAACATCTGTCCGAT
>JAPUDW010000186.1:68893-74192 GCA_027492915.1 Bacteroidota bacterium | reverse complement strand
TCCTAAAAGACAGCGCAAGCGAAGAGGTTGATTGGGTGAGCCTCGCGCTCGTTTTCCGCATCCAAGAAAGCTCGCAAGGAGCGTCCGGTTTTTATTATGACGCGGCTGGCGTTGGTGAACCGGCTGCACCCAACGACTTCACCATTCTCGAAAAAGTCCATGAGCTGCAAATCGCAATGCGTAATACTGACGGGCGCTCATGGCACCGCTGCCTGATCCAAATCATCCGCCGCACCAACCACATCAGCATCGAATTCGAATACGACGATCCCGACCGTTGGCGTATCAGCCCAAAGACGCTTGAAGCCGTGAAAGCCGAAATCCGCCCGAACACCCCTGCTTAACATCTCAGAGTTAGCCGTGCTATCAAACTTCAAACAAGCGGCGATTCAGGCATCACGACCATAGACCCGAATT
The DNA here is from genome assembly GCA_027492915.1 of Bacteroidota bacterium. GTDB lineage: Bacteria > Chloroflexota > Anaerolineae > Aggregatilineales > Phototrophicaceae > CFX2. Next base: position 73,775 of record JAPUDW010000186.1, on the reverse strand, counting down.
TCATAATCATAGGACTGCCAATCGTCCAACACGGGTTGTAACCGCAAGAGCTGCCTCGGCGAAGCCCACGTTTGCGAATTTTTATTCAGCACCAGCCCATGATCGGCCAAATAGCAGGCGTGCTGTGCCTGCCCCTGTGCATCGTGCCAGACTAAAACCGCATCACAAAGCTCAAGCATAGAGACCGACAAATCCGTTCTCAAATGGTATCCACGCCGCTCCAAACCTTGAAAGAACGGTTCCTGATGCAGCCAGAAATTAGCAATAACCTGTGCCGTGGTTTCGTCCTGCGTGATAGCTGCCAATGTCGTCGAGAAACAATTTGGGCCGCTTGTAACCGCAAAAGTTCCAGCAAGCTGCTGCACCATACGATTGCTGCACTTCGCAGCATATTCAGATGACAGACAATTGAGCTGTGTATCGGCGGTGATAAAGTCGATGAGCCACTGCCGGCGCAAATCCGACGGGAAGAGCCGCCAAATTTTTGCATCCAACACCAAATAGCGTTTGCCGGATACACTGATACAGCGCGACTCGATCTGCGGTAAAAAGTCTTGTAGCTGCCTTTCGACCCGTTCCCACGAATAAACTTGACCGCGTTTGTGTGTACACTGTTCCAACAGCAGCGCTTGTTGTGCTGCTAACGGCAGCGCATCAAATTGGGGCGGTGTGAGGAGCACCACCCACTCAGCCGCAGAACTTACGGCATACGTTGTGTAAGCATCACGAAATGCGAGATCAAAACCGGCAGCGGAGAAGGCTTTGCGGCTCAAGATCAGCGATTCATCAGGTAATTCAAGGCCGCCACTATAAAAGTAAGGAGCAAGATCAGTGATGAACAACTTTTCCCACTGCGCGAAATGATCTTCGGATACCTGACAACCCAAAACCTGCTGCATCGAGCGAACCTTTCAGCCGTTCTTTTCTAGACGCAGCGTACCATAGCTGACCGTCAAGCCGAAGAAATCCGTCAGCAAATGCAGCGGCTTGCGGTGGTTATCACTACCGAGGCGCAAATTGACGAACGTTGACGTGGGCAAGGTCTGATCTTCAGGATGTTTGAGGTGGGCATACACACGCCACTGGATTTCGCGGCAGTCATCAAGTTGCAGGGTGAAGGCGACAGCGACAGTGGAGGGCTTTAGGTCGTAAAGACAGTCAAATGTGAGTGAACTACCCCACCCGCCCAGAGCGATTGATTTGACCTGAAACATGCCCAGCGGTTGCAACCCCAGCATTTCACTCAACCGTACTTTGTCCATCGCCCCTCCGGTGGATATGTAAAGTTATTAGCCGATTGTAACACACCGAACACACGCTAACGATTATCGAGCATTAATTTCATGTGGCCTTACGAAATACGGGTCAGGTGGCTATCTGACGATTAGGTCAAGTGGCTCATTTTTGCTTTTTTAGAGAGTACTAACGTCCCAAGGTGGATATTATTCGCTCAAAGTTCACGTATACTGCGGGCTGTCTCATTAAATCCCGAAAGGATGTACACATGAACAGCAAGCGTAAATACTTAGTTACAATGGCTGCCGCATTAGGCATGACAATTGCCGCCGCAGCTCCCATAATGGCGCAGGACACCCCTACGCCCGAACCAACGGTTGAAGCGACACCTGTTGCACCGGCATTGACCGCCAGTACCGAACTTTTCGTCACCTCCAACTATCTGGTGAACGTTCGCAGCGGCCCCGGTCGCAGCTTCGCGGTGCTCGGTCAGGTTCGACCCGGTGATGCCCTCGACGTAACCGGACGTGCATCTGATGGCGGATGGTTACAGGTGAACTTCAACGGGCAAACGGGTTGGGTTTCGGCCAACTTGTTCGACGCAACCGGTGATCTGACAACCGCCAGCGTGGTCGAAGCCGCCGCTGATGCACCGAGCGCTGAAACCACTGCCGAGCCGCTGGTTCTCGAACCCGGCACATTAATTGGTAACACAACGGTCAACGTCAACCTGCGTTCAGGTCCATCGACCAGCACCGACAAGATTGTTGTCATCCCCTTCAGCACGGATCTGGTCGTGAGTGGCCGTACCTCGACCAACAATTGGTATTGGGTGACCTATAACGACCAGAGTGGGTGGATCACCGCCGCCGCCTTCTTCGTTGAACAGGGTAACATCGTTGATGTGCCTGTGGTTGATGAAGCTGGCAACGTGGTGACGGACGCTGTAGCAACTGCGGAAGCAACCGCTGCGCAGTAACAGCCTCTAACGATTGAAATTAAAAAGGACATGGCAGCCGCCGTGTCCTTTTTAATTTCTCACTCTTCCTCAGTAGTTTCTTGGCGTACTACGCACATCCCGCTGTACATTTGTGGTCAACAGGTATGGTATTCCTCCGTCTTTTCGAAAGGGGTATACTTATCGCGCAATCCTTCACAAAGTAGTATGCAAGCAGGTTGTCAATGAGCAGACCCAAATTCGACCACGCCACCGTTTTCCCCATTTTTGCGCTCACTTTTGTCGACATCTTGGGGCTAACGCTCATCCTACCCCTACTGCATCTTTATGCGCTCAACTTCGGCGCGGGGCCGCTGGAAATTGGCTTGGTCGCCGCTGCCTTCCCACTGGCGCAGGTGTTAGGTGTACCGGTCATGGGGGCACTTTCCGACCGCTACGGGCGCAAGCCGCTGCTGCTCATCAGCCAGATAACCACCTGCATCGGCTTCATCATTCTCGCGCTTTCCAACTCACTGTGGATGGTCATCCTCTCGCGCTTGATCGACGGGTTGTTCGGCGCGAACATCGCCACTGCACAGGCCGCCATCAGCGACATCACCACCGAGGATAACCGCGCACAGGGGTTAGGGTTAACCGGCGCGGCCTTCGGGTTGGGCTTCCTCTTCGGGCCGGCGATCTCGCTCATCGCCCTCGAATTTTCGAACAACCTCGCCCTCCCAGCGTGGATCGCCGCTGTCTATTCATTCATCTCAATCCTCGTCACCGTGTTCATGTTCCGCGAAACACTGCCCGCTAACCAACGCCGCACGGCTGCGTCCCCGTGGGCATGGCGCACATGGCTGCCGGACTTGGCCTTATTCAAGCGCCCGCAGATGAGCACATTCATGCTGTTGATGTTCGCACAGCAGGTGGTGTTTTACGGCTTCGAAAGCTTGCTCGGCCTGTTCACGCTTAACCGTCTCGGTCTATTGGGGCAAGGCAATTCGCTGATTTTCATTTTCGTGGGCATCGTACTCATCTATGGGCAAACGCGCCTAATCGGCAAATGGAAAAAGAAGTATGGTGAGCAGCGTCTTTCCCAGATCGCGCTGGGTGCGCTGGCTATCGGCCTACTGCTGTTCGCATTAACACCACCTCAACCGCACCCGCTGTATGTCAAAACGCTTGCGGAACGTGATGTACAAGAGCTAACCCCCAGCGCGACCGAATCCATGATCGGGCAGTTCGCTGTGCAACTGCCGGAAGATACCAATCGCGGTTTCGGCGGTGTCCTGTGGCTGCTGGTAGCACTCGTGCCACTGTCCATTGGCGCGGGTTTAATCCGCCCCAGCCTGAATGCCCTCATTACCCAACGTGTAGACCGAACAGAATATGGCGCGGCGCTAGGCCTCAGTGCGGCCTTAGTTACGCTGGCAAATGCGATAGCCCCGCTGCTAGGCGGCCTGATTTACCAGCAGTACGGCATGACCGCACCGTTCATGCTCGGCGCGGTCGTCATTATGCTGCTGTTAGCGCTGACGGTAGGCGTGTTCAGGCGCGCGGTGCTGGTACAGGCTTAATGCAGCGCCTTGATGAACGACAGCATAAAACCGAGTACCAGCCAATTCAGCGCAGGTTGTAAAACTTACCGCTACACTCGTTCCGGCAGCACGTAATCCTTGTACTGCTCGCGGATCACCTTCTTATTGAACTTACCCACGCTGGTTTTGGGGATGGACTCTACAAACACAATGTCGTTAGGGAGCTGCCATTTGGCGAAGTACGGCGCGATATGCGCGTAGATGCTTTCTTTAGTCGGCGGCTCGGCATTCGAGCGCGGCACCACCAGCGCCAGTGGGCGTTCCTGCCATTTGGGGTGCGGCACAGCGATAACGGTTGCCTCTAGCACGCCGGGGTGTCCCATAATCGCGCCTTCTAGTTCCACCGTCGAAATCCACTCACCGCCGCTTTTCACAAGGTCTTTGGTGCGGTCAACAATCTGGATGTAACCGTCCTCATCAATCGTCACCACATCGCCGGTGCGGAACCAACCACCCTCAAAGCGCCCCGCCGAGCGATCATCGTTATAATACGCCGAGGCAATCCACGGGCCGCGTACATGCAGTTCGCCCATCGCCTCGCCATCCCACGGCACTTCTTTGCCGTCCTCATCCATCGCCCGCAGTTCCACACCCGGCGATGCGATACCCTGCTTGGCACGTATATGAAACTGTTCTTCTTCCGGCAGGTCAAACATTTCGCGCTTCAGGTTACACACCGTCCCTAATGGGCTGGTTTCCGTCATGCCCCACGCATGGACGATCCGAATATTGTGCTTCTTCTGAAATGCCTCGATCATCGACTGCGGCGCTGCCGAACCACCCACCACCATCGACCGCAGGCTGGAAAGGTCGAACTTCTCGGTTTCAAGCAAGTTCAGGATACCGAGCCACAGCGTCGGCACACCACCTGTTAGCGTCACCCGTTCGCTCTGAATAAGCTCAACCAGATCACGCGGGGTCATATGCGGGCCGGGGAATACCTGCACCGCCCCCAGCATGGTGGCCGCGTAAGGCAAACCCCACGCCAGCACATGAAACATCGGCACGACCGGCATCATAATCTCGTTGGAGGTCATGCCCAACCCGTCGCCAAAGCACACACTCATCGCGTGCAGGTAGCAGGAACGGTGGGAATACAAAACGCCTT
>JAPUDW010000186.1:39050-68867 GCA_027492915.1 Bacteroidota bacterium | reverse complement strand
GAGGCGGCGGTATTTTCCGGCAGATCAGGCCAAGCGTACTCGGTTGGTTCGGCGGCTAACAATTCCTCATAGCTGTGGGCATTGGGCAAAGTCGTTTGCAGCGGTGCGTCGGTCATCACCACAAAATGCTCAACCGTTTTCAAGTGCGGGGCGATCTTTTCTAGCAGCGGCAGCAAACTCTGGTCAACAAAAATCACTTTGTCCGCCGCATGATTGATGATGTAGATAAGCTGGTCAGGCGGCAGACGCAGGTTGAGCGTGTGGCACACCGCGCCGATGCACGGAATAGCGAAATACAGTTCAAGGTGGCGGTACGTGTTCCACGCCAGCGTCCCCACGCGGTCACTGTTTTTGACACCCAACTTACCAAGCACATGGGCAAGCTGCGCCGTGCGGCGGTACATATCCGCATAAGTATAACGATGCGTCGTTGTGCCGACTTTGGTGACAACTTCTCGCTTGGGGTAGAACCGGTAAGCGCGTTCCAAAATCGGGCGCAGCGTCAGTTGGTAATCCATCATCAAGCCTTGCATAAATCTTTTCTCCTGAATAATCTTTTTCTAAATACGACCCCTATATTTACAAATGGAATTATAACGCCAGATCAGCAAAGCGCTTGAGCTTTCGTAACGTGGGTGTTAGGCGCTGGTGCTAGAAAAGCATTCATCAGATGTTTATAATCGTCGGTAAGCAAATACAGCGGAGATAGACCCATGACCCAGATTGCCAGCATTGTGTACAAGCCGATTGGTCAACCCAACCCCGAAAAAGAGTACCTGCGTATTGATCTGGACGATGCCACACTAGTCGCCGACTACGGTATCGAAGGCGACGCGAAGGGTGGGCATAACCCCGACCGCCAGCTTAACATCATGTCCTACGAAACACTCACCATTTTGCGTTCGCAGGGCTTTTACACCGAGCCGGGTCAAATGGGTGAACAAATTGTGATTCACCAGCTAGACGTGGACGCGCTGCAACCCGGCGACCGCGTTCAAATGGGTATGGATGCCATCATCGAAGTTGTGAAGCCGCGCACCGGCTGCGCGAAGTTTGAAGCCATTCAGAAAAAACCAATTTCACTCGTGCAGGGCATGATGGGGCAGATGGCGCGGGTGATTGTCGGCGGCAAGATCAGCATCGGTGATCCAGTGCGCGTCCTCAAAAATACGCCGGTCAGCCAATAACCCGATGACACCCCTTGTCGGCATCCTGCACCCCGGCGCGATGGGCGCGTCGATAGCGGCTTCCGCCCAAAACAGCGGCTGCACTGTCTATTGGGCATCCGAAGGCCGCAGCGCGGAAACCATCGAACGGGCGGCGAAGTTCAACCTGCGGGATGCCGGTACAGTTGCGGCGTTGTGCCAAACCTGTTCCGTCATTTTGAGCGTGTGTCCACCTGCGGCTGCCGAAGCACAGGCGGCTGATGTTCTGGCGCACGGCTTTCGCGGCCTCTATGTGGATATGAACGCCATCGCGCCCCAGCGTGCGCTACGTATTGCCGAAACGATGAACGCACATGGGACGCGCTTCGTCAGCGGCTCGATCATCGGCGGCCCCGCGTGGAAGCCAAACAGCACATGGTTGTATCTATCGGGCATAGACGCGGCGGAAGCTGCATCCTGCTTCAGCGCTGGCCCGTTGGAAACCGCCGTGTTAGGTGATGAAATCGGCAAAGCCAACGCGCTCAAGATGTGTTTCGCTGCCTACACCAAAGGCACGACCGCCCTACTCAGCGCGGTGATGGCGGCTGCCGAGTCGCTCGGTGTGCGCGCCGACCTTGAACGCCAGTGGTCGCGCAATGGCTCGTCGTTTGCCGGCGACTCCGCCCAAAACGTGCGGCAGGTAACGGCGAAGGCGTGGCGTTTTTCCGGCGAGATGGAAGAAATCGCCGCGACACTTGGCGACGCAGGTTTACCGGACGGCTTCCACCTCGCAGCCGCCGAAGTTTACGAACGCATGGCCGCTTTCAAAGGTGCTGACCCGCTGCCCTCTTTGGAGCAAGTCTTAGCTGCCTTACGCCAACAACCGGATGATTCTTCTCTATCGACTACCGACTAAAGATTATCGACTCATTATGTCTGAATACGTAACCGTTGAAACCCAACCGACCGATAACCCCGATGTTTTGGAGATCATCACCAACCAGCGCCTTGCTGTGGAAGGGGATGAAGTTTATGACAGCTTCGAGGCGGGGGATGAAGGCACGCCGATTGCCCAGATGTTGTTTAATGGGGTGCGCGGTTTGGTGGCACTCTCCATCAGCGGCACGGATATGATCGTCACCCGCGACCCTGACGTGCCGTGGGAAGAAATCGTTGACGAAATCCGCGATGCCCTCCGCGACTTCTTTTTGTAACACTTAGAGAAGCATTCTATAAATGACTAATCACCCCAACCTCATTTTTGTATTCGCCGATCAACTGCGCTACCAATCTGTCGGCTTTGCGGGCGACACTAAAGCGCGTACCCCGCGGCTAGATCAACTTGCCGCCGCGTCTACCAACTGCGTAAACACAACCGCTGTATCGCCGGTGTGTGCCGCCTACCGCGCCTCGTTGGTGACAGGCAAGTATTCCAGCAGCACGGGCATGGTCATCAATGAACTGCGCATCAGCCCGAACCATGATGCGATTGCCAAAGTCCTGCACCGCAACCAGTACGATACTTACTACATCGGCAAGTGGCACCTGTGGGCGAACCAACTCGGCAACCACGCCGATCCGGCGAATTCCTTTACGCCACCCGGCCCTTACCGGCTCGGCTTCGATGGCTATTGGGCAGCTTTTAATTTCCACCACATGAACTACGAAGGCTACTATCACACCAATAGCCCTGAAAAAACCATCATCGACGGCTACGAACCGAACGCGCAAACCGCCCTCGCGATTGAACAGCTCTGTATTGCCAAAGCCAACAATCATCCATTTGCCTTGTTCCTCTCCTACGGCATCCCCCATGACCCGTGGGATACAAGCAATGTCCCTGTTGAATATTGGAATAGGTTTGAAGGAGTCGATTTCCCGCTGCCGCCTAATTACCAACCGAAAAATGACCCTCATGCCGATGACTGGGCGAAGTTGGATGATTCCGAACGCGCTCAACTTTCCGACTGGATGCGCGGTTACTACGCCATGACTGCCAGCCTCGACGACAACATAGGTCGGCTGCTGGATGCAATAGATGAACTCGGCCTCAAGGACAACACCGTTTTCGTGTTCACCTCCGACCACGGTGAGATGTTCGGTTCGCACGGCAGACGCGCCAAGAACATCTTCTACGACGAGGCCGCCCATGTGCCGTTTCTCATTCGTTATCCTGATCACATCCCCGCAGGCCGCCAGTCGGATGTCTGCCTGAATACGCCCGACATCGCGCCAACGCTCTTATCCCTTCTAAACCTGCCCGTTCCCGAAGAAATGGAAGGTTCAGACTTAAGCACGGTACTGCGTGGTGAACCCACCGCCGAACCGGAAGCGGCCTTTTTGCAAGGCATGGGCTGTACCGCACAGTGGATCGACGGCTATGAATGGCGAGCGCTGCGGAGTAAGCAGTTCACCTACGCCCTCTACCACGCCGACCAACAGGAATTGCTATTTGATAATTTGGCTGATCCCTACCAGACGCAAAACCTCGCCTTTCAACCAGAATATGCCGATACCCTGCGGCACTTCCGCGACCTCCTGCGGGCTAAAATGGCTGAACTTAACGACACGTTCGAGGTGTGTACGTGGTACCGCGATCACTGGACGGAGGATCGTATCATCCTGCGTACCGCAACACTAAGCCCTACCACCGATTAGACGAACGCCAACGCCGCCTGTGCCTTGATCGCCTCAAACTGGGCGGCAAGGTACATACTCACTTTTGCCTCACCCTGCGCCAGAACACGGTTCTCAAGGTCGATCTGCAAACCCCAGATCAACCACGCCACCGCCAGATACGGCGCAGCTTCAAGGTCAACCGGCTTCAATTCCCGCACACTGGCATACCCTTGCTTGAAAGCCGCCCACTTCTCGGCATACGTCGTGTTGTTATATGCCCATCCTTGCACATCCGCCGCCCGCCAACCCAAGCCGCCAGAGTCAAAGTCGTAGAGCACAATGCCGTTATCCGCCGTGACATGCAAATTGTCGAGCGTCGCATCCCCATGAATCGCTCCCCAATCCAGCCCTCGCGGTATTAGGCTGTTGATTTTGTCCTTTACCGTTTGCGCGGTCTGCTCTAAGAATCCGGCATCAACGTTGTCCACCAGCGGCAGCACCAGCTTGAGCGGCGCATCAAGTAGATACGCCAGATCAAGCGGCTGGCGCGGATAATTGGTTGCAAAATCGTCCGATAAATTGTGCATCCGTGCAATCGCCTGCCCGAACGCCACATACAGCTCGTTTGAAAACGGTGGCTGCGGTTTCTCGCCAGCCGCGTATTCGAACAGCACCGCATATTGTTCACCCTTAGGCGTGGTCAGCTTATTGACCGCCTGCCTATCCGCGCCTCGTATAACAGCCGCGACTTGCAGCCCTTTTCGCACCAAATGCTCCGTCAGCGCTACCTCATATTGAATATCCGGTTCAGTGCGCCACGTAACGCCATACAGCTTGAGGATATATTTCTGCGCACCGCTTGTCACCACATACACATCGTTGGTGTAGGCACGCAGCAGCTTAAGTTGCACCGGCGCTTCGAGAGAATAAGTAGCGGCGAGCCAGTTTTCCATGCAGTTCATAACAGTATCATGCATCACGTATCCTCAACTTTTAACACATGGTATATTCTGCTCGTCATGCTGCCGCCCAGCAACCCTACTTATTATTCCTGCGTATACAATGTCATGCGAAAATAATTATTGAAGGGGTGCAAAAATGAGCCTTGTTTCTAAACCCAAACGTAAAAATGATGACCCGCCGCGCTTCCCCGCGTGGGTTGTGGTCGTAGTCGCCATCACCCTCGTCGTAGTCGCCTTCTTACTCTTTCGCCCCGCTGGTGGCGACACTTCAACCGTTGAATCCCTCCCGCCCTGCATTGAATCACCTGCACCTTCAGTGACTCAAACCGTACCAACCGGCCTTGACCCGCTTGAACTCACCGCGACCGCAATTGTCCAAATGGCAACCGACACTACGCCGTGTGAACCCGTGGGCGGTACGCTGCAATCCGGTGTGACGACCAGCAGCGACCTTGATCCAGCCTTTCTCACCGCCACCTACATCATCCAGCAGGCAACGCAGGGCGCAGCCAATTCCGACTCTGACCCATTCATTATGACCGCCTCCGCCATCGTCGAAATGGCGACTTCCCAAGCGCTCGGTACACCGCCACCCAATGTCACCACCAGCAGCGGCGACCTTGACCCTTTTGTCCTCACTGCTACTGCCATCGTCCAACAGGTCACCGATACAGCAGCAACCGCCACCTGCGCAGTGCGAATGGGCTGCGGCGGATAAACGTTAACAGTTAGAGTTGCAACACCCGCGCCATAAAAAACAGCCGCCTCAAATAATGGATACGGCTGTTTTACTAACCTCACGTATTCCTCCCTCCCTGTTACTACGGGGAGGGTTGGGTGGGGCGTTTTTACCCCCCGCGCGAGTTGATTACGAAGTCGAACCCATCATAGCGTGGGCAGCTTTCCTTCACCGCCAGCGACTGACCGGGGTAAATCTTCGCCGGATCAGCCAGATTGTTCTCGGTCGCCAAACACGCCGTTTGCACATCAAATAACGCGCCAATCGTGTCCAGCGAATCATTCAACTGCACCACATAGGTGGTATCGCCGCCGCTCAAATCAGTCGCGCCGCCGCCCCCTTGCCCTAGCTCGCTCTCATCGCTGTTCGGGTCGTCGGGTGTGGTCAGTGCGGGGAACTGCCCGTAGGGAGGTGCATCGGCTGGGATCGTCAGTTCTTGCCCCGGTTGTAAGATGTCGCTGGCCTTCAAGCCATTCGCCACCTGTATCGCCACCGACGACACGTTCAACGCCTGCCCGATGCTGTCGAGCGAGTCACCGCGCTGCACTTGGTACGGCACCGAGGCCGAACCCCCACCGCCCCCTTGCCCCAAACTCGCGGTCACATCGGTGTTCACCTCGCGCGGGGTGCGCACAAAGTCCACACCGTCATACAGCGGACAATCAAAGCTCACAGCAATCACCTGCCCCGGCTCAAGAATGGCACCGGGGGCGAGGTTGTTGGTCTGCGCCAAACACGCCGCCTGCACATCATAAATCGCCCCGATCTTGTCGAGTGAGTCACCCGTGACGACCGTGTAATTCTCATCTTGCGCGAAGGCAGCCGTGACGCTGCTCAGGATTAAAGCACTTCCAACCAGTACGGGGATGAAGCGGTTCAAGCGGAGCATCATCACACCTCCTATATAAAGTCATATAAAGACACACCTTCATTCTATGAAAATCTTTATCTTCATCAAATAGGAGAATGGTTTGAAACCGGATAGATTGTGTTATGCTAGTTAAATCCCCAAGATTTTCGGGGTATAACGCAACCTAAAACCCCATTAAACTCGTATGTATAAGAAGTGGACAAGGTTTTGAGGTTTTTTGGTCACCCATTCATCAACTTTATCAAAACAGGGTAAGCCAGTATGAGACAACGTGGAACTATTTTTATCGTGCTGTTTATCCTGATCGCCGCAGGCATCATCGGTGTCAGCCGGTTTATTGGTGCGCAGCCCCCACACGAATACACGCTGGCGGTTGACCCGTTGGCACAGCCGTGGGCAGAAGCCGCCGTAGCCGCCTTCAACGCCTCGCAGCCCGCCGTGAACGCCCAGCGCATCACCTTCCGCCTGACACCCGTTGATGACCTCGCCGTATGGCAGGGGCAAAGCGCGTGGACGACCACCCGCCATCAGGATGCATGGTTGGCGGCTTCGCAGGTCTCGGTCAATTACGCCCGCGCCGCTGGCCTCACGCTAACCGGTATTGCTGACTCGGTCGCCCGTACCCCGATGGTCTGGGGCGGCTACACCAGCCGTACCGACCTCCTCACCACGACCGGCACGATCCCGCTGGATTGGCCGCAGGTACAGGGCGCGGCGCTCAAAATGCAGTCAAGCAACTGGACGGCGCTCGGCGGGCAGCAAAGTTGGGGCTTCCTCAAATTAGGCTTCGGGCAGGTCGATACCAAAATGAGCGGTTTGGCTGCCCTCTTTACTGCCGCCGCCAACTTCAACCAAACGCCCGATATTTCCACGATTCCCCTCAGCCAGCAAGCCTTCCGCACATGGCTGCTGCCCATCGTCAAAAGCCGCCCCAGCTTCTTCCAGCAGGGGGATGTCGTCAACGCCATGACGCGCGGCCCTTCCACCATCGAGATGGCACTATTCCCCGAATCCCAATGGCTGCTCAACATCAAAGGCATGAACGCGCAGGAAGCTGTCCGCCTGAATTATCCGGCCTATCAGTTCGTGCTGAACTTCCCGCTGGTCAGTTGGACGGACGCCACACCGGAAAATGCCGAACGTCAGCAGGCTGTTCAACTGCTCGCCAACTGGCTGCAAACCGCCGCCCAGCAGGGCAACCTGCCCGCCTATGGTTTGCGCCCTGCCACCACCGAGCCAACCGAAGCCCACGACCTATTCAAGCTGGCGATACAGTACGGCATCCAATTCATGCCGGATTACGGTCAGGCAGTCAGCCCACCCAACGCCAACGAAATTCGCGGCCTTATCCAATATGTAAACGCCAACCGATAATGGTACTTCACCTCATATCAATTGGGGATCAGAAAGAAGGAAAGAACAGTTATGCTTCATAGAAAACGTTTTTTTGCGCTTCTCTTAGTGGTCGCCTTGGGCATTCTTACAGCCTGTGACACCAACAGTGGCCCGACCACCCCCGGCGCACAGAACAGCGGTAATAAACCCGCCAACGCGGTCGAGGTCAGCATCATCTACGCGCCAGAATCCGCGCTTTACATGCCGCGCATGATTGCAGCCTTCAACGACCTTTCTGCGCAAGGCAAAAACCCCGTCACGGGCGAAAATTACGCCAGCGGCACGAAACCGATCTGGATGGTTGACCCCACCAACGGCGCGGGTGGCTCATCCGGTACCGTCATGCAGGGCATCATCAACGCCATCATCGCCCCCAACAACGCCAATGTTGCCAAGCCGGTGATCTTCTCGCCCTCCGTCAGCCACTGGCTCGCGCTGGCGAACGAACGCAGCGGTCGCCAATTGTTCGACCTCGCCAACAGCCAGCCCACCGCCAACGCACCGGTTGTCATGGCGATCTGGGAAAGCCGCCTTCAGGCCATCCGTGATAAGGTCGGTTACGAGGACATCGGTTGGGAAGAACTACTGCAAGTCCTCAACAGCGAAAACGGCTGGTGCGATTACGGCATCCCCAACTGCCGCCGTACCGTCTTCTACGGTCATACCGACCCGCGCATCAGCTCAACCGGCCTTTCGACGCTCATCTCCGAATTCTACGCCGCCGCCCGTGCGAACGGCTTCACCGGACGTGTCCTCTCCACCGATCAGGTGCGTGATGACGCTGTGCAAGAAGGCGTGCGCAACATCGAAAACCTGATTCGTCATTACTCCAGCCGCACCACCGAGTTCAAGGAATATATCGCGCAAGGGCCGCAGTTCCTCGACTTTGTAGCGCTGGAAGAAAATGACCTGATCTTCATCAACGAAGGCAAGACGCAGTATAAGCCGCCGGAAAAGCTGGTCGCGCTGTATCCGAAGGAAGGTACGTTCTGGCACGAGCATCCGTTTGGCATCGTCAATGCCGATTGGGTCACGCAGGAACAGAAGGATGGTGCTGCCATCTTCACCCAGTACGTCCTCGCCGCGCCGCAGCAAGAAATGATTATGACCGAAGGCTTCCGTCCGGTGAACCAGAATGTTCAACTCGCCTTCCCCTTCGTCACTGAAAATGGCGTAACAGTCGAAGGGCCGAAAACGGTGTTGGATGTCCCCTCGGCGGATGTGATTATCGGCATCCAGCAAAGTTGGTCGGTCGTCAAGAAGCAGGCCGATATTTCGCTGGTCATCGACACCTCCGGCTCCATGAACGACGAGGACAAAATTGGTCAAGCACGTCAAGCCGCCCTCAAGTTCATCGCCGAAATGGACCCGAACAACCGTGTTTCACTGGTCACTTTTAGCGACACCACCTACGAACAAGTCAAGCTTGGTACGCTCGAAACCGTCAAAACTGAACTGACTCAGGACATCAACAGCTTGCGTGCCGATGGTGGTACCGCCCTGTTTGATGCGATGGAGCAGGTGTTGGAAGATGTGAATGACAACGACACCGCTACCGACCGTATTCGCGCGGTCATCGTCCTTAGCGACGGTGCCGATACCGCCAGCAGCACCGAACTCAATCAAGTGCTCCGCGCCATCGAAGCCAGCCGCAGCGACTTGAACCCCGTCATCGTGATTATGGTGGCCTACGGTTCTAACGCCGACATCGACACACTCAGCAGCATCGCCCGTGCCAGTTCGACCACCGTCCAATCCGGCGACCCGAACAATATCACCCGTGTGCTGGAAATCATCAGCAGCTACTTCTAAGGTGAACGATCACGGCTAAAAACAGGGGAGGTTTTAGAACTTCCCCGCCCTTCACGGTATTTTGTAAAACGCCCTCACAACTTGTGGGGGCGTTTTATTTTCCGACTTTTAAGAGGCTTTTAAAAACGTTAACCCATCAGGGTAATTTGATGAAGGAGCATAAATGACTCGTCAACTCACCAACCTAGCACGCTTCGTTCTCGTCTTACTCTTAGCCGCTTGCGGCGCTAATACTGGCAAAGAAAATCAGGGCAGCCCCAACAACGCTGCTTTCGATCTCCCCGCCTACATGCGCACAGGCTACGAAACCTACCACGAAACTGGTGCTGTCGCCCGTCCTGCCAACGCGGTCGATGTCTATATCGTTTACGCACCGGAAAGCCAGCAGTATATGCCGCGCATCATCCAGAAGTTTAACCAGCTTTCGGCGCAGGGAACAAATCCCCTGACGAACCAACCCTATACCGCCGCCGAAAAACCCGTATTCGTTGCCGGTCAGCCGCCGACCAGCGGTTCCTCCGGCTCGGTCGCGCAGGGCATCATCAATGCCTTCATCGCACCCAACAACGAACAAATCTATCATCCCACCATCTTCCAACCCTCGGTTAGTCATTGGCTGGGCTTGGTCAACTTCAACACCGGTAAGCAGGTGTTCGACCTCGCCAACATTCAACCCACCGCGCTAACCCCCGTCATCATCGGCATGTGGGAAAGCCGCGTCGAAGCCATCAAACAGAAAACAGGCTCGGATGATATTGGTTGGGATGATCTTATTGATGTGTTGAACAGTCCTAACGGCTGGTGTGATTACAACATTCCCGACTGCCGCCGCGCAGTCTACTACGGTCATACCGACCCCAACATCAGCTCCACCGGCCTCTCAACCACCATCGCCGAGTTCTACGCCTGCGCCCGTAAAAATGGCTTCAACGAGCGCTTGCTCTCACTCGCGGCGATCAATAGCGATGCCGTTCAAGATTGTGTACGCGGTATCGAAAACTTGGTTAAGCATTACTCCAGCCGCACCGAAGATTTTCTACAATACGTCAGCCGTGGCCCCGACTACTTGGATTTTCTCGCCCTCGAAGAAACTGACCTCATCTGCCTCAACCTTGGCGCACAACAGGGTGATGAAACCTGCACCAAGCCCCAAGAAAAACTCGTCGCCATCTACCCCAAAGAAGGCACCTTCTGGGATGACCATCCGTTTGCGGTGGTTAATGGGGATTGGGTCACCGCCGAACAAAAAGAAGCCGCCAATCTATTTACGGCCTATGTCCTCCTGCCGGAAAATCAGAAGCTCATCATGGCGGAAGGCTTTCGCCCTGCCAACACCAGCGTCCCGCTCGAATTCCCATTTGTCACAGAGAATGGAGTCGATACCAGCAAGCCCACCACCATCCTCGACTTACCACAACCGGAAGTCATCGTCGGTATCCAGCAAAGTTGGGGCTTGGTCAAAAAACGGGCGGATGTCATCCTCATCATCGACACATCCGGTTCGATGGAAGAGGAAGGGAAGATCGAGCAGGCAAAAATCGCCGCCCACGCCTTCCTCGCCGAAATGGATAGCAGCAACCGCGTCGGATTGGTCACTTTCAGCGACTCGGTTATCGAGCAGGTTCCCCTCGGCAATTACGAATCTGTCAAAGCGAATATCGCTAGCCGCATCGACAGTCTCCGTGCGGATGGCGGCACCGCGATGTTTGATGCACTTGCCACTGTCATTGAAGATATGAATGCCGAAGCCGATACAGATCGTATTCGCGCGGTCGTGCTGCTCAGCGATGGTGCGGATACCGCGAGCAGTCTCGCCGTCAATGATGTGCTGCGTGCGGTCGAAAGCAGCCGTGGCGCGGTGAATCCGGTTTTGGTCGTGCCCATTGGCTATGGCTCGAACGCCGATATTTCAACCTTAACCAGCATCGCCCGTGCCAGTTCAACCAACGTCCAATCCGGCGACGCGAACAACATCACCCGTGTGCTGGAAATCATCAGCAGCTACTTCTAAATAGGCAGAAAAATTCTCCTGATTGATTCCCCTCCCTGATACTTCGGGGAGGGGCTAGGGGAGGGGTTCCCCGCACACCAACCGCACAAACCCCGCCCCCTGCTGAACAAACCACCAGCGCGTATCCCGTATCACCATCACCTCGCCCACCTTGCACGTCTGCCGGAAAAACGCCTCGAACAAACGGCGTTCCGGCGGCAGCGGCACGTTCAGCATGTCCCATGTCACACGCGGGTCAAGTGCGGTCGTCTGCGCTTGCGGGATATTCGACGAATACAAATTATGTGAGAGGTACGCATCCATCATGCCCACGTAAAATCCAAACGGGGACAGCAGCAAAAACACCACCAGCGCCGCCACCGGTCGCCTGCACCTTTTCAAGCTCGTCAGTACCGGCTCACGCCACGGGGCAATCATGACCAACCCCGCGAACACCAGCGCCAAATTCCACGCCCACACCGCCGAGTTGTAGTTATGTACCAGCGGCGAAAGCGTCAGCAAGATACCCATATGCAGCCCGAATGCCAGCACACCCGCCAACTTTCGTGTGCGTGGGAAAATCGCCAGCACGCCCACTGCCAGTTCCGTTCCGCCGATCACATAACCCGCGTTCACGTACAACCATTCCGGCGCGTTCGGCAGCAAACCACCGAGCATCCACTGTGCCGTACCCTGCATGAATACCGGACTCAGCAGCTTATTCGCACCCGCCCACACCCACAGCGCCACCAGATGCCCGCGCCCCACCGCCAGCGCGTTCGCATCCGGCAGCGTTCCCCACGTCAGCAGCATCAGCGACACCACTTCGGGTTGCAGCCGTGTTTGGTCAATCAATATCGCGTAGATAAATAAACCTGTACTGAGGATCAGGCCAATCTGCGGGCGAATCAGGATAACTGCCAGTGACGCCAGCAGCAGCCAGCCCATATCGAAGGCCGGTAACGGCAGGGCAGGCAGCATCGGCGGCAAAGTGCGTACCTGCCACAGCGGCCATGTTACCATCACCGTCGCCGCTTGGCAGCCCACCAACAGCCAGCGGAACACCATCAGCCAACGAACTTGGCTTATCCGTCGTGACAACAATCCAATTGGGGAGATGTATTCCGGTTGAGTGACCATACATGCATTATAATGAGGCTGTAAGGCTTGTCCAATAACGTTTTGGGTATCGTGCTTTTCAAATATGAATGCTAGTGTTAGCCATATTTTGCCGCAGTTTTTGAAGTCCCTTTAGCGGACTTGTCTCGCGTAGCGGTTAGCATGATGGCTTTAGCCTCATGCGGCGCTATCAGCAAACCTTTGGAATGAGCGATCAAGCCTTATCAAATGCTGGCTACTGAACCGGAGTCGAGAAGTAAATGAACCATGTATGATGAATGGAAGCCGAGCGATGCAACCGTAGATGATGACCCTACACCCTATTGGACGCTGGGGCGCATTATCTTGATGCTCATCATTCTCATCACCCTGATCGCTTTCCTGCTCTACACCTTCTCGCCGCTCATCACCAGCGTCCTCAACAGCCTTCAGCCGGAACCGGAACCCCTGTCAATCCCGATGCAGCGCGCCCAAAACCTCACAAACCAAATCCTAACCATTTACCGAC
This sequence comes from Bacteroidota bacterium, assembly GCA_027492915.1. Classification (GTDB taxonomy): domain Bacteria; phylum Chloroflexota; class Anaerolineae; order Aggregatilineales; family Phototrophicaceae; genus CFX2. The sequence continues at coordinate 55,707 of JAPUDW010000186.1, read as the reverse complement.
TGTCTTAACACACCCGCTCCCTCATTTTAGTTAGGGAATTGCTCGCATAAGAGTTACATTTTGGTAACCCTAAACCTCCTCAAATATGCTACGCTGTTCTTACTATCGTCTCTGTATTTCTTGGCGACTCGTGTCGTGTGCAGCCTGTGGATGAGAGTTAATAAATCGCTCCATATCTCGTCTTCTCAGTAGCACCAAATAAATGCTTGATGAATTTGACTCCATCGCTTGCGACTGAAAGAAGTCATTTAGGGGGAGGTGTCGCATTAGCGACGGAGGGGGTCTGTATTTGTATTTCTTCTCTGTGTCTCTGTGGTAAAAAGGTATTGCATTGGCATTTGACTGGAGACTACTTTTGCATTTTCGGCGGCTTTTCCCCTCACTTCTGCCGAATCAGCAGCGGCAGATATACGGGGCTTTCCCGCCGAAGCTGTGTCAATTCAGCGGTTTGCTCCCCTCCATCCGCCGAAATGGCATTCGGCGGCGGCCATACGGGAACTTCCCGCCGTTTTGTGACTTTTCAGCGCCGCGCTCCCGCACTTCCGCCGTCACAAAATCGCACCTCGGCAGAACTGAGGGAACTTCCCGCCGGTCATTTCGGCGGAATAATTACACAATGTGCACTTTCCGCGGCAAAAACTTTCTCCGCATTAAATCTTGGCGTACTTGGCGACTTGGCGGTTCAAAATGCCTTTGTCTTGACTGGAGACTGATCGCTGACGACTGGTGACTCTCTCTTATCTCTGCGGTTCAATCGTATTTGTATTGATCTTTAGACTATAAACTAAAGACTATCGACTTCCTTACTCATAGCGGAGGATCTTCGCCACTGTCTCGCGGATAGCCACCCGTGCGCTCAACAGCGTCGCTACCCATGCGATCACCACCGACGCGATCACCAGCCCAATGGTAATCAACGTCGCCTCGGTTGGAATCGGTATCGAGATGCCCGTACCAATCAGCGTCAAAACCGATAAACCGAGCGAACTGATGCCAATGCCCAACACACCACCCAGCAGCCCGATCACGATATTTTCCAGCAGCACTACCCGCAGCACCCGCTTACGGCTCAAACCCAGCACCTTCAACACGCCGATCTGCTGCCGTCGTTCCAGCATCGTCAGCGACACTGTATTCGCCATAATCACCGCAGCAGCCAGCAGCGAGAGAATGCCCACCACTGTAGGGATAGCCGCTAGCTGGTCAATCACGCGCTTGAGCAGGCCATCAATGAAAGACACATCCACCGCGAACACGAACGGCACCTTATTGATGTTCGTCAGGAACTCGTCCACCTGCTCCGGCGCGACTTGTACCACATTAATCCGGTAATTCGACCTCATACCTTCCAAACCCGATGGTATATAGGCGTTCGCGATGCTCGGCGTAAAGCGGCTGGCGGTACCAACGATACCCACCACCTCAAACATCATCTGCCGCCCGTTGATCGACAGTTCAATGTTTGACCCCACCTCGATACCCAGTTCTTCCAACGAGTCAAAACCCTGTATCAAGTTGCCAAATGCATTCTGCTGCGTCAGCACAATCACGTTCTGACCACGGTCATCCGGTGTCAAGTCGCGCCCCGCCAGCAGCGGCCCGCTCGTCACATCCGGGTTATCAGACTCGCGCGTCAGCACACTCAACGGCAGCGTTCGGATCGCGCCTTCCAGCCGCACCCGTGTCCCATTCACCGACCGCAGCCGTGCCGTATTAATATTCAACTGCGTGCTGTATTCCACGCCGCTTTGCAGCCGCAGCAGCCCTTGAAGGAACGTTTGAGCAACGCTCGACGGTACCAGCGGCACCAGCATCACATTCCCGCCCAGCGTCTGCGCGAACTGGAAGCGTACAATCTCGCGCGTGCCGAGGCCAAAATAGGTAATCGCGCTCAAGGCGAACATCCCTGCCGTCAGCGCCAGCAGCGTGGTCGCCGTTCGCAGCCGCCTGCTCGATAGGTTACGCAGTGCCAGCCGCATATCAATCTGCCCCAACGTTGGCAAACGCCCGATCACCCACACGATCAGCCACATCACGCCCGTCAATAAGCCCAGCACCACCATCGTTCCTGCCACCAGCGCGATACCAATAATGACAGGCGGTGGCGGCTGAATGATACTGTCAACTGCCCGATCCACCACCGGCCCGATAATCTGCCCTGCGATCACCCCCAGCACCAGCACCACCACGCCCAGCGCCCCTAGCATTTGCATCACACTGGCACGCGGCACATGCGTTTCGTTCGGTCGCAAGACAATCGCCGGTCGCACCTTGGCCGCCATCACAATCGGCAGCACTCCGAATACAATCGTCACCACCATACCTAACGCCACACCGTAAAGAATAGCCTCCGGGTACACTCGCCACGGCAGCTTTTGCTGGAGGAACGCCTCGCCATAAATATTGACCGCCCCGCTCAACAGCACCCCGCGGATACCCCCCAGCGAACTACCCAACAAGCCCAGCAAAAACGCCTCGCCCATGAACAGCATCCCGATCTGCCGCCCCTTCAGGCCAAACGTTTTCAGCGCGGCGATCTCCATCGTGCGTCTGCCAACCAGCACCAGCATGGTATTCATAATGCCCACGCCACCAATCAGCATTGCCCCTAAACCCATCGTCACGATAAATCGCCCGATCAAGTCTGCCAGTTCTTGGTTCCGTTCTAGCAGCCACGGGGTCGCATTCAGTTCACGGAAGATGGTCAGCGGGGTTAGTTCATTAGCCGCCGCTACAATCGCCTCACTCGTGCTACCTGCTGGCAAGATAACCCCGATGGTGTTCGGGTTGGGGTTCATATTCAGCATTTCAGCCTGTGCTGCATCAAAATAGGCAAAGCCGAAAAATGAGGCCAAAATATTGTTGATGCTGGCTTCAGTGTCGGTGGATACAATCCCGCGTATGGTATACGGCTGGTCAGTCCCGCTCACCCGCACCGTGTCGCCCACGTTGAGCTTTTGTGCCTCCGCCAAATTCTGGCTGATGACCACATCATAACCACCCGTGAATAAATCTTTAAGCCGCACACCTGCCGGTTCGAGCGCCGTAATCGCGCCGGTGATGTCGAACGTTTGCGGGTCAATCAAGAATGAGCTGGTAAACTGCGGTTTGGCAAAGCCCTCCTGAACAAAAGGGGTAAGCTGCAAGTTGCTCACCAGCGTGTAAGCTGTCATCTCGCCGTTATGCTTCGCCACCCAATCCCGCATCCACGCCACAACATCCGGTCGCAACACCTGCTGCTCATCCGCGCCGCGCTGGAAGGTCGCCGCGAACGGGCCAAAGTTGGCGATGCTGCTGACGTTAATATCACCGTGGTTGTACTGCCGCAGGTTATTAATCAGCGAATCATCAATCGCGAGGCCAAGGCTTCGCAGCGCCACGACCGTTGCCACACCCGCCGCTACACAAAACACAGCGAACGTTGTCCAATGTCCGCTGTGCCGCAAATTCGTAATCGCATATTTGAGGTAAAAGAAGAAACGTCGCATAGAATGGGTTACTCACCAATAGCCGGAAACCGCGATTCTAACATACGTCCCGCATTCAATCTCGACTTCTCACCTACGCCTTAAGAAACACAAGCTGATTCCTAGCGTGAAAATTTGTGATATTGCCACTAATACAGGTCAAGCATATTCTGTAAATTCATAAATTTTTGGGGATGTAATTTATAACTATTCACCTAACCCCACATATAATACTAATAAAAAAAAAAATAAATAAATATTTTTCACACTATCTATCTCCGCTCTAACACCTATATTTGTGGGGTAAAGCAATGTCTTTCTTTGACTTTTTGGACGTAAATAAACTTAAAACAGAGCTTGAAAAAACCACAAAAGAGCGCGACTTATTAAAAAAGGCAATGCATGTAGTCGGGCGCATGGAAGCTTACGGCTTACAGAAGGCTGTACAAGGATTACTTGCTAAACAGAAGCAGATCAATGAACAAATTCAGGCTACAAAGCTCGAAGCTCGACAGCAACTTGAAGCAACAGTATCACAGGCAGCTCGGCAACGTGCGGCGCTGGAACAACAGATCAACGAACTCAATAGCCAAATTACTGCGAAGCAGTCGGAAGTAATCGAGCTTGATGAGCAAATGCTGCTTCAATCCTTCGGTTTCTATAAACCACAGTATGATTTTGCTACATCGGGTCTGTATAAAAACCAACTGGAGAAGATTCGCGCACAACAAGCAAAGATGATTAAAGATGGAATCGCATGTCATTCTTCAACTTCATGGATAATCAACAACAGCCAGAAGGAAGGCGAACGCCTCATCAAGGATTATGTGAAGCTTATTCTGCGAGCATTCAATAATGAATGTGATGCCAGTATTGTCGATGTAAAATTTAATAATGTTGTATCTATCGAGAAGAAGATCCAAAAGGCATTTGACACCCTAAATAAGCTGGGTGAACGAATGACTATTACGATCTCTCACCAGTATTTAAAACTCAAGTTACAAGAACTCTACTTGTGTCAAGAATATCAGGTTAAAAAGCAGGAAGAGAAAGAAGAACAAAAGCGCCTTCGCGAACAGATGCGCGAAGAAGCCAAAATTATTAAAGAGATTGAAGAAGCAAAAGCAAAGCTTGAAAAAGAACAAAAGCATTTTCATAAGGCACTTGGTACGATCAATGAGCAGCTTCAGAAGGCGGTCACGGATATCGAGCGTCAAGCCCTTGAGTCAGAGAAAGACAAGATTAATCAGAAAATTATTGAAGTCGCTGACAATTTGCTTACTGTGGAAAAACGAGAACAAAATACCCGTGCTGGCTATGTTTATGTCATCTCAAATATCGGTTCCTTCGGTGAGAATGTCTACAAAATTGGGGTAACACGCCGTCTTGAACCCCAAGAGCGTGTCGATGAGTTGGGCGATGCTTCTGTACCTTTCAACTTCGACGTTCATGCTCTCATCTTTAGCGATGATGCGCCTAAGCTGGAAAACGCTATACATAAAGCATTTGCAGCAAATCGACTGAATATGATTAATAGCCGTCGTGAATTTTTCCATGTATCGCTTGAAGAGATTGAGCGGGTAGTAAAACAAAATTTTGAGAAGCCTGTAGAATTTACCCGCATAGCGGAAGCAGATCATTATCGACAATCCCTAAAATTGAAAAGTGGGCTAGGCACAAGATCATACATACCGAGTTCAGAAATTACATTTCAGCCTCTAGCATCGCCCACTGTCCAGTAAATTTTTCAGAGGTGAAACCGACCATATCAGAATACCGATCTCAGCAACCCGGCTTTATCCGACATTTGGATTGCGGGTGCTGAGGTAGATGACATTTTTAGGCTGCCAAATAGCTTACTCTCTTCATTCACCGCAGCCAACAGCGTCCGGCACATGCACCCGTTCAAGAGCGAGTGCCGTAAGCCCCGCCAATGCTCCGGCATGGTTCTCATCGTTATCCAACACACGGCTGTACCACACCTGCGCCTGTTCCGGTTCACCGGCCTCACGGTAACGGTCGCCGATCAACACCCACACATCCATATTGGTCTGTGTATAACCTTCCAAAATCGCTGCCGTTTCCAGAGCATATGCCGAAAGCAAATCCTGCTTTTGCTCATGTTTTGCGTTTTGCCATGTGTATAACTCTTCAACCATCTCATCTACATCCGTCAGCGTGGCGAATAAGCATGCCGCGTCATGCGTCCGCCCAACCCACATATAAGCCAATGCTAACCCCTTAATACTCGCCTGATAATGCGGCTCGGCAGCATAAGCTTTTTCGAGCAGTGGAATAGCGACATCATAAGCGCCAGCGTCCACTTCCAGATTACCCAATCGACGGTTCGCAGCGGGAAAATCCGCATCAATCGCCAATGCCAGCGCATATTCGCTGCGTGCATTCGCCAGATAAGCCGCGCGGTCGTCCGGTCGCATAAGCGGGCGAATAAAGGTATCCGCCCGCGACTCGTCCACAGCGCCGAGGTTCGTGTGCCACGCAGCCATTAGCGGCTTGTTAAAGAACAGGTAACCACCCAACAGAATGACCACCAGCACTACGCCAGCCAATGCTAAACTGCGCCAACCGCGTACAAAATTCGTCTCGCGTTCTTCAAAGGCTTCTTCGCGCAGCGCGTAAATTCCCGTGCTGACTGCCAGCGCCATCATCATGAACAGCAACGGCAGGTTAAATGGGCTTTCCACATACTGCCGCGCATCCGTCAAACCGTGAACCAACGTCGCTGTCACCCCGATCCACGCCCCATGAAATAACACGCTCGGCTTAGCGACCCGTACAATCCACAACACACGCAGCACAAATAGGTAAAAGGTAGCAAACACCACCACAAACGCCACCAACCCGACGATACCTTGCCCTAGCAAGACCGCTAACAGCAGGTTATGCGTGTAGGTGAACAGGGGTACGAAGATCATCAGGCTGTAACGGGAATACATCATCGCAAACGTATCACCCACGCCTATGCCGGTAAACAGGTAATCCCCCGCCAACCCCAGACTGTTACGGTAAAGTTCCAGGCGGGTGTTCGTCACCCCCACCAGTGACGCCACAAACGGCACCTGCGTTCCCAATACCAGCAGCACAGCGGCGATCAACACCACCACGCCCACAATACCGCCGACCATCACCAGCATCTGCCGTCCGGTAAAGCGCCGTAAACCAAAGGCCACCAAACCCACCAGCACCGCCACTGCCAAACCCAAAAACGCCCCACGCGAATAGGTCAGCGCGAAGGCATAAACCATGACCAGCGCTACCCCGATCCAGATAACGCGCTTCTTCCAATCGCGCGTCATGAACATCAGTGCCACCACAATCGGCAGGAGTAGTTCAAACACGGTCGCTGCGCTGTTCGGGTGAATAAATAGGCCAAGGTCAGGGCCAATGGAGGTAATCTGTCCCAGATGCGTCAGTATCGCCGGTGTCTCGACATACCCTTGATACTCAAACTGGCTAATAAAAAAGACACTGAACCCCGCTCCCAAAATGGCGATCAGCGCCGCAAAAACATAATAACGATGTGACCGACGAAGCACCAGCACCAGCAAAAAATAAACCAGCACGCTGCCCACGATTGCTGCCACCGTACTTTCGCTTAAGGCAGGGTTATAAGCTGTTCGGAGGCTCATCATGGCTGTCAGTGCGTAGATGACCAGTGCGGTATTCATCACCAGCAAAGCCGGTGAAAGACGTAATTTTGGCATCCCCTTATACCTTTTACTCAAGCCAACAATCCGCACGAAACCAGCCCGAAATAAAATCAATAAAATCAGGCGATTGAGGGTGCTCAAATTGGCAACTATAGACAAATACCAGTATAGACATGAAAATACTTGCACCCGATTATCAATGACATTGCACTGTAATAACTTGCGTCGTCGGCGCGTCTATAAAAAGCAAGAAGAGGATAAATCAATGGCAGAACCACTTGTTTTAACTGAAACACAATTGGAACATCTGCTGTCGGGAGACAAACCCGCGCTGATCTTGTTCTCGAACGGCAGTGGGCTGAAAGGCGACTTCATCACCGCTTTCAATAAAGCTGCTGCCGAGGCAAACTCAATCGTATTTGCGAAGATTGATCCCGCTGCCAGTCCTGAACTGGCGCAGCGTTTCAGCGTTGGCGATAAGCCGCTCCTTTTTGGCTGGTATTGTGGTGAGGAAATCCTCCGCCGCAACCGCCCGTGGGGAACAGATGTCGCGCAGGCGATTGAAATCGTGCAAGCGGCGGTCAAAACGCACCAGCCTGAACCATCACAGGCAGTTATGGAGACTATTGTGGACAACCAAATTCAGACTGACAACGGCCCCGTGCATGTGACTGATGCGACCTTTGAAGCCGAGGTAATCAATCACGATAAGCCCGTCCTTGTGGACTTCTGGGCGGAATGGTGCGGCCCCTGCCGTCAGGTCGGCCCCGTGCTGGATAAACTGGCGAAGGAATACGCCGGTGAAATTCGTGTCGCGAAGGTCGATGTTGACGCCAACCCCGGCCTCTCGCAGGCTTTCCGTGTGATGAGCATTCCGACCATTATGCTCGTTAAGGATAAGACGATTGTGTTCAGCCAACCGGGTGCGCTGCCAGAGTCAGCCTTCCGTGACCTGATCAAGCAGTTGGTCGCATTAGATATGACCAAGGTCAAGACCGACAATCAAGAAGCCGCTGACGACACAGCCAACTAAGCAAACAAGGCTTTCACAGGGGTGGTATATGGTACCGCCCTTTTTGATTCCTCCTACACGCCCCTGTCTGCCATCGCCGGCATGTCAATTTCCTTGACGCTGCTCCCGCGAGAAAGGCTGACGACACACCGTACCAGCGCCACCAAATCCTGCATCGGGATTTGCTCCGGTGCCGCTCGCAGTGCTGCCTCCAAACCCGCCTCATAAGCCACCTCGGTACTAATTGTCCCCGGATTAATGCACGTCACACCCACGCCTTGCATTCGTAAATTTTCCCGCAGTGCTTGCGCCACCCCGCGTAAACCGAACTTGGATGCGTTGTAAGCCACCTCTGCCGCGCCATTATTATCCATGCCGTTAATTGAACCAATCAGGATAATTTTGGGATTCGCCGAACGCCGCAGGTTGGGCAGCAGTACCTGCACCGTTGCTATCGCCGCTGTCATATTCACCGTGATAATCCGCTGCGTTTCCATAAGGCTGATCTGCTCAAAGTCATAACGACTGCTAAAGGCCGTACCTTCCCAGATACCCGCGTTGTAAATCAGCACATCGAGTACAGCGTCACCGACCGCTGTCCGCACAGCCGCCGCTGCGGCCTCGATATCGCTCAGGTCAGCCGCGACCCACTTGCGACTAATACCATCAACCGTGTTCGTGTCCGGTTGCGAACGCGAAACCAACCACACATGGTCACCCGCGTCCGGCACACCCGCGCTAAACGCTGCACCTAAGCCGCGGCTGCCACCGGTAATCAGTAGGTTCTTCATTGCGTCCTCACCTGAATGCGATAGGGTAAATTGGGTACGGCGTAGTCGTGATCGGCTTCCCCCGCAACCATCACCCCTACTGGATACAATCCTGCTGGAATACCCGTTTCGGGGTACCAACCGCGTCCTTCTTTGACGACGATGAACAAGCCGAGTTCATCGCCCACCGGCGTAAAGGTGCTGCTCCCCGGTGGGTCGTACACGCGAATACCCAATGTCGCACACAGCCATGCCTCTAGCTGCGGCACATCAAGCGTTGCCAACCCGATCTCGCTGATTGACAGAATGGAACGCGCGGAAAACGGTTCATCGCTGGCGTTGGGCTGGCGATGTCGAGCGATGAATTCCAAAATATTCCCCTCAGTGTCATAGAAATATACCATCTCGGCGTTCCAACCGTCCGGCGACTTGAATATCACCTTGTCCGGTACGACAGCTAAGATCGCCTTCCCCTCAATCCACTCGGCAGCAATAGCAATCTGGTTTTTTGGCACATCAAATGCAAAGTGATACTTCCCCTGCCACCCCGCCTCATACTCAAATATCAAGATTGTGGCGCCAGCCTGCACCGCCAATGCCACCGCCGTTTCATACAGCACAGGCATTTGCAAAACCCCATGATAGAAGTCATGAGCTGCTTTCAGATCACCACTTTTTAATCGCAGTTCCAGTAGTCGCATCTTGTCACCTTCCTTTTACCCATCATGCCACAAAGCGCCGAACCTGCGCATCCGGCTTGGGTTGTAGACCGATATGGACAAAAGTACAGGCCGCCACCGTTTGATTACGACCCTAATTCTCGCTTGACCTGAACAAAGGTATAGGTCATGCTGACCCATTTCTGACACGCTTCCAACAGTTCCCCCGTATCATGTGACACATTATTCCCTGCGTGGCTGTCCGTAAGGGATGGGGCATATCCCCATATTGAATGGATTGTATTTGACTTATGACTAACGACTATAGACTAACGACTGCTCATGACTGATCTCAAAGTGCTGCTCGTTGCCGAAAATCCACTCGCGCGTATGGGCTTGGCTGCGCTCTTGGCGGGTGTAGCAGGGCTAACGGTCGCGGGGCAAAGCAGCGGCAGCCAACTCAATATGGATCTTGATCTTGCTAAACCGCATGTCATTGTGTGGGATTGGAGTTGGAACGGGGTTTCTGAACTCCCGCGTGATATTCCAGTCGTTGCCTTACTAAAAGATGGCGCACAAGCCTCCGAAGCATGGCGTGCGGGTGCGCGGGGTTTGCTGCTCGGCAGCCTCGATCCTGATACGCTTGGTGCTGCCCTCACCGCCGCCTCACATGGCCTCGCGGTCATCGAGCCAACGCTCACCGCCGCACTTGCCCAAATCGAAGTCAGCCAGAATGAAGCGCCTGCCGAGTCCCTGACCCCCCGCGAAATGGAAGTGCTGCAACTTCTAGCATCCGGCCTGCCGAACAAAACCATCGCCAACCGCTTGAGCATCACCGACCACACGGTCAAATTCCATGTGAACGCCATCATGACCAAGCTGGGTGTTCAAAGCCGCACCGAAGCCGTCGTCCGCGCCACAAAACTCGGCTTAATTATCCTGTAGGGTATTCAATCGGGGTTTTATAGGGCACACGGCTGTGTGCCCCGTATTCGTATTTAATACGCTAACGTAATCCGTTTCTTCAACTCAATCGGCTTCTCGGCTTCATCCAGCAAACCAATCGCAAAATCTTCGGCGGTAATCTCGCTGTTGCCCTTGTCATCCGTCAGCAAGAAATCGCCACCGACGCGGAACTTGCCGGTGCGTTCGCCGGGGTGAATGTAACTGGCAGGGCTGATGAACAACCAATCAAAATCCGCCGTGCGGTAAATTTCCAGCGCATCCCGCAGCGCCGACGCCCCCGGTTTCCACAATGGGTTGAACTCCGGCGTATCAACCAACTGCACACCGGGTGCGACAAACAAACTGCCTGCACCACCCACCACGATCAAACGCGCTACACCCGCTTTTTTGACACCTTCCAGCATCGCATGGGCAATCTTCGGGTAAATCCCCGGTTCGCCCTCACGATGATTGCTGGTGCTGTTCACAACCACGTCATGTCCCGCACTCGCAGCCGCAATGCTGGCGGCATCCGTCGCATCGCCTACGACCACCGTAACTGAATCGTTGGGTGCTGTATAACGGCTGAGGTCACGCACCACTGCCGTAACTTCGTGTCCACGCTGTAACGCTTCCTGCACAATGCGCTGGCCGATCATCCCGCCCGCACCAAATATCGCGATCTTCATAAACATTCTCCTACTTTACAAACAATCCAATAGTCACTATAAGTAAGTAACTACCGTTTTGCAATAACGTACTCCGAAGTGTGGTACTTACCTGATGGTAACTTTAATCGACCTCCCCAATGTTTATGACGCGGATTGCCCCACTCGCCGCGTGCTTGACCTAATCGCCGACAAGTGGACTGCGCTCATCATCGGTTTGCTGGAACACGAACCTAAACGTTTCTCGCACCTCCAGCGCGGTATCGGCGGCATCTCGCAGAAGATGCTTGCCCAAACACTTCGCAGCATGGAACGAGACGGCCTTGTGCAGCGCAGTGTGTACGCCGAAGTGCCGCCGCGTGTCGAATATCAACTGACGCCGCTCGGTCGCACCCTGATCGAACCGATTGCTGTCATTCGTACATGGGCAGAAACACATATCAATTCTGTATCCAAAGCCCAAACAGACTACGACGCCCGCCACCCCGCCGAAAGCTAAATACCAGCAATCTGCCAGATTTGCGCTAAACTGGAATCAGCAACAGCTATCGAGCGCAACAGATTATGACCAATATCACACTGGAACACGTCAGTAAGGCTTTCGGCCCCCATAACGGCTACAGTGGCCCCACCATTCAGGCCGTCGATGATATATCGCTCAAACTCAATACGGGTGACGTTCTCGCTATTCTCGGCCCCTCCGGCTGTGGCAAATCAACGCTGCTCCGCCTCATCTCAGGCATCCACAAACCGGACAGAGGACGCATCTTGTACGATGATGTTGATTTGCAAGATGTGCCCTTGCGCGAACGCGGGATCGGCATGGTCTTTCAGGAAGGTGCGCTCGTCCCCCACTGGGAAAGCCGCCGGAGTGTTGGTTTCTTTCTCTCGCTGCGCCAGCGTGAACCGGAAGTACCGGAAAAACTGCACAAGATTTCTAAGATTACCGGCATCGGCATCAACCAACTGCTCGACCGCCGCCCCGCGCATCTATCCGGCGGCGAAAAGCAGCGGGTAGGCATCGCCCGCGCGCTCGCCCGTGACTTGCAAGTGCTGCTGTTTGACGAACCCTTCGCCAATCTGGATGCCAAATACCGCACCGAAGCGCGTGTCGAACTCAAGCGGTTGTTGAATGCCTTCCCCGTCACATCGGTCTATGTCACCCATGACCAAGTAGAAGCCATCGCCCTTTCGCACCGTATCGCGGTCATGCGTGCTGGCAAAATCGATCAAGTGGGTACGTACCAGCAGTTGTACAGCAGCCCACACAACATTTTTGTGGCAACCTTCATCGGCAGCCCGCCTATTAACCTCTTCAAAGGCAGCAACCAGAACGGTGTTTGGCAGGGTAAAAATTTTGGTGGCTACCCGCTCCGCCGTGACTTACCCGACGGCAGCAAAGTGACCGCAGCCATCCGCGCCGAGCATATGTGCCTTAAAGAAGGTGGCACCCCCGGCGTGGTCGAGCAGGTCGTGCCAATGCTTGCCGAGCGCCTCCAATTTATCACCCTGCATCTTGCTGGTGAAACGTGGACGATCAGCGTACCGCTTGACCAGCACATCGAAACCGGCTCGACCGTGTACTGCGGGCTACAAGAGTCGGAACTGCTGTTCTTCGACACCGCTACTGGCGTTCGGATTGGGTAATAAGGTTTTCCGCACTTTATGGTTACGTTGAAAGGACAGCAGGGTGATGTCAGAGATTATTTATCGCTCGGTCGTGCAGTTGGCAAAAGCTATTCAAGCCAAAGAGCTTTCTTCGGTCGAAGTTGTGCAAGCCCACCTCAACCGCATTGAGGAGGTAAACCCAAAGCTCAATGCGGTTGTTCAATTACGTGCTGATGCAGCCCTTGAGGAAGCCCGATTAGCCGATGAAGCATTAGCCCGTGGCGAAAGCAAAGGTCTTTTGCACGGCATCCCGATGACGATTAAGGATTCTCTAGACACCGCCGGGGTCATTACCACGGGTGGAACGTTAGGCCGCAAGGCGTTTGTGCCGGAAAAAGATGCCACGGTCGTCAAGCGCCTCAAAAATGAAGGCGCGATTTTAATGGGTAAAACCAATACGCCGGAATTAACAACCTCTCTGGAAACCAACAACCTGATTTACGGACGCACCAACAATCCCTATGACTTAACCCGTACATCAGGCGGCAGCAGTGGTGGCGCGGCGGCGATCATCACCACCGGCGGCTCACCCTTTGACATCGGTAGTGATTATGGGGGCAGTATTCGTTTACCCGCTCATTTTTGCGGCATCGCCGGCATTAAACCCACGTCAGGGCGTGTACCCCGCACGGGGCATATCATGCCATACGCTTTAGGCGCGACGGATGCTTACCAAACCATCGGGCCGCTGGCACGAACCGTCGATGATCTAACGCTGCTGCTCGGCATTATCGCCGGCCCCGATTGGCAAGACCCCACCATTGTCCCGATGCCCCGCGCCAATCCAGACGCGGTGGATTTGAGTACGCTGCGGGTCGCCTTTTACACCGATAACGGCACTACTACTCCGACGGCTGAAATTATGCAGACGGTCAAAGATGTCGCCAAGTCGCTCGAACGTCACACGGCAGTAGTCGAGGAAAACCGACCCGCACGACTGGAAGAAACGTGGGATTTATGGACTTCATTGAACGTGGCAGATGGCGGCTATGGCACACTCGAAATCCTTGAAAAAGCAGGAACGACACAAACCAGCCGTAATTTAGGCAATGCTGATAAAGAAGTCACGGGCAGGGAGTTTGGCAAGCGCCTGCGTGAAATGGATTTGTTCCGCAGCCAGATGTTGGGCTTTATGGTGAATTATGATGTCATCATTTGCCCTGTGAACGCCCATGTCGCCATTAAACACGATACACTTTACCAAAACTTCCCCGCTTTTAGCTATGCTTCGACCTACAATTTAACGGGCTGGCCGGCTGCCGTGGTACGCGCAGGAACGTCGCCTGAAGGCTTACCAATCGGGGTGCAGATTGTCGCTAATCCGTGGCGCGAAGATGTTGCGTTGAAAGTGGCGAAGTTCATCGAAACAACCTTCGGTGGATGGCAAAAAGTACCCTAAGAATTTAGTCCTAGTGCGTCACTCGCCTCATCAACTTCTCAGCCGACCCCCTAAAAAATGGGTGTATTATCATCTGCAAAAGTCGAGTAAGGTATACTTATTGACCGGCGTAAACTAGATAGCAAAGGACTAACACGATGCCAAGCAATTTACGCACCCGAACTTACGTTAACCTCCATGCCCCAATGGACAAGGTATGGGAAGCCCTAACTGATCCCGCGCTGATTAAGCAGTGGTTCTTTGGCGTGGATACCGAGACGACATGGACAATCGGCAGCTCGATTGTGCATAAAGGCGAGTATCAGGGCAAACCTTACGAGGATAAAGGTGTCGTCCTCAACTTCCATCCGCCGACCACCCTAGCCTACAGCCATTGGAGTTCCGTCTCCGGCTTACCTGACAGCGAAGAAAATTACCAGAACGTCACTTTCTCATTATTTGACCGTGGCGACTTTACGGATTTAACGGTCACCGAGCAAAACCTGCCCAGTGAGGAAGCCAAAGCAGTTTCGGATACGAATTGGCGGATGGTGCTGGACTCGCTCAAGGAATTACTCGAAAAAGAGCTGATGCACTAAAGCAGACATCAAAAAAGCTGGAAACATCTCAGCTTTTTTGATTCCCCACCGCATCCAATTTGCAGACCATCCCGAACCCTATGGATGCATTTTTGCCGTTCCTGAGTCACACTGTAGATAACTTGTTAGCCTACAGACTGAAAGTGACCTGACCATGAGCAATATTCATGACCAAGTTGATGCCATTTTTGCCCAATGGGACAGCACGAGCGGCCCCGGTTGTTCCTTAGCTGTGGTGCAAGATGGCGACATTATTTACTCGCGCGGCTACGGCATGGCGAACCTCGATTATGACCTCGCCATTCGCCCCGACTCGGTGTTCCATATCGCCTCGATCTCCAAACAGTTCGCGGCCTTCGCCATCGCCCTGCTTGACCAAGCTGGCAAACTCTCGATTGATGACGACATCCGCACCTATATTCCCGAAATGCCCGACTATGGCGATACCATCACCATACGGATGCTTGCCCACCACACCAGCGGCCTACGTGACCAATGGGACTTGCTGCAAATGGCGGGCTGGCGCGAAAACGACATCAAAACCAACGCCGATGTCCTGTACCTCGCGTCCAAACAGAAAGAACTCAACTTCAAACCGAACGACGAGTACCTGTACAGCAACACCGGTTACACACTCTTGGGGCTGATCGTCGAGCGCGTCAGCGGGCAAACGCTGCGCCAGTTCACCACCGAACGCATCTTCAAACCGCTGGGCATGAACGACACCCACTTCCATGACGACTTTGAGATGATCGTCAAGAACCGCGCTTACGGCTACGCCAACGCCAAAGAAGGCGGCTACCGCATCAGCATTCCGCTATTCGATACGGTCGGCGCGACCAGCCTGTTTAGCACGGTTGAAGACCTCGCCCTGTGGGAGCAAAACTTCTACCACAAGCAAATTGGGGGTGAGTCGGTCATTGAT
Source organism: Bacteroidota bacterium (assembly GCA_027492915.1). GTDB lineage: Bacteria > Chloroflexota > Anaerolineae > Aggregatilineales > Phototrophicaceae > CFX2. Next base: position 39,945 of record JAPUDW010000186.1, on the reverse strand, counting down.
CTGATGCTCAAGCCGGGAGTACTGAACAGCGGCGAGGCGATTGATTACGGTTTCGGCTTGCGGGTCACCGATTATCGCGGTGTCAAAACCTTCGGTCACAGTGGCGCGGACGCGGGCTACCGTTCCGACTTCCTGTGCTTCCCTGAGCAGCGGTTCGCCGTCATTATCTTCTGCAACTTCGATAAAATGATCCCCAGCATTCTGAGCAAAAAGGTCGCTGATATTTATCTGGCTGAATACCTGCAAGCGACTGAGGCCGAAACCGAGAAAATCACACTCTCGGAAGAACAACTCACCCCCAGAGCAGGTATCTACCGTGACCCCAAAACCAGCGGTACACGCCGCCTCGAAATGCGCGATGGACAGCTCTGGGCGATCATCTTCGAAGATTTCGCCTTGCCGCTGGCAGCCACCAGCGAGGAGAAATTCGAGGCACAAGGCTACCCGATTAAGATGGCATTCGTGGATAACGCGGGCAAACGCGAACTGCACGAGGACGGCGGTTCGGGCAAGCCCACCGTTTACGAGTGGACGGATGCCCCGACCGTTACTGCTGAACAATATCTGGAGTTCGTGGGCAGCTACTACAGCGTTGAACTGGACACCCAGTATCAAGTGGAACGCACTGAAACAGGCTTAATCTTCCGGCACTATAAACATCAACCGCAGGCACTTAAGCCGACCGCTGTCGATGCATTCTTCGGGCAGGGTGATTTGCAGTTTACCCGTGATGCACAGGGCAAAATCGACGGCTTCACATGGTTTACAGGGCGCGTCCGTAAGCAGCGCTTTGATCGTGTAAAGTGAGTTGATTGCATCGGTGTATGGATGGTAACAGTGTCAGGTGCAATTTCGGCAGGCTTGTGTCACACTATATACCTCTCAGAGAACTAGA
>JAPUDW010000186.1:14491-39040 GCA_027492915.1 Bacteroidota bacterium | reverse complement strand
TAGATAGGCTGGAATAAAAATGCCAACAATTCATCTCGTTACCGAAATCCCCGGTCCAAAGAGTAAGGCGATGGTCGCCCGCCGCGAAGCCGCAACCGCCCGTGGCGCGTCGAAGTTGACGATGGTCGGCGTGGAAAAAGCTGAAGGTGCAGCCGTTGTGGATGTCGACGGTAATACGCTGCTGGACTTCGCCGGTGGCATCGGTGTACTGGCGGTCGGTCACTGCCCACCGAATGTGGTCGAAGCACTGCAAAAGCAAGCCGCCGACCTCATCCATATGTGCGCTATCGTCGGTACCTACGAACCGTACGTCCGCACCGCTGAACTGATGAACGAAATCACCCCCGGCGACTTCCCCAAGAAAACCGTGCTGCTGAACAGCGGGGCGGAAGCACTGGAAACCGCAGTCAAAATCAGCCGCGCCTTCACCGGTCGCCCCGGCATCATCGTGTTCGAGGGTGCTTACCACGGGCGCACCAACCTCACCCTGTCGATGACCAGCAAGTACGGCTTGTTCAAGAAAGGCTTCGGCCCCTTTGCACCGGAAATCTACAGCTTGCCCTTCCCGAACTTCTACCGCCGTCCGGCAAGCATGACTGAAGAGCAATATATTGACGACTGCATCGCCCGTTTGGAAAATGCGCTCATCGCCCAGATTGACCCCAGTGCGGTCGCGGCGATTGTGGTCGAAACCGTGCAGGGCGAAGGTGGGTTCATCGCCACACCGCCCAAGTTCCTCCAACGCATCCGCGATCTGTGTACACAGCATGGCATCGTCTACGTCGCCGACGAAGTGCAGTGTGGCTTCGGGCGCACCGGCAAACTGTTCGCCGTTAATCACTACGACATTGCCCCTGACCTCATCGCCACCGCCAAATCGCTGGCGGCTGGTATGCCCCTCGCTGCCGTCACAGGCAAGGCAGAAATTATGGACGGGCCGCACCCCGGCGGCTTGGGCGGCACCTACAGCGGCAACCCATTGGCCTGCGTCGCCGCGATTGAAGCCATCGGCATGATCCGCCAGCCGGAATTTTTGGCACGCGCTACCGCTATTGGTGAACGTATGAAGCAGCACCTGCTCGATCTGCAAGCTGAAGTCTCGCTGATTGGTGATGTGCGCGGCCTCGGCTCGATGCTGCTGATGGAACTGGTGAAAGACCGCGATACCAAAGTCCCCGCGCCGGATGAAACCCTCTTGATGACGCAGGAATGCCTCAAGCGTGGGTTAATCGCCATCCGTTCCGGTTTGTACGGCAACTGCATCCGCTTTTTGCCACCCTTGAACATCACCGACGAACAGGTGGATGAAGCGATGGGCGTGATCGCCGAAGCGCTGCGCGTGGTCGAAACCAGCCGCCGCGAAGCCGTCAAAGCCTAATTGATATTGATCCGTAGGGGTTTGCCGGTGGTAAATCCCTTCAAATACCCTCGACCTTTCCCACCTAATTGACATCACGCACAAACGTTCTATAATAGAGTAACTTATCCTTCGCTTGCTTGTAAGGAGAATCAGTCATGCGGAAACTGATCGTCAGCAATTTGCTGACTCTTGACGGTTACTACGAAGGCAAAGATCGTCAGCTCGATGCGATCTTCGACTACTTCCACCCCGACTATAAGGGCGACGAGAACTTCGATTACTACATGGCTGAACTTTTTCGCGCGTCGGACATCTTACTACTCAGCGGACGCACCTCGTTTATGGGCAACAAAGACTATTGGTCAAACGTACCAAACGACCCGAAGGCTACCAAAATCCGCCAAGAAATTGCCCAACTCCAAAAAAATCTGGATAAGATCGTGGTTTCAGACACCATCCAACAGGAAGATCTCGCGCCGTGGGAGAACAACACGCGCATCGTCCGGCGTGCCGATGTCTACAAAGAGGTCGCCGCCCTCAAGCAGCAGGAGGGGCGGAACATGCTTACGTTTATGAGCCGCCTCATGTGGAATGATTTGCTGATGCATGACCTCGTTGACGAACTCCACCTGACGATTTTCCCGTTGATCGCCGGTGAAGGCACGCCCTTATTCGTCGGTCGCCCTCCGGTTTCGCTCAAGCTGCTCAGCACCCGCACATGGCAGGGTTCCGGTAACATCCTTGCCCAATACAAAGTCGAGCGTTTCAAGTCCTAGCCTCAACCCAATGCAAGCCGAACGGGTGACGCAGGTTCCCCGTTTTTGTTTCCCACTGACCGAAACACCTTACAACATCGACACGCCATCGGTTATCCGTTAGGCGAGGGCGCGTGGATTGTGCTATCATCCGAGTAGCATCTATTCAACCTTCTACGGCGGAATGCTCATGGCTGACGTATTTATTTCGTACTCGCGGAAAGATAAAGACTTCGTACACCAACTGCACGAGGCGCTCGCCACCCAGCAGCGTAATTCGTGGGTGGATTGGGAGGACATCCCCGCCACTGCCGACTGGTGGAAAGAAGTCACGACCGGCATTGAACAAGCCGATGCATTTGTGTTCATCATCAGCCCCGACTCGGTACGTTCGCAGGTCTGCCGTAACGAAATCGAATATGCGGTCGTCAATAACAAGCGCTTCATCCCGCTGCTGCACCGCGAAGTAACCGATCCCGCCGACCAAGCCGCCATGCATCCGGTCATCAGTTCGCATAATTGGATTTACTTCCGCCCCACCGATAACTTTGACAGTGCGTTCCAACTGCTGATTAACGCGCTGGATGTTGACCTGAGCAACGCACGCGCCCACACGCGTTTGCTCGTCCGTGCCAAGGAATGGCAGGCCGATAACCAGAATAGCAGTTTGCTCTTGCAAGGCGACGACCTACGCAAAGCTGAACTGTGGTTGGCACAGGCGGTGGGTAAAAAGCCTATACCTACGCCGCTCCATGCCGAGTACATCACCGCCAGCCGACAGGCCGAGACCACCCGCCAACGCAGGTTACTCGCAGGGGTGAGTATCGCGCTGGTCGTGTCGCTTGCGCTGGCAGTTCTGTCTCTAACCCTTTTCGGTGAGGCAAACAATCAACGCGGTATTGCCGACAGCCGTGCTATCACCGCGACGGTTGCACAGGGCCGCGCTGAAGAACAAGCCGTTATCGCTGCTGATAACGCAGCAACCGCTATCGTCGCACAGGGCCGCGCCGAAGAACAAGCGGTAGTCGCCGCCAACAACGCGGCTACGGCGGTAGTTGCCCAGAAAGACGCGCAAACACAGGCGACCGCCGTTTCGCAGGAACGCTACACCTCGCAAAGCATCGCCATGTCTGGTCAGGCGCAAATCGAGTTGGGCGGTGTGCGGCCTGAACGTGCCGTGATCTTAGCGCTGAACGCTTTCCAAATCCGCGTGACGTGGCAAGCCGAACGCGCCCTCGCGGCAGCGGTCGAAAGCTTGTTGCAAAAGCGTGTTTTAACCGGACACACGAGCGTTGTCACGAGTGTCGATTGGTCGCCGGATGCCAAGTACTTAGTGACTGCTGGCAACGACAGCACCGCCCGCTTGTGGAATGTGGCTGGTGAGCAATTGGCGATCCTCGGTGGGCATGAGGGGGATGTCACACGCGCGTTATGGTCGCCCGATGGCAAGCTGATCGCATCTGCCGGTGTTGACGGCATCACCCAAATTTGGTCGATCACGAACGAAGCACCGACACTGCTTTACACCCTCACGGGACACACAGATGAGGTGAATAACATCAACTGGTGGGGAGACCGCAGCGACCGCTACGGCACAATGAAACTCGTCACCGCCAGCGACGATACGACCGCGAAAATTTGGGATACGAACACCGGCACTTTACTGTTCACCCTCGTGGGTCATCGCGGGGTCATCAACTACGCCGTGTTCTCGCCGGACGGTAATTATGTCGCGACCGCCAGCACCGATAATACCGCCAAGATTTGGAACGCGAAAACCGGCGAACTCCTTCACACCCTTACCGGACACACGGCTAATGTCATCCGCGTGGTGTGGTCGGGCGATAATACCCGTGTTGCTACTGCAAGCGCCGATAACACGGTTAAGGTGTGGGACATTACTACTGGTGCCGAAGTTTACACCCTCGTCGGTCATATCCGGCAGGTGACGCGCGTCGCGTGGTCGCCGGATGGGGCGCGTATCGCGACCGCCAGCGCCGACGGTACCGCCAAAATATGGGACGCGGTTTCCGGCACGCTGTTACGCACCTTATTCGGTCACGAGGGCGAAGTTAACGGGTTAGAATGGTCGCCCGGAGGTAACCGCCTCATTACCGTCAGCGCGGATGGAACGGCTAAACTATGGTATACCGAAAGTGGCGGTGAACTGCTCAGTTTTAGCGGACATAACGCCAACATTTTCAGCCTCAAATGGTCGCCGGATGGACAGTACTTCGCGACTGCTGGCGGGGATAATACCGCCCGAATTTATCAGATCTGGCGTAATGCCCAGTCACTCATCACCTTCGCCCGTAACTGCTGTGTCCAGCGCATCCTAACTGACGAGGAAAATATTCAGTTCGGCCTACCGACCGCGACACCCGCGTCCACGCCGACACCGGCTCCTGCAAGCTGCACGACAGACCTGCCCTCACGGTTGTATCCCGGCGCGAGGGGGCGTGTGACCGCCAGCGATACCGACACGCTCACGGTGAGTGTGCGCGGCGGCCCCGCCACGACTTACGCCCGTATTGGACGGGTGTCCCCCGGCCAAACCTTCCAAGTCGTCAGCGGCCCGACCTGCGGCGAGGGCATGGCGTGGTTCGAAATTCTCTACGGCATCAGTGCTGTGCGCGGCTGGATGGCCGAGGGTCAAGCGGGCATCTACTTCGTCGAGCCGATTTACTAAATGGAGATCATAGGGATTTGCCGACGGTAAATCCCTACCCATTTCCCTTTTCGTAAGGCATCTCCTCTCTACAGCATCTTTACAACACAATTCTTGTAAAGGATGCATCCTTATGCCCAAAATTCTCGCGCTGCAAGTTGGCCTCCCCGCCGAGCGCCAATATGACGATAACTCAGATAGCGAAGGGCGTGTTTGGCGTTCCGGCATCTTCAAAGCACCGGTCAAGGGGTCGGTTCACCTCGGTAAAGAAAACTTCGTGGGGGATGGGCAAGCCGACCTCAAAAATCACGGCGGGGCGCACAAAGCCGTGCTGATGTATGCAGCCAGCCACTATGACTACTGGCGGCGTGTGCTGCCGGAGATTGATTGGGTTTACGGCGGCTTTGGCGAGAACCTGACTGTTAGCCAGATGACGGAAGATAACGTAGCCTTGGGCGATGTCTACGCGGTTGGTAGCGCACGGGTGGAAGTCTCGCAGCCGCGCCAACCGTGCTGGAAACTGGCACGGCGCTGGGGACAGAGAGACCTCGCCGCCCGTGTTCAGCGCAACGGTTTCGCCGGATGGTATGTGCGCGTCTTGCAAGAAGGCATGGTGGAGGCAGGGCAAACGCTCGAACTGCTGGAGCGCCCCTTCCCCGACTGGACGATCAGCCGCGTGTTCGACATCCTTTATAACGTTGACCGCGACCCCGACGAAACCCGCGAACTCGCTGACCTTGATATTTTTGCCAGCCCAAAACTCCGCAAGTGGATGCGAGAACAGGTATAATACCTATCAAATCTTCCTAATGGAGAACCGCGCATATGACACCCTCGCAATCCATTGTGAAACCGGGCAATAACATCCGCCGCTTCATCGATATTGACACGCCCATGCGTGACGGCGTGAACCTATCATCGGATATTATTCTGCCTGCGGGAAGCGGGCCATTTCCAGTCATTCTCATGCGTACACCTTATGACAACAGCGAATCGCGCTACCTCGACACGGGACGTTATTTTGCCCAGCGGGGGTATGCCTTTGTCGTACAGGATGTACGGGGGCGCGGTGACTCGGACGGTGAATGGCTGCCGTTTATGAACGAGGTGGATGACGGCTACGACACGGTGGAATGGCTGGCAGCACAGCCGTGGTCAACGGGCAAAGTCGGGATGATGGGCGGTTCTTACGCGGCGCATGTGCAGTGGATGGCGGCTAAGACCAACCCGCCGCATCTAGCGGCTATGTCCAGCACGGCTTCACCGGGGAAGTGGTTGGAAGATGGCTTACCCTACCGCAACGGTATCCTCTCGCTCGAAATGTTTGCGTGGTTCTACCTGACGCACGGACGGTCGATGCAATCGTCTATCGCGGCTTACGAAGGTGTGGGGGATGACCCGCTCGGCATGAATTGGGCGCAAATCCTGCGCCAACTACCCCTGAACCAGCTCGACGAACTGACCGGTTTCTACAGCCCCGGCTGGCGCGAATGGTTAAGCCAACCGGATTTGAACGACTACTGGTACCAACTGCGAATGGACGACCAATTTAGCAGCGTCAACATCCCGACGCTGCATATTACTGGCTGGTTCGATGACTGCATGATCGGCACGGTATTCAATTACGAGCAAATGTTAGCTCAGTCGCCCGCGAAAGATGACCAGTATATTGTCATTGGCCCGTGGGATCATCACGGCACACGCGAACCGCAGCGCACCCTCTACGGGGAAGATTTCGGCGACGCGGCGCTGATGGATGTGCTGGATTTGCAAGCGCGATTCTTTGACCGCTACCTCAAAAATATCGCGGTGTTCGACCAGCCTAAAGTCAGCCTGTTCGCGTTGGGCGAAAACCAGTGGCGCGCACAGGACGAGTGGACGCTGCCCCAGTCGAAAAAGAACCTGTACTATCTGGACGCGGCCAACAAAGCCCAAACGATAGAGGGTGACGGCAGCCTGAGCCAGACATTCGCCAGCGGCACGGATAGCGACACCTATATTTATGACCCTGAAAACCCGACACCGGCATGGGTTAACCACGACACCAAATGGTCGCCGCAAGACCTGACGCTTGACCAGCGATTTGCCCAAAGCCGCGAGGATGTGCTGGTTTATACCAGCGAACCGCTGGCGCAAGCGCTCGAAATTGCGGGTACACCGACGGTGATGCTCTATATGAGTTCAGACGTGACTGATACCGATTTTTATGTGACGCTGACGGATGTGTATCCTGATGGACGTGCTGTCCGAATCGCGTGGGGGGCGCTGCGAACCCGCTACCGCGAAACCCCGCGCGAGGCCAAGCTGATGATCCCCGGTGAGATTTACTCGCTGCATATCGACCTCGCGCCAGTTTTGAACGTCTTTCAAGAAGGGCATCGTATCCGGTTGGATATTCGCAGCGCGGCCTTCCCCCTGTACGACCGCAACCCGAACACCGGCCACACAATTGGCGAGGATACCGAGATGCAACCAGCTACCCAAACCATTTACCACAGTAAGCAGTATCCGTCGTGCCTGCTGCTGCCGGTGGTTGAAGGGTAAGGCATCGGATTCCGTTTCGTCGCAATTTGCACAAATTATCCGCCGAAATGACGGACGGGAAGCTCCCTCAGTTCTGCCGAATTGACATTTTGATGCTGCGGGAAGCTCGGCTAAATCCGCTGAAACTGCGTCATTTCAGCGGATTACTCCCGTATGGCTGCCGCCGATGCCGATTCGGCGGATGCGGGGGATGCTTTTGCCGAAATGGCGAAAATAAATGCAATACGATTAACCCCAAAAGTGCTGTGAATACAAACCCTACGATGTGGACAGTTGTCTTTCGTATTAATCAGCACCAATTACTAAAGCGCAACGACCAAAACAAGTTAGAGTCTGGTTTGAACATTGGAGAAGAGCCTTTATCAGACGTGTGTCTGATAGCGAAGATAGACCCAGCCATTGCCTGCACGACGCTCATCCAAGAGTTCCAGCTTTACGCCTACATTGCTGGGCAGAACAGGCAGTCCGCCGCCCCGAATGACGGGTATGACGAAGAGATGAACCTCATCGACAAGCCCAGCACGGATCGCCTGCGCGGCGAGAGTCGGGCCGGCTATCGACATATCGTGAGGCAATTGAGCTTTCAACTCACGAACGGCCTCCGGTTCAAATTCGCGCACGAGACGGGTTTTGGGTGTCGAAACTGTCGCCAGCGATTTGGAATAGACGATCTTATCAGCCGCCTGCCAGATCGGCGCGAAGTCTTTCATGCTCGGTGTTAAACCGGGGATGTCCTCTGGCGTTTGCCAACCCGTCATCGTCTCATAGTTGCTGCGTCCATAGAGGTAGGTGCCGATGGGACGGTGCAGTTCATTGATGACCACTGATACTTCCTCGTCCGGCAGCGCCCACTCCTTAAGAGGGTCGTGTTCACCTGCGATAAAGCCATCCAGTGACATGGGCATAAAGTAAATCAGTTTGGACATCGTGCAGCCTCCATAATTGCGGTATGAATATTCATGATCGTGGCTGAGGTAGAACTAGATGGATGGCTATTTTAGCCCCTCATTCCCAGCCCCGTAGTAACAGGGAGGGGAGAAAATACAAATTTAGGGGGTAAATTCTTGACAATTTGCAGCAAGAAAATGCTTCCACCGTTTAGTGTGGTGATACCCATGACCACGACCAGAGTCATTATAGCACAAAAGTTCTCAATTAATCGTTCGAAAATTCAAACTAAAGTGGGGTATTATTAGGGTTGATTTGAATAGGGGAAACTAAAATGGCAACCATCCAAATTCAAACCTCAGTTGAACAATTATTGGATGCGGTTTCACAATTACCGCCAGAAGAAATCGCTTCATTGACAGAAAAGCTCATCGCCCTTCGTGCAACTCGTTCCGCCGCCCATGTTGAAGCTGGTGAAGCGCAAATCTTGCTTCAGATTAATCGCGTACCATCGACTGCTTTTCGTCAACGCTATGATGAGTTAGTCGTCAAAGGCCAAGCTGAGACACTCTCCGACTCTGAACATGCTGAATTGATAACACTGTCGGATGAATATGAGCAACTTGAATTCGAGCGTGTACAAGCAATGGCCGACCTCGCGCGGTTACGCAAAAAATCACTCTCCGATTTGATGACAGAACTCGGTATTCAATAACCACATAATGGCTGATTCACGCATCCCGAATGAACTTCGTCAGCAAGTCATTGAACGGGCGAAAAGTTGCTGTGAATATTGCTACAGCCAAAGTCGTTTTGCTATGCAGTCATTTTCTATTGAACACATTTTGCCAACGAGCAAAGGCGGCCTGTCCGTAGAAAATAATCTGGCTTTATCGTGTCAGGGTTGTAATAACCACAAATACAATAAAACCGAGGGATCTGATCGTATCAACAATCAGATCGCTTCCTTATTTCATCCACGTCAACACACATGGACAGATCATTTTGTTTGGAATGAGGATTACAGTCTGGTTATTGGTATCACAGCAATAGGACGAGCTACAGTTGACACACTGCAACTCAATCGGGATGGGTTAGTTAATCTACGCAAAGTATTATATCAAATGGGGGAACATCCACCCCTATAAGCCGAAGATGTCTCTGCGGTTCAAAACATTAATACGCCGCTTTGCAGGTGCAAATGGGTTGCGCGGTCATGCCTTCCCAGCCGATGCTGGCGAGCATGGTTTGCAGGGTACACAACGGTAAACCCACCACGTTTGTGTAACACCCATCAATCCGCGCTACGGGCTGGAATACCGGATGCTGGATGGCGTAACTGCCAGCCTTATCAAACGGGTCGCCAGTTGCGATATAGGCGTCGATCTCAGCATCCGTGTAATCACGCATCAAGACATTGGTGCGGGTTACCTCTGTAAGCTCTGTCTGGCCGCGATCTGATGTTTCCAGTATCAGCGTCATCGCCGTGCAAACCTGATGCACACGCCCGCGCAGCCGTTGCAACATTTCACGGGCTTCTGCGGCATCAACTGGTTTGCCGAGGATGATACCCTCGCCATCAATACCCATTGTATCCGCACTCAGAATAACAACCGTATCCGCCGCCAGCACGGTTGGGATCGAGTTCATCTGCCCCACCACCGCAGAGGCTTTCTCGCGGCTGAGGCGCTGCACATAATCCAAAGGGGCTTCGCCTGTATGCTGCAACTCGTCAATATCGGGTTTGAGGATGCGAAAAGTGATGTCTAATTTGCTCAGTAGTTCGCGCCGGCGCGGAGAACTCGATGCGAGAATAAATTCAGTCATCAGCAGTCACTTTTATCAATGGAGTTATGGGAAAGAAAGGGATGCGTAGGAAATTTTTATGGTAGGGGTTTACCGGCGGCAAACCCCTACGCCAATCGCATTTTCGTAGAGACAACATATATGCTATCCGCTAACGAAACGCAATTATTCTTCGTCTTCGTCCTCGAACATACCCGCCAGTGAATGGGGGTGACCATGTTCCAGTTCTTCTTCGTCAGCCGCACGCAGACCGATCACGGTTACGTCGAAGTTCAGGGTCTTGCCAGCCAAGGGGTGGTTGAAGTCGACCAGAATGGTACCGTCTTCGATCTCGACGACGGAGCCTTCGTAGATGTAACCATCATCATCTTCGACTTCAACAATCATGCCGAGTTCGAGATTTTCCGAACCCGGAATTTCGTCCATGCTGAACTCGTCCATCTCTTCTTCGTCATATTCGCCGTAGGCTTGTTCCGGCGGCACAGTCACCTGTACGCGGTCACCGACCTTCTTGCCTTCCAGTGCGATTTCCAGGCCGGGCACGATATTCTCGGCTCCGTGCAGATATTCCAACGGCTCGTCTTCGCCAGCGCGTCCGGCTTCATCACCGTCCACCACCAACAGATAGGTCATGCTGACGACTACGCCGTCCTCGATTTTTTCAACGCTCATCTTGCTCATTCTCGCTTTCCAGACCCGGAAATTCGGATCAAAACGCAGCATATTATAGCGGTAGCATACGGGAAATGATAGTATGGACTAGCATCGTAATGTAACCATCAGTTTCTTAATGCGACAAAATACTATCTAATCGTAAAATGGGAATATAGTCAATCGAACAACCATAAACAACCATGCATTCCAAAGTCTCAGGTCTACCAACATCCTATAAACACGCATCCCCGTAGAACTGGCGATATTGATGAAGGAAACGCGCATATGATGCAATCACCCAACCAACCGCCGAGCGAAGCAAGTAAACAACTCCCAAGCCGCTACAACATGCCAGCGGTCGTCATGCCGATATTATTTCTGGTGCTGCTCACGGCGACCCAGCTTGTTACGCAGTCGGCACTAGGCCGCCAAACGGCAATTGCTAATCAGATGACACTCGCCGACGAACAAAAGCTACTGACGGTTCAAATCAACAATACAATCCGTGAAATTCAATTTGCCGGCAGTGATGACGAACGAACAAGCGCCCAACAAACACTAGCGGCGCAGATCAGCGTATGGGAAACCAACCACCAAAGATTGATTGGTGACAGCGATCCAAATTTCGACAACCTTCATGCGGCCCTCTTACCGTCTCATGATGCTATTTTCAACGCGGCGAACTGCATCACCGGCATAACGACATGCAGCGAACAATTGGGTGTGAACCTCGCGACCATTGTTATCAATACAGCTACCTATAATGATGGTATCGAGCGAACCACGTCCCAATACAAAATCAATGCAGACAACAGCGTAGCCCAAGCAACTGCTGTGTCGTGGATCTTGTTCTTCGTCACCATCGGGGTACTCAGCGCCATCGGTTACTTCGTACTGCGTCCCGCTGCCGTTCGCCAGTCGCAAACGCTGATGGAACTGGCAGGCTCACGCGCGTCGTTACAAGCGAGTGCCAGCGAAGCGCAATCTCGTTCAGATGAATTGAAAACAGTTGCCGACCTCAGCGCTCAAATCTCGACTATCCTTGAAGTGGATCGCCTGCTGCAAGAAGTTACTGACTTGACCAAAGAACGCCTTAGCCTATACCACGCCCACATCTACCTGCTTAATCCGGCAGGAGATACGCTGGTGCTGACAGCGGGGGCCGACAGCGTTGGTCGTCAAATGGTAAACGAGAAGCGCATAATCTCGCTCGACAATCTCAGCAGTATTGTTGCCACCGCCGCCCGTAACCGCAGCGGTGTTATCATCAACGATGTAAGAAACTCGGATACATTCCTGCCACACCCGCTGCTGCCAGATACGCGCTCTGAACTCGCCATGCCGCTGATCGCGCGTGGTCAGTTGCTCGGTGTGCTAGATATTCAATCCGAACAAGCGAACTTCTTTAACGAAACCAAGTTCTCGGTCATCGAACTCATGGCAGCGCAGGTCGCGGTAGCTATCAGTAACGCCCGCCTGTACGAGGCTTCGGAGCGGGTGAGCTTCCGCGAACGCATCCTCGGCTCGTTGGATCGTGAGCTGCAAACCGCGTTGAGCATGGATGAAATCTTACGTACTGCCACGCGTGAATTGGCAAAAGCGCTGCAAATTCCCGAACCGGCGCTTGAGTTGAAGCTCTCTGAAAAACGCCTGAGCAGCAAAACATGGGCCGGTTATCTAGATGCCACCTCGACCGCTGAAATACGACAGGCAGCGCTGGATGGTACCAAAACCGACCCCGCCATCCGTATAAGCGCCAACCAATTTAGCCAACCGATTATGGTGCGCGGAACGCGCATCGGCAGCATCACTGTCAAACCGGAAGATAGTGAGCCAATTAATACCGAGGACAAAGAACTGATACAGGATATCGCAAGGTTGGTCGGTCAAGCGCTCGACCAATTCCGGTCGATTGATGAAATCAAACGTTCCGAAGAAGCCGCCCGTGCTGCGCAGCAGTTCCTCGACTCGATCATCGAAAACATCCCAAACATGGTGTTCGTCAAAGATGCCGATGACCTCAAATTCGTCAGCTTAAACAAAGCCGGTGAAGAACTGCTTGGCGTAAAGCGCGAAGAAATGATCGGCAAGAACGATTACTACTTCTACTCGGAAGAACAGGCCAACTGGTTCACCTCTAAAGACCGCGAAGTGTTGGCAAATAACATGTTGCTCGATATTCCCGAAGAAACGATCAAAACTGCGGATGGGCGAACCCGCTACCTGCACACCAAGAAAATCCCCCTGCGCGACGGCACCGGCCTTGCTCGCTTTTTACTCGGTATCTCGGAAGATATTACCGAACGCAAACAGGCGCAAACGGCACTGGTCGAAAGCGAACGCCGCTACCGCCAGATCGTTGAAGAGGCGACCGACGTGGTGTACACCATCGACCCTGCCGGATTCTTCACCTATGTCAGCCCATCGTCGAAACGCTTAACGGGCTTTACCCCCGACGAACTGATGGGTAAACACTTCACCGAACTGCTGCCCAAAGGCGAAGGCTGGCGTAAACGCTTGATCGAGTTCTACATCGACCAAGTACAGCAGCGCATCCCGCAAACCACCATGAATTTCCCCATTTTGACAGCACAGGGCGAACGTAAATGGGTGGAACAGCAGGTAACGACGACCGTACTGGGTGAGGACATTATTGGTCTACAAAGCGTTACCCGTGATGTTACCGAACGGGTGCTGCAAGACGAAGCTATTCAGGAATCGCGCGTACGGGCGGAATTACTGGGTCTGGTGAATGCTGCGCTGTCGCAAGCCACCACCGAAGACGAAATCCTCACCGCCGTGTCGGTGGTCGTCATCGAACGTAACATCCATTACGCCTTCCTCGCCTATGTCGAAAGCGATGACCACTACCAGATCAGCCACGTCGAAATCACCTCGCTCTATTCTGGCTTTGGTGAACCGATGTCGCTGGAAACCTTACCCAGCACCCAACTGCCCGCCGAATATCAAAGCCTGACGCAAGAATGGGTTGATGGTCTGCAATCGCCGATCTATGTTGAAGATATTCAGAAGCTCGACGACGCCCAACGGGAGTACTTCCAGAATGAAAACATCGGCGCTTTAATCTTAGTGCCGCTCCGTACCGGTGACGACTGGCAGGGCATCATCTGCTATGTCTGGCAGGAAGCACAAACTTTCTCGATGGATTTCCACGACATGATCGAAAGCATGATGCCCACCGCTGCCTCGGTCGTTGCCAGCCGCCATGCTTACACACGGATGCAGGCTGCGCGTGAACAAGCCGAACGCCGCTCGGTCAACCTCGAAGCCGTGGCGCAAGTGAGCGCGACCGCGACCACCATTTTGGATGTCGATATCCTGTTGAAAACGGTAGCCGACCTCACCCGTGACCGCTTCCGCCTGTACCATGCCCACATTTACCTGCTGGGTGACGAGGGCGAAAAGCTGCTGCTCGCCGCTGGTGCGGGGGACGCGGGTGATACGATGAAAGCGCGGGGTCACTTTATTCCCTACGACCACCCGAACAGCCTCGTCGCACAGGCCGCCCGTACTCGCCATCCGGTCATCGCCAATGACGTTACGCAATCTGCCGACTTCTTGCCCAACCCGCTGCTGCCCGACACGCGCTCAGAACTCGCGCTGCCGATGGTTGTGGCTGATAAGCTGGTCGGGGTGTTGGACGTGCAAGATAGTATGCTGGATCGCTTCAATGACGAGGATATTCGCGTGCTTACCGCTCTGACCGATCAAGTCGCGGTGGCGGTCGAAAACAGCCGCGCCTTCGAGGAACAGCAAAAGACCGCTGAACGCCTGCGTGAAGTTGACCGCCTCAAATCACAGTTCCTCGCCAATATGAGCCATGAACTCCGTACGCCGCTCAATTCGATCATCGGCTACGCTGAAGTGCTGCTCGACGGTATTGATGGCGAACTCAACGAAGAAGCTACCGAGGATGTGGAAGCTATCCACGGCGGCGGTAAGCACCTGCTCACCATCATCAACGACATTCTCGACCTCGCTAAAATTGAAGCCGGTCAGATGAATATTGAACCTTATCCTGTTGATTTGACCGAAGTGGTTAAAGATGTGGTCGATACCTGCGCAATTTTGGCGCGTAACAAGGGACTCGAAATCAAAGTCAACCTTCACGACAATCTGCCGCTCGTCAGCGGCGATGCAATCCGCCTCAAGCAGATCATTCTCAATTTGGTCAACAACGCTATCAAATTCACCAACAGCGGCAGCATCACCATCGATATTGGCGCTGACGACGAGCGCATGGTCAAAGCGCGTATCATCGACACCGGCATGGGCATGACCCCCGACGAAATGAAAGGGTTGTTCCAACAGTTCAATCAGGTCGATAACTCACCCACACGTCGCGCAGGCGGCACCGGCCTTGGGCTGGTCATCACACGCCATCTCGTGACCATGCACGGCGGCGTGGTCGATGTCGAAAGTCAGAAAGATGTCGGCTCGACCTTCTGGTTCACCGTCCCCATCCACGTCAGCGAACGAGCCTCTGCCTAAACGAACCGGCTACACAAGGGCGCACGCTAATTTATGCGCCTTTGTCTATCGCATTTTTAGAAGCCATTTGAGTATTTAGGCGATGTAGATACATCGCTTCGCCGCATCGTCATTATGCCGCTGCATTAGAAATCCGTCCTAAGCCTCATACATTCATATGTGCATTCGATGTTATGATAATACAAAGCCTGTTATGAAGGACACCGTTGTGAGTAACATTGTTGTGATCGAAGACCACAAGGACAACGCCCGCCTCGCCGAAAAACTACTCAAACATGTCGGGCACACCGTCTCCCTTGCTGAAGATGGCGAAAGCGGCCTTCAACTCGTCATCGACACCTTGCCTGACATGGTGCTGCTCGACCTCGGTCTGCCGGATGTCGACGGGCAAACCATCGCCGCGCTCATCCGCCGCCGCCCCGAAACAAAGAGCATCAAAATTATCGCCTTCACCGCATGGCCGGAAGAACGTGCCGCCGCGATGGCGAAAGCCTACGGCTGCGATGGGGTCATCAGCAAACCTATCGACACCCGCAGCTTCTCGCAGCAGGTCAACAACTTCTTCACGTCATCAGAATCAGCATCACCCGCCAGCAATATCATCATCGACCAACCGGACGAAAAGGGTTAATCCGTCGTGTTTGCACCATATGCCCATCCTTTCCCATATCCGCTCATGTCCGCCAGCAACTTCACCGCCGACGAACTCGCGGACATCTACAACGCCGGTCGAGTCGATTACATTGTCCCCATGCCCATGAACGCCAAGCGGATGCAAAGCTATGTCCGCATGTATGATATTGATCTGGACGCCTCGGTGGTAATCTTCGATCTTGAAAACCGCCCCGCCGGTATCGGTATGCTGGGAATCCGTGATGATCGAGGCTGGATTACCCGCCTTGGCATTATACCCGCGCGCCGCCTCGGTGGTATGGGCATGTGTATCATGCAGGGGCTTATTCAAAATGCCCGTGAACGTCACGTTCGTCTCTTGCAGCTTGAGGTGATCGAGGGCAACAACCCTGCCCACGCCCTATTCAAAAAATGTGGCTTTCAAGAAACACGCAACCTGATGGTCATCCGTCGCCCACCGCACGCGCCTCCCGGCGTCCCACCCATCGCAGGTGCGGTCTTTACTCAGCTCACCCCTGACCAAATTTGGGCGTACCTTGCCCAGCGCGGCCCCGGCGCTTCGTGGGTGAATGAAAACGCCTCGCTTGTTAAAGTCGAAAAACTGGAAGGTTTACGCGTGCGTTTACCCTCCGGCTATACGGGCTGGATCATCTATCATCGCAAGATGTTTGAACTCACGCATGTCGTGCTGCACACCCCACCGCACGTCCGCGAACAGATGACAATCGCCTTGCTTTATTACTTGCATACCTTGCATATCGAACAAGATACAAAGATCGAAAACATTCCCGTTACTGAAATCACCTTGCCGATCTTACAACAATTTAATTACATCGAGGAATTCCGCCGTATCGAGATGTTTTTGCATTTATAATGGGGGCAGTTCCACCTTATCAGGGTTAGTCAACGTTGACCTACTGGCAGTTCAACCCTTACGCCATTCCCATTTTGCTCGGCCTCATGCCGCTGATGTACGTCGGCGTTCGGGCTTGGAATAACCGCACCTCTCTCACTCCTTACCTATTCGCGATGTGCGCCATAGCCTCATCATTTGCGCTTGGCTTTTACGTGTTGGAACTGTTCTCTGCCTCAACCGAGCTGCTCATACTCTGGGTACGGCTGCGCTTCGCATTTGCCCTGTTCATTCCCGCCCTCGGCCTCTTCTTCCTGCTGGCGTATGTCGGGCATGAGGAGTGGATCACATGGCGGGTGGCGCTGCTGCTGGCGATACAACCCTGCATCACCCTGTTCGCCATCTGGTCAAACGACACCTATCACCTACAATGGACATACTACACCACCCAGACCATCAACGGACTGGTTTTTGCCTCCTACCAAGACGCGACCGCGAGTCCGATCTACTGGATGGGACAGCTCTACCTGTTGTTCATCGGGGGCCTGCTGGTGTACATCATCCGCCATACCATGCACCGCTCACCCGGCATCCTGCGCGGGCAGGTAATCTATCTCCTACTGGCAGTCCTGCTGCCGATCTCTGGCATCTTATTCGAGCTGTTCGGCCTGCGCCCTATCCCGTACCTCAACTGGCCGGTATTTACCCTATGCCTTTCCGCCGTCCCGCTGGGGCTGGCGCTCTTTCGCTATCGCCTGCTCGATATTCTGCCCGCCGCCCAGAGCCTCGTCCTCCAAAGTATGCAAGACTCGGTGCTGGTGATCGACTCGCAGGGTCACATCGTACAGGCAAACCCTGCCGCCGCACTCCTGCTTAAAGAGCCGCTGCCGAACATTATCGGGCATCACATTGGTGAAGTCTTTTGGGGTGTGCCACACTTGATCCGGCAATACGCTTCCGTTTACGAGGCACAGGAAGTTATCTCGGTTGAAGGCGACGAAGGAATGCGCCACTATGACCTGCGTATCTCGCCGCTCCGCAACAACGACCGCCACATCACAGGCCGCATCCTCGTCCTGCGTGATGTTGGCGCGACCAAACATGCCGAGCAACATGCATTGGAACTGGCGCTGGAACGTGAACGCACCCAGTTGATTAAAAGTTTTATCAGCGATACCACCCACGACATCATGACACCTATTTCTGTCATACGGGTATCGAGCTACCTGCTGCGCAGCCTGACAGACAGAATCGGGCAGGCGGTGGATGACGCCAGAACCACCCCCACAACCAGCGATGTCTTTTTAGACAAAGTTCAAACGTCCATCAACGCCATGCGCGAGAAGAGCGCCAATCTGGATGCCAGCGCCCTGCGTCTGCAAACGCTGGTCGAGGGGATGCTCGAAATGGTCAAGCTAGATAGGCAGGTGTTCACGTTTATCCCCACCGACATCAACCCCCTCGCCGAGCAAACGGCGAACCTTCAGCGCTTCTTGGCGGAAGAAAAAGGTATCCAACTCGAACTTCAGCTCGACCACAGCCTGCCCAAAATCGCTGTCGATAGCAATCAGTTCATCCGTGTCATGCAAAACCTGCTGACGAACGCTCTCAAGCACTCATCGACCAACGACAAAGTCATCATGCGTACCTGTTGGAAAGGTGAACAGGTCGCCTTTGAGGTGCAGGACACCGGTGAAGGCATACCGGAAGACGATCTCCCGCGCATCTTCGACCGTCTCTACCGCGTCGATAAAAACCGACCGGTCGATTCAGTCGGTATCGGTTTAGGGTTAGGCTTGTCGATTGTCAAAACTATCGTCAGCGCCCATCAGGGTACGATTGAGGTTGAAAGCACAGTTGGCGTGGGCAGTACCTTCCGCGTCCTACTGCCGACCATCACCCCCGCACAGATTCCTACCCCGCCTGCGTCTGCCCAAATCGCCTGAAAAGCCACCTGCACTGTTTAGTGTGATGCTGCCTACCAACTCGATAATACCGGCACGTTCTGCATCATGACATTGGCTTCGTTTTGACTATCCACTAGACGATTAACCAATCTTATAAGTTGGCCCATGCCCCGGATAACTCACCATTGCCCCTTGCGCCACCAGCGCCTCCCAACTCTCGCCCGCTATTATCATGCTGCCTTCGGCTCCTGCTAGAGGTCGGGGTAAGTCGCCCGTGAACGCCTCACCCGTATCGAGTATCAGGCTCACACTGTCGTCCGAATGCCCTGGTGTCGCGATAATCTGCCCCTGAACTCCGATACCGGCTAAGAACTTCCGGCTCCCCTCAAGGTTAATCACCACCGCCGCTTTCCGGTCATAACCCACATACTGCTTCGCCAGTTTGGGGTCGCCCTGCACCCCATCAATCGCAGCCTGTTGAATATCGACTACGATCAACTTCATGCCCATCTTCTGGAGTTCCCCTGCCAGCCCCGCGTGGTCAGGGTGGTAATGAGTCGCCAATAGATAGGGAATATGCGCCAGTTGAATATCCATCCGTTTGAGTTCATGCTGAAGCTTAGGCAGTGTCCCCGCGAACCCCACATCCACTAACAAATGAGGTTTCTTGTCCGCCAGCACATAATAATTGGTCGAGGTGTAGCCAACGTTGATAATATTCACCGTATTTACCGCCGATCTTGGAACAAAAAAGGACAAACCACTGGCTTGCCCTTGCATATTATCAGGTATTTGACTGATAACGATAAACTTAATCGCTACTCGCCTTCGACCACCATACACGCTTCCGGCATAAAGTTGAGGGACACCGCTTGCCCGATAGCCGGAGGCACAAGATTCGGGTTGTTGAAACTGTCAAAGTTAATGTGCTGAGTATCCAGCTTGACCCGCACGCGCACCACTGAACCGAGGAAGGACACATCCTCAACCGCGCCGTTCAAGTGGTTGCCCGCGCTTGTATGACCGTTCAGGGTAATTGCCTCCGGTCGGATCGCCACCGATACCGGCTTACCCGGTGTCGCATCGGGTATCTGCTTCCCAACCGCGATTTCTTGATCGTCGATTTTAATCTTCCCGTTGCGTGCGTCCGTCACCTGTGCGTCCAACAGGTTCAACGTTCCCACGAACGAAGCCACGAACCGCGTCTTGGGCGCGTTATAAATATCGAGGGGTGTACCCACCTGTTCCATGTTGCCCTTGCTCATCACCACAATCCGGTCAGAAATCGACAGGGCTTCTTCCTGATCGTGCGTCACATAAATCGTTGTGATACCCAACTGCCGTTGGATGGCGCGGATTTCCTGCCGTAAGCTGATGCGGATTTTCGCATCCAGCGCCGACAGAGGTTCGTCCATTAAGAGGACTTGAGGCCGGATTGCAATTGCCCGCGCCAGCGCCACCCGCTGCTGCTGCCCGCCGGAAAGCTGATGTGGGTAGCGTCCCGCAAACTCTTGCATACGGATGATGTCGAGCATCTCGCCCACCCGCTGCTTAATCAGATCTGATTTCTCGCCCTTCACCTTCAGCCCGAAGCCGATGTTGTTTGCCACGGTCAGGTTTGGGAACAGGGCATACGATTGGAACACCATCCCAATGTTACGCTTATTCGCAGGAATATGGGTGATGTCTTTGCCATTAATCAAAATTTCGCCACGACTCGGCTTTTCAAACCCTGCAACCATTCGCAACGTCGTGGTTTTCCCGCAGCCGCTGGGGCCGAGGAAGGACACAAACTCACCGCGCTCCACCTTCAAGTTGAAGTTCTCGACAGCCGTGAAATTGGCGAATTCTTTACGAATGTTATTCAGTTCCAAAAATGACACAGCATTACCCTCATTTAGAAAGCGGTGGTGCGGGCTTGCCCCGAACGCCGACCAATCATTTGAATAAGCGCGATACACAGCCACGTCAGACCCAAACTCAAAATTGAAAGGGCGGACGGTTCATAAACTTTAGCAGAATTCAACTGGTACAAATACGGGCCGAAGGTCGGCTGTGAGAGTAAAGACGCAATCGTAAACTCGCCCATCACAATCGCGAAGGTAATGAACGCACCGTTGATAATCGACACAAAAACATTTGGGAAGATAACGCGGAATAAAATCGTAAACCACCCCGCGCCCAAGCTCTGCGCCGCTTCCGTCAGCGTCCGCACCTTAATCGACTGCAAGCCGTTATCCACCGAGCGATACACGTAGGGGAATGAAAGCGTCACATATGCGCCGACCATAATCGTATAAATGCCATTGGAACTATCGGTCAAGCCCGTGCCGTTATACGCCCGTATCAAGCCGAATACCAGCACAACCGCCGGTATCACGAACGGGAGCAGCGTGAAAAACTCGATCAACGACCGTGCGCGTGGGATTTTAAGCTGTACCCAATAGGCAGTCGGCACAATCAGCAAGCTGCTGACCACAATCGTCAGCAAAGCCGTCCGCAGTGACAAACTAAAACTGTCGGCAAATTCCGGTGCTTGCAAAACATTGGCATAAGCCGTAAAGCCGAGTTCGCCCCGTTTAGCTTGCAGTGAGAATTGAATGGTGGCTGCCAATGGCACGATAAAATAAAGTGCGACCGCCACAAAAAATAGGGCGAGCAGGATACGGCGAATCCAACCAAAGCGGAGTGCTAGTCTAAACATTATTCACCCCCCACTTTGAGCCAGCGACTGGACATACGACGGAAGAAAGTATAGATAGCAATTGTCACAACCATAACGACAATCATGCCGAAGGCCAGCGCATTACCGATGCCGGGGTTATTGAAGGTATCCGAACTAAACTGACTGCCAACAAGCAGGGTGATGACCGAATATTGGCCGCCACCTCCGATCAAGGCAAAGGCGGTTGCCTGTGCGCCGAACGCATTACCAAAAAGCAGCGCGAAGGTTCCTGCAATCGACGGCAGCAAAATGGGTAACGCCACATACCGCCAGTATTGGTAGCGGCTCGCACCGAGATTTTCACTCGCTTCCCGCCATTCTTTGCGAAGACCCTCAAACGCTGGAGCCATGATTAGCACCATCAGCGGGATTTGAAAATAAATGTAGACGATCACCAAGCCGGTAAAGCTGTAGAGCCTGAACGATGGATACAGGAAAAGACCCAATGACCGCAGAGCCAGCGTGATAATACCCGTTTGACCAATCGTCGCCACAAAGGCGAAGGCCAGCGGTACACCACCAAAATTGGAAGCGACACCGGAAAATGACAGAATCGCCGAGCGTATCCACCCCGGGAAATAACCCGAAGTAACGCCCCATGCGATGAAAAAGCCAATGAAAGCACCACCAAAAGCGCTTAGAAAACTGAGTTTAATCGATGACCAATAAGTGCCTAGAATAAGGGGCGTATTCAGTGAATTTACATTGTCCAGCGTAAAGTTGCCGTTGAGGTCTTGGAATGATTTGACCACAATCGACAGCGCTGGCATCAGTTGAAACGCGATAATAAAAAGAACAAACGGTAATAAGCCTATCCAATTCCACGACCACCAGTGGCTGAGCCGGCGGCGCAGTGTGGGCGGTGGAACGACCTCGCTCACCTCGATTGTTGTCAGTCCCGCCATACCTACCCCTATCTACTTGCCGCTGGATGATACCGCCGATTATAACGACTCTAACTGACACATGCATGTGCTTCAAACATAAACGCGCAGGGGGCGCGAACTGCACCCCCCGCATCGTCGTCAAAATAAGATTGTCTGCCGCAAACCTTAGGCGGGAGCAGCAACCGCCAAACCGACCTTCTCTGCCCAACCGGTCTTGATTTGCTCAGACACGGCAGTAATTTGATCAACTGTGGGGAAGCCAACCGGAACATCCGAAGCAGGCAGCTTGGCAGCCAATTCTTCGGGGATCACATCGGTTGCAACAAGGTCATCATACCGGGCTGGCTTGGCATATCCGGCCAACCATGCCAACTGACCCGCATCCGAGTACAGGTATTCCATCCACAGGCGAGCCGCATTCGGGCGGGGTGCATAAGCGCTGATGGCCTGAATATACACACCGGCAATCGAACCGCTCTTCGGGTAAACAATTTCGATATTCACGCTATCGACATTCGCGTCACGGTTGCCGAGGGCGTTGTAGTCCCAACGAATGGTGATGGGGGTTTCACCACGGGCAATCGTCGCAGGGCTGGAAATCACGGGGAGCAAGTTGCCAGATTCAGCCAATTCTTTGAAGAAGTCCAGACCCGCTTCGGCATCATCCAGTGTGCCGCCATTGCCCAAAGCTGCCGCCCAAACGGCGAAAATCGCCTGATTCGAACCTGTCGGGTCGCCACCGAGGGCGATTTGACCGTTGTATTCCGGCTTCAACAGGTCAGACCAATCCTGCGGAACATTGGTGACAACATCTGCGTTCACTTCAAACACCAGCGTGCCGTAGTAGTCAGCGTACCAGTAACCATCCGCGTCTTTCAATTCATCGGGAATGGTGTCCCAAGTCGCGACCTTGTACGGTTGCAGCAGACCTTCTTCGATACCAAGCTTACCCCAGCTAAAGCCTACGTCGATCACATCGGGATTTTGGGGTCCCTTATTAATGTTGTTCGACTTGATCGCTTCAATTTCCTGAGCCGAACTGCCATCCGGGTTGAGGTCATTGTGTTTCAGGAAGTCATATTGAGTAAAGAAGTCTTTCTTAATTTGCACATAATTCGCCCATGTGTCGGGAAGTGCAATGGTGGAGAGTTCACCTTCAGCTCGTGCAGCCTCAATCAGCGCATCAATACCACCCGCTGCTTCAAGATCAATCGGGCCGGGGGCGGGTGGAGGGGGCAAAACGCCGGGGGTAGCCGTGGCATCTTGCGCGAACACGGGCAAGCCGGCAATGCTGACGGCGATACCGGTGCTGGCGAGCGAGGCCAACTGGAGGAACTTACGGCGAGACATATTCGAGGACTTCATCTCTATTTTCTCCTTAAAAATCCAGTTAGGGGTTTTAGCAGGCTTGGGGTTTATTAAGCGCTCTACGCCTATTAAGCTGTCAAAACCTAGCGTGATTATAACGCGAATCCCAATTTAGCCATCTTCAGCTAAATTTTGATGAACAGAATGTTAAGCAAAGTGTAAAAGACTGTTAAACAAATTTCCTTGATTAACCTGACCCTGACCCCCTATAAACATGAGCAAAGCCTAACGGATGCTAGACAATCCGAAAGTATGTACGGCATAATGACTGCGCAATCACAAATGTAATTGAGGCGTATAGTGGGCTTACTCTTTGTCTTCGCAGGCGCATTGTCCGCCCTGCTGTTCATACTCGTCGCGGTTATCCGAACCCTGCGCAAAGTTGCAAAGATCACCTTTGTGGAACTCCTGCTGATTTTTCTCAGCGTCTTGCTGCCGTTGGCGGGCATCATTCAAGGCTCGATGACCGACCAGCCCGACCCGCTGCCCATCCAATTCAGCCGCCTCTTGGGCATCGCCTTACTCGTGTTCGGCATTTTCATCGCTCTGCTAGAACTCCGCCGTGCAGAAAAGCTCCAACATTCACGCGGCGTTTATGGCATCGGCATGGGCATACTCGTCCTGATCGCGACCGTGAGCGTTCCGCTGACTTCCACACAGGTATTGTTACCCGCGCTGGCGACCGTGACCCCGATTAATGTTGCCCAACTGCAAACCTCACCCACTGCCGAAGGCCCGACCGCCACCGCGACCCTAACCGCTACGACGACCAACACGCCTACCGCCACCATCACCCGCACGCCGCGCCCTACCGGAACAGCCACCGCGACACCCTTTGTGTTCGTAACCAGTACCCCCTTACCCACCGCTACCTTACCGCAGCCCTGCCTCGCGTTGACCAAGTTCAACGTCAACTTACGCGCCGCGCCGGATGAAAACGCCTCTATAGAACAAACCATTCCCTTCGATAGTACGATTGCTCTTTACGG
>JAPUDW010000186.1:0-14481 GCA_027492915.1 Bacteroidota bacterium | reverse complement strand
CAAATGCGCAATCTAGAATGATTCGAGCGTATCGGTCACAGTGAAGATCTTGTGTGGTGGTATGGCGATTTTGATGGCAAGCAGGGTTGGATCAAAGCGGAGTTCTTATTACTAACGACCTCATGTGATCGTTTGCCGGTTAAAGAATCCGAATAACGCACGGTTGTCATGTTACAAGCCTGTAACGTGGTCTTAACGAAGCCTATTTCTTTTCTCGATTATGCTGATCTAAAGTGAACGCTTATGACACCTCTGTTGTGGGCTAATCTTTGTCATTCCCAGACCGTGCAAATCCACGCTGCACAGATCTAATTGAATGAATGTCTTGCATATATTCAGCTTTACTCCACGAAAAGAGTTACGCTTATGCCAGATCAAGCGCACCATCCACAGTCTGACAAAAAGCCCACCCGCGTTGCCCATTTGCCGCTAAAAGTCCCCGAAACCGATGTCGATATTGGCTCGTCCCTAACTGAACAGGCTTTGCCGGATGTCAGCGCGATGCCAGCACTTTCGATGCGCCAAGTCGTGCAGCTACAGCGCACCATCGGCAACCGCGCTACCAACCAGCTTATCCAGCGAACGCGCACACAAGCGGTTGTCGCCAAGCCCACCCAACTGCGAACCGCACCAGATATGCGCAGCACAGCGATGGCTGAAGCTGCACCCACAGCACCAGAAAAACATATTCAACGTATGGATATTGATGCCAGCGTGACAAGCAAGACGGATATGCGTGCGCTTAGTGGTGCAAAAATGGAAGAATTCAGCGGCGTTACAGCCATCGAAGCCGGTAAGACCATAACAGTCGATTCCGACTTTGAAATGACGCGCCTCTCAGCCAGCGGGAAATTACTCAAAAATTCTAACCAAATTTGGCATAAAGTCGTCGCGATTAATGGCGTACCTACAACTACCGCGTTATGGATACACGTCAATACCATCAAGGCCACGATCTCTCAAAAACCAGCACCGCCGCCAGCACTGGCTCCTGCACCCTTATCATCAATGCCTTCGACACCAGCAGCACCGGTTTCGTCCGGGTCGCTGCCACCCGCTAGTGCAGGCTTAGTACCCACGCCCCGCGTGCCAGCACCGAGAACCATTTTTGATTTAGCCTCCGATGTGCCTGCGCCACCACCCGCACGAGCACCATCACCGGCTGAAGCGCCAGCACCCACCAAACCACCAGAATTGGCACCGCTACCCAGCGCCACATCAGGAGCCTATAACCCGTTAGCTGTTCCAGTGTCGGATACCTTGACCTTCAAACCAGCGCCCACAGTGAAATCGCCTTTACTGGCGCATCTGGCAGCGCCAAGTCCGGCTCCAGCACCAGCTCCACAACCTTATAACCCTCAAAAGGCCGTCGAAAAACCGAGTGCTTGGAGCCGATTTACCCGATTCGTAAAAGGTGGAAATGAGGCACGAAAAGGCATCAAGGAAGTACAAAGTCAGGTGATCGCCGGCGCACAGGTTAATTATCTCGCACAGACAGGGATCGACGGAGCCAGCGCCGACGGGCTAAAGGCCAGTGGCGATAGTGTCGATCTTGCGAAAATCATAAACCCTGATTCGGCTCCTACGCCGTCAGTTTCCACACCGGTGCCAGAATCAGTACCGGCACCCGCGAAACCGGATGCAGCCAACACAGTACTGACGAATGCAAAAGATTTAAATAGCACGACACCGGAAGCACCCGCAGAGCCGGGATTTTTCCCACGATTGGCAACGAAACTTGCCGGCATTTATGGCGCAATATCCGACAATATGCCTTTCATCATGTTTGCAGATAGCATTCGCAGCTTGATCGACAAAATCATGGATTACCAGTCGATGAATGATGCAAACAAGGGCATTATGGCTAAAAGTGAGGCCGGTGAGCTAACCCCCGAAGAAACAGCCGTACATGGCGCAACCATCTATGCACTGCCCAAGATGAAACGCGGCGTTTTATCAAGATTCACTAAATTCCTGTTCTCGTTAGCCAAGATGATTTTGCATATCATCACCCTCATCTCCGGCGGCGCGTCGGCAATGGTGACGGAAGCAGGAGCCTTGACCATCACACTAGCACAGGGAGCAATCACCTTTGGACGCGGCGTGAAGGCCATCTATAAGATCATTAAGGGTACACGCGGTAAAAACCGTGAGACGAACGCCAAAACGCTGCTCGACGCGGCGCTCAATAACCAACCCGAAGCTCTTACGATGGTTCGTGAGCTAAATCCCTTCCCGTTTATGGAGAAGTGGATGACCCGTGCCAGAACGGTTGGCGGTGTTATGGTTAAGGGTTCACAGGCGGCTGTCGCGGCGATGGGGCCGGGCGACTCCGGACTTGATCCGTCTGCCGCTGATTCTGCCAGCGACGATGGACGCATGAGCGCGTATCCGCAAACCAATGCGGAAATGTTGACACGCTTGCAAGAGTTTGTGGGTGATTCTGACGCAAAGCGCAAGAAAATCGAAACCGAACTGGCGAACAAAATGAAGTCGTCATAAACAGGCTGGAGAGGCTAATAATTCTAATCCCCCGCATTTGTGGGGGATTTTTAATTGGTCGTAAATGTATTATTGCACATGAGAAATGCTTTAGTCATAATCGACAGGGTTTTCGCATAAAAATTTCCATTACTCTTGCTGTTGTCGAAATCCCTTATAAGGATTATTATTTGCCCTCATGCTTGCTGCCGATTTCGGGTAAGGGGTAGATATGGCTTCTGTCACACCTGCGACCACAAATGTTCAATATATGAAAGACCGTGATCGGCGGCAGGGGATTTTCCTCTCGCTGCCGGCAGTCGTCTGGCTGGGCATCTTCTTTATGCTGCCGGTATTGATCGTACTGGCAATCAGCTTCCTGACGCCCACCACGGACGGTGCAGGTGGTCAACTGCCGCTGACACTTAATCATTATGCCGACGCCTTCGACTTCTGGAAGCCGCGCCCTATCTACTCCGCCGTTATTTTACGCTCGGTGTGGATTTCGCTGCTGACGACTCTCATCTGTCTGCTGCTCGGCTATCCACTGTCGTTCTTCATCGCCACCCGCAAAAGCCAGGCCTTTCGCCAGTTCGCGATGTTCCTCATCATCATGCCTTTCTGGACGAACTTTTTGGTACGCACCTACGCCCTTAAAACCATCATCGCCCCCGAAGGCCCACTTGCCGGTATCTTAAACATCGTCGGCGGCTTGGGCATCCTGCAAGATGGTAAACTGAATTGGCTGAACACCCGCGAGGCCGTTATCCTCGGTCTGGTCTACAGCTACCTGCCCTTCATGGTGCTGCCCATTTATGCGGTGGTCGAAAAGTTCGACTTCCGCTTTGTCGAAGCTGCCAACGACCTCGGCGCTAATGACCTCAAAACATTCTTCCGCGTGGTCATTCCAATGACCGCACCGGGGTTAGTAGCCGGTTTCATTCTCGTGTTCATCCCCACCATCGGCGCATTCGTCACGCCTGATTTGCTCGGTGGTACGCAGGGCTTGATGATTAGTAACCTCATCCAGCAAAATATTCGCGGCAGCGGGGCAAATTACCCGCGCGGTTCAGCACTCTCGGCAGTGCTAATGATCTTGGTGACATTCGGTGTCATTATCTATCTACGCTACGGCAGCCGGGAGACCGCACGATGACTCAGCAAACAATCACGCCTTCGTCCCGCCCCGCCCTCAGCGAAATTGACTTCAACTACGGTCAAATTCGCCGTGATATGCTCGTGCGGCGGCTTGGCAAAATCTTATTTTATGCCAACCCGATCTTTTCGTATTTCTTCCTGTGGGCACCAATCGTCGTCCTCGTGGTCTTATCCTTCAACAAGAGCGATACCGTTTCTATCTGGGGCGGCTTTACGACCGATTGGTATACCAAGATTTTTGACGGTACCAGCCAATTCACAGTCGCGATGTTCGCGGCGCTGCGCAACACCTTGTTCATCGCGGCCTGTTCCACGGTCATCTCGACCATTATCGGCACGATGGTATCTATTGCCCTCGAACGCGGCGTATTCCCCGGCAAGAAAATTGTAGATGCCGTCCTCTATCTGCCGGTGGTCATCCCCGAAATTACGCAAGCCGTATCGCTGGCGGTGTTCTTCAAATTTCTGTTTGATACCATCGAAGGCATCAGCGGCCAGCGGGCTACCCTCGGCTTCGGTACGATCATCATCGGGCATGTCGTGTTCTCGGTGTCCTTCGTGGTGATTACCATTCGTGGGCGCTTGGCAGATATGAACCCCCGCTACGAAGAAGCTGCCCGTGACCTCGGCGCGAATGAATGGCAAACCTTCTGGCGAGTCACCTTCCCGCTGATTTTGCCGGGTATTATTTCAGGTGCATTACTGGCCTTTACCCTGTCGTTGGATGACTACATCGTGACTTTCTTTACCAACGGTGTAGGCACGAATACACTGCCGATCTTTGTATATGGTCTGCTGCGACAGCGCGTTTCGCCAGAAATTAATGCGATTTCCACCATCTTGCTGGTTGCATCAATGGTGTTAGTCGGGATCTCCTTGTACATTCAAGGACGTGGGGCAAGTCGTACCTAAACGACGCCTCAAAATCATAGGTATAAATGACTTCTTGGAGGTAAAATGTTTCGTAAATTGACAAGCGTACTCTGTTTGGGTCTGTTGGCAGTGGGAGTACCCGCTTTTGCACAGGACGAGCCAGCTAAAACCACATGGACTTGCCCGGAGGATGTGGTCGCACTGGTACAAAGTCTGCCGGAAAATGAACGGGTATTGAACTGGTACAACTGGACGACCTACGAAGCCGAAACAACCCGCCCTGACTTTGGCGCGTTGTGCGGTGTCACCGTCAACGAAGACAACTTCGGCAGTAACGAAGAACTGATCGCCAAGCTGCGTCAGGGTAACCCCGGCTACGACCTGATTGTGCCGACCGGTGTCGTCATCCCCCAAATGATCCGTGAGGGTTTGATTGAAGAAATCGACATCAGCAAAATCCCGAACTTCGCCAATGTTTCCGAACTGCTGCAAGCACCCGCTTATGACCCTGAAAACAAGTACAGCGTCCCCTACCAATGGGGTACAATTGCCATCGGCTACAACACGGAAGTCGTTGGTAAAGAAGTCACCAGTTGGGAAGACATGTGGAGCTTCAGCGGTAACGTCGCTTGGATTGAAGACCCACGTTCGATGCTCGGTATTGCGCTC
This sequence comes from Bacteroidota bacterium, assembly GCA_027492915.1. Classification (GTDB taxonomy): domain Bacteria; phylum Chloroflexota; class Anaerolineae; order Aggregatilineales; family Phototrophicaceae; genus CFX2. Next base: position 9,300 of record JAPUDW010000186.1, on the reverse strand, counting down.
GTGCTGCAAGGCAAATACCCGAACACCATTGACCCTGATGAAATTGGCGCAGCCCGTGACTTCCTGATTGATCGTGGTAGCAACGTCCGCACGATTGCACAGGATGACGGTCAGGAAAAGCTCCTGAGCGGTGAAGCCGACATGGTGATCGAATACAGCGGCGACATCTTCCAGATTATCGCGAACTGCGAAGAAAACGCTGACCAGAACTGCGCTGGCAAGTTTTCCTATGTCATTCCATCCGAAGGCGCAATTCTCTGGGTCGATAATCTAGCTATCCCTACCGATGCCCCGCATCCCGAACTGGCTCACGCTTTCATGGACTACATCCTCGATCCGATTGTTGGCGCGGCCATCAGCAACTACACCGCTTTTGCCTCGCCTAATCAGGTGGCGATTGATGAAGCCCTGATTCTGCCGGAATATCTGGAATCGACCGTGATTTATCCGGACGAAGCGGCCAGCGAGACCCTCTTCACCGTTGTGGACGTGGGCGACGACGTGGCACGTTTGTACAACGATGCGTGGACAGAACTGCGCACACTGCTCGGACAATAAGTTCTCGCAGACAAACAAAAGGGGTAGGTTGCAAGACTTACCCCTTCTCATTTAATAGATTTTTACGAACCGGCAGTTAAAAAGATTTCATATCAAACCACCCGCTTCCCTTATTGATGCACGAGGCCAGCACCATGAAAATCGCCCGCAAATGGTTCGCCGGATTTTGCCTGAGTCTGCTCACCGTCCCTGTTTTAGCCCAAGATGAAGCCGCTAAAACCACATGGACGTGTCCGGCGGATGTCGTGGCGCTCGTGCAAACCCTGCCCGAAAATGACCGTGTGCTGAACTGGTGGAACTGGACGACCTACGAAGCGGACAACACCCGCAGCGATTTCGGTGCGCTGTGCGGTGTCACCGTCAACGAAGACAACTTCGCCAACAACGAAGAAGTGATCGCCAAACTGCGGCAGGGCAACCCCGGCTACGACCTCATCGTGCCGACCAGCTCATCCGTAGAACTGCTCATCCGCGAAGGCTTAGTCCAACCGATTGACCTCAGCAAAATCCCGAACTTCGCCAATGTTTCCGAACATCTGGTAAACCCTGTCTACGACCCCGACAACCAATATACCGTCCCCTATCAATGGGGAACTCTGGGTATCGGCTATAACAAAGAGGCTGTTGGCAAAGAAGTCACCAGTTGGGATGACATGTGGACTTTTGAGGGCAACGTGGCGTGGGTCGATGACCCGCAGGGCATGATGTCCATCGCGCTCAATCTCCTCGGCCTCGACCCCAACAGCAAAAACGCTGCCGATATTGCTGCCGCCCGTGATTTCCTCGTCGAACATGGCGATAATGTGCGTGCGCTGGCCGCCGATGACGGGCAGGAAAAACTCCTCAGCGGCGAGATGGATATGGTCGTTGAGTACAGCGGCGACGTGTTTCAGGTCATCGCCAACTGCGAAGCCAACCCCGATCAAGGCTGCGCCGATAAGTTCGACTTCGTGCTGCCGGTCGAAGGCACTATCCGCTGGGTCGATAACCTCGCTATTCCAACCAACGCCCCGCACTATGAATTGGCGCTGGCGTTCATGGATTATATTCTCGACCCACAGGTTGCAGCCGATATAAGCAATTACACGGCCTACGCCACGCCCAACCAGAAGGCAATTGATGACAAACTCATCTTGCCTGAATATCTCAATTCGGAAATTATCTACCCCACCGAAGAATCCGCTGCATCACTCTTTGCAGCGCTGGATGTGGGTCAAGAAGCAACACGCCTCTATAACGATGCGTGGACAGAGTTACGCACGCTGTTAGGACAATAGCAAACAGGCTTATCTTTTACGGGCGGCCTCTCGTTTTGTATAAAGGGATGTAACTATGGCTGAAGCTCAATATGATGTCGAACTCATCAACGTAATCAAAGAATTCGCGTCACCTCGCCGTGACGGTATGGTGCGTGCAGTTGATGATATTTCGTTGCAGATTAACGACGGTGAATTCTTCGCGCTGCTGGGGCCAAGCGGCTGTGGCAAAACCACTACCTTGCGCATGATCGCGGGCTTCGAGGATACGTCATCCGGCAAAATCCTCATTCGCGGGAAAGCTGTGCAGGATGTACCCCCCTTCCACCGCCCTGTTAACACCGTATTTCAGGACTACGCCCTCTTCCCGCACATGACCGCCCTGCAAAACATCATGTTCGGCTTGGAAATGGAAGGCGTGAACCGTAACGAGGCCAAGAAGCGTGCCGAAGAAGCCCTCCAGCGCGTCCAGCTTCCGCAAGCGCGTGACCGCCGCCCTCGCCAGCTTTCCGGTGGGCAGCAGCAGCGTGTGGCGTTAGCGCGTGCCATCGTCAAACGTCCACAGGTGCTTCTGCTCGATGAACCGCTGTCGGCGCTCGACCTCAAGCTGCGCGAGGACATGCGCTATGAACTCAAGGCCATGCAAAAAGCTTTGGGCATCACCTTCATTTTCGTGACGCACGATCAAGAAGAAGCCATGACGATGGCTGACCGCATCGCCGTTATGGATAAGGGTAAAGTGCTGCAAGTCGGTACGCCGGAAGAAATTTACGAAGCCCCCACCACCAAGTTCGTAGCGGACTTCATCGGCGAAACCAACTTCATTAACGCCAAATATGTCGAGATGGCAGGGCAGTACGCGCTGGTCAGGCTGGATGAGCGAACCACCATGCGTGCCGTCCCCAATGCCGACATTACTTCCCCCGGCGAATGTACCATTGCCATCCGTCCTGAAAAAATCAGTCTGTTCCAGTCAACCGGCAATGTCAAATTCCCCGATGGCAGCAGCGACACCGCCGAAGCTTACAAAACCGCTGTCCTGCGCGACCCCGACATTAATATGGTGACAGGTCGAATTATCGAGGATATTTACATCGGTACCGACACCCGTTACCGCGTCGGTATCGGTGCTGACTACAACATTGAGGTTATTGTGCGCGTGCAGAACTTCGGCCTGCGTACCGATAAGTACTTCAACAAGGGCGACATCGTTAACCTGTTCTGGGACAGCGATAACGCCCGTTTACTCGCCAACTAATCGCGATATTCCTCAACCATTACCATACACACGGGCGCTTCATTAACGAGGCCGCCCGTGTTTTATTGTCTGATGCAAAAAGCAGTCTTTCTACCGCAAAGAATTGTATAAAGCCTGCCCCCAAGACATGATCCGCAACATTCAATTCCTCCGATCTGATCCTTAATTATTCATTTTCGTGAGACTGAATTTCACAATTATTCAGCCTCGCAACTATTTTAGAACACCTATAAAACACCTCTCAAACATTATACTCCTCCCTCAAATAAACATGCAGTGTCACACGGAACATCTCGCAAATCAAGCATTACGCCTGAATTACTTAATTTATGAAAATTAAATTTTACGTAGTAATACTGATGTTGATATAGATGCAAATCAACGTAATCTTTATTGTATAAACGGTTTACAAAGGGTGTTAAAAATCATGGTTCGCAAACTTGTCGTGTTAGTTGTTATGGTCGTTATGCTGGTCGTTCCTTTCGTCGCCAGCGCATCTAATCCTTCTCTCCTTGGTTGCTATATCGATGCACCCACCGCCGTTAATGAAGGGGCGACTTATACGGCTACCGTTCAATGCAATCTGATGGTCGCGCTCTTCGGTGTACAGTTCGGCACAACAACCACTGGCTCTGGCGCACCCACCTCCAACTCATACACACCGGGTACATTCATCACCACTGCCAATAACCCGATCATTGCGACGAACACACTGGCCCTTTTCGCAGCCAGCCGCACCGGCTTGGACATCGCCATCGGCAGCTATTCACTCGGCAGCTTTCAGGTTAAAGCCAACAAAGGTTTGACCTCCAATGGTTCGATTACCGTTGACCTGCCCGGCACCGGCTTCAAACTCTCAAATATTTTTGGCACTGGCCTCAACGGTTTACTTCAAGTCAGTCCCGCTGCGGTCACCACCGTCACCGATATTCCCCTCGCTATTCTGAACGGCAATGTCCGTATCACCAGCGATGGCACCGTCGGTTCCTTGGCTGGCATCAACCTGAATATGGGTGACGGCGTTACAAGCTGGACAAACCAAAGTGCGGCTGCCAACTTCCGTGACTTCACCATCGCGGACATCGAATACACCGCCGCCACCAAGCCCGCCCTCGGTGCAACCGTTACCGCCGACATGATGAGCCATCTGGCCTGCGTCAGCGCCTACACCTTCGACGACGGGGGTAACACCACCGTAGCCAAAATCGGTACCGCTGGCGTGCTTTCCCTCAAAGCTGGCGATGTGATCTCGGTCAGCAGTGACACGGCCATTAACATTCAGGACGCCACGGCAATCGGAGCGCAGTTTGCCAGCACCAGCCCGACCGGCGAAGTCGATGTGAACCGCGATGGCGTGGTCGATATTTATGATCTGGTACACGTCGGTCGTAACTACGGTGCAAATCAGGGAAGCTGCGTCTAAGCACTAAACAAACCGTGATGCGAGGGCAAAGGCTAACACAACCTTTGCCTTCTTTTCTTAAGAACAATAGAAGGTATGAGCGATGATATAATTGTTGGGAGTAAGTTAACATGTCTGCTCATTCTTTTATCGGACGAGTTGAAACTGCTGCCTCCACACAATCCCTCTCATCTTTCACCGGAAGCATATCGTTTCAGTAAGGGCTTCTGAATTGCGGTTAATAAAAATCATTCCAGTTTTACTGCTTTTATTGAGTAGTACGTTCATAAAGGCACAAGCCAATCCCACCATCGAGATTGTCCTGAGCAAACCAACTGCCAACGCGGGTGAAACCGTCAGGGCAGATGTCTATATTCGAAACGGCGTCAATATTGGCGGGTCAGACATCGGCATCACAGTTGATGAAACCTGCCTGAGAATTACTAACCGAACCGCAGGGACATATGTGCCGTCCGACGCCGCTAATGGTGGGTTTTCACCCTTTTCCGAACTGCACGACCACGACACACGCTTTTCGGCAGCCATCACCGACCGTACCAAACTCGCGAATGGCGACGGTGTTTTTTACAGCGTCGATCTGCAAGTGATCTGCGAAAATGGGATCGCACCCTTAACCATTGTCTTTGGTGAACTCAGCGCCTACAAAGACCCGACAGCAGCCCAAATCGAGTTTATCGCTTATACCATGAGCGCTACGACCGTTAACATCATCAATACACAATTAGTGGTGGGAACAGCCCAGCTCCCGCCGCCAACCGTTGCCAGCCCGCAAACCGGCACGACACCCAACAGCGGGGCAGCAACCGGAACCAACCAGCAGCCGGCTTCCATCCCGACGCCAGAAGCCGCGCAAACACCGATCATCCCGATTGCGCTGGTCTGCCTGACCGTCATCGGTATCCTCGGCATCATCGTGGCCTTCATCATCCTACGGCGGCGGAACACGGATGAGGACGACAGCGTAGAAGAGTGAGGGACTCTTGTCCTCTTCTACGCTTCATAATGCAAATAGAGGGCAAGTATTCGCAGCGGTTATCTGCGGGAAATAAACGTGATGGTCAGCTTAAAACGGTTGGTGACAGTACGAACAATAATCTTCTTCACAGGCATCCTGCTGCTAGCGCATCTAGCGCAAATCGCCTTCGCGCAGGACACCCCCACCGAAGAACCAACCGTCGCTGAAGCCACGACCACCGGCACGCCGACCGACATCCCTACAGCCACCGAAATGGCGACCGAAGTGCCTGTCACCGCTGAAGCCACAGAAATCAGCCCAACCGAAGTCCCGACTGACGTTACTCCGGTACAACCGACTCAAATCCCACCGCCGCTGCCCCTGCCCGATGTGCGCTTGGTCAGCGATGGCAATCCGGTCGCCGTAAATGGAATGCTAACGGTCAGCGTTCAAGCCGCCAATTTAAGCGGCGTCTATGGTGCAGCCCTGCTGTGCCTTGTCGATACGAACTACTTGCAGGGGACTCAAGCCATCGTAGGCGATTTATTTACACCCGAACAACTAACCATTCTCGACAACGGCTTCCAACCGGACGGCCAATGGGCGATCATCGCCTCGCAAGGCGACAAAGCGCCCGAACTCGCCGCTACCGGAACCTTGTGGACGCTCAATTACCAGATCACCGCCGCCGGTGCGACCACCCTCACCTGTCAAATTCAATTAGCTGACCGCATCGGTCAACCGCTGCCCATCACCAGCAACATCCTCACGCTGGCGGTTGAAAGCTACCAACCCGTCACGCTGCCGGACGCTGCCACTACCGCAGTGCCTCTGCCGGATGTGGTAGTGCCTACTGCCGAGTTACCCACCGCCATACCTGCCATCATCGTAACCGCGGCACCCACCCCCATCCCCACCTTCCACCTGCAAGGTTATATCGCCACGCCCTACCCGCTGCCCGAAGTCACCATCACCCTCAACAGCGCACAGGGGCAGCAGTCGGTACGGTTAGCCAGCGATTCATCCTTCAGCTTTGATCTACCTTCTGGCATCTACCAACTCACCATCACCGTACCTTACCACCTGACCTACTTAACAACCGTCACGCTGGCGGGTCAACCGATCCTCCTGCCGCTCATCACCCTCCAAAACGGCGACATTGATAGCAGCGGTCACATCGACACCGCCGACGCTGGTTTCATCATCCAGAACTTTGGCCTGACCGCCAACGCCTCGAACGCCGCCGCCGACCTCAACCGTGATGGCATCATCAACATCTATGACCTCACTATCCTAAGCGCTAACATCCGCAGCTAACCTTCTCATGGAGGGGCGCAAGGCTTGCGCCCCACGAACCACAAACATGCTCTCTCGTAGGGAATGGTCTAAGACCATTCCGTTTCTGAAAAATATGCGTGGCAAAGGCTTTTTAAACACCCTCTCAGACCATTCCGTATTTTCGCTCCTCTCTATTTCATCGCGGAGGATTTAAATTTCCCGCAACCCTTTCCAATCCTCATGCGTATACACCAGCAATACATTCGTTCAATGAGTATGAGGGTTATAAAATGACACGAGAACATGATGGTCGTCCGATAATGGCAGTAGGCTTAATCGGCCTCGGTTTGCTGGTGCTTCTGGTGCAAATTTTGGGCTTCGGCAGTTTGTTTAGCAACCTGTGGCCGTTGTTCGTCGTGGTTCCGGGTTTGGTCTTTGGCTACTTCGCCTACACAGGTGATAAAAAGGTGTCCGGTTTGGCTGTCCCCGCATCGGTCATCACCGGTACCGGCTTGATCCTGTTCTACCAGAACCTGACCGGACACTGGGAAAGCTGGGCCTATGCATGGACTCTGTATCCGCTGTTCGTCGGCATCGCGCTCAACTTTATGGCAAACCGCACTGGCGATAAAGGGCAGTATCAGGCCTCACAAATCCTGACTCGCATCGGCGCGGTGGGCTTCATCCTCGGCGCGGTATTCTTCGAGCTGATGATCTTCGGCAACGGCGGCATCTTCGGTAATCTGGCGCTGCCCATCGTCTTGATCGGCCTCGGCGGTTTTATGCTGATCGGCAGTAAGAACGGCATGTTCACAGCCCGCAAACGCAAGGTGGACAGCTTCTACCCGAACGGCAAGTACAAGAACAGCGACCGCCTTCAACAGCAGATCGACGAAGCCTTAGCGGAAGATGAACCGACGCCCGTCGTCTAGCCACCACAGCGGTACAACAAGCGTATATCGCATATAATAATGGGGCGAGCCAACAGGGTTCGCCCTTTTGTTTTAGTGATGATCGAGGTCAAGCACTTGCAACTCCATGAATATCAATGGTCGGGCAACCCGCGCGGGATGCACAATCACGGCGCTTACGTCCCCCTGAACTACGACCGGCTTTCACGCTTGCAATTGGGCTGGTACAAGCTGGTGACAGGCGGCGAAGAATTCGCCAATGACTGTGTGTGGCTGCTCAGTCAAAACATCACCCCCGTCGTCCGCATCTACCGCGCCGCGCCGGGAGCCAACCCGCCCGACGACTCGATCCGCCAGCAGTGGGGGCATTACCTCGGCTCGGGGGTCAAGTGGTTCGAGTTCTTCAACGAGCCGAACTTCCCCGACCCCGAATGGCCGGAACACATGAAAGGCCGCGTTGATTACCGCAACTTCGACGAGGTAATTAAACCCCTCTGCGAAAGCTGGTTGATGTTCGCCGAGTTCATGCTGAATCACGGCGGCTACCCCGGCTTCTTCTCGCTGGGCGAAACCAGCGGGGAAAACGGCGCTATTCAGTGGATGGACGCGCTGCTCGGCTATATGCGTGACCACCAGCGCGAACGCTTCGCCAAGATCATCGACAACGGCCTGTGGTGGGGGACGCACCCCTATGCCCTCAACCACTGGTATCAGGAACGCCCCGGTCAGCCGAGTGTGCCGCGCTCCACCGGCGAACTCAACGGCTTGGAAGAAGGTTGGCACTTCGAATATCCCTACGATCCCTACACCCAGAGCTTCGACCCCGGTCGCACGGTATTCGGCAACACACCAAGCACCCCTTTTGGCGACCCCAACGGCATCACAGCGATGGGCGTGGCTTTCAACCAACGTTTGCAGGAATGGTTCGGCGCAGGCCCGCTGCCCGTGTTCGGCACCGAGGGCGGCATCTACCCCTTACCGACCCACGACGCGCAGATGCCCGACCCGCGCTTCCAACCCTACGACCGCACCGCCCATGCCGAAGCGACGGTCGCCATGTTCAACTGGATCGCCACCACCGCGCAGCCGTGGTACTTCGGCATGGCACTGTGGAAAGAGGATGAATACTATAACAACAACCTCGAAGCCATCCCGAAGATGGAAGCCGTCCCGCAAATCCGCAAGGGTGGCAAAGCGCCGGTTCCGGTTGTCCGCCCCAAAGGGCCGGGGCCGGTGGTTGGCGCGCCGAGCTTCCACGCTATCATCCTCGCGCCGGGGTTAGACCCTGCGTGGTTCATGGATACCGGACGCTCATACTGGAACACCTTTCACCCCATCGTGACGACCATCTGGGACTTCATCCTGTATATCCCGTATGATCGCAGCCTCGCGGCGACGGTGATTGCCCCGCCGGATATGGCGGAGAGTATGAAGAAGGTCATCCAATCCGAGTACCCGAATGTGCTTTTCGACCTGATCCTGACGGGCGAGAACCCGCAAAGTGTCGGCGACATCCTGAACTCCCGCGTCTGGTCAAATCGGCGGTTTGGGTAAACAATTTAACCGCCAAGTCGCCAAGAACGCCAAGATTTTTGTAGGGGCGCATGGCGTGCGCCCCATATGCACCAAGTTAAGGAAAAGAAGGTAATCTGAAAGCTTCT
>JAPUDW010000185.1 GCA_027492915.1 Bacteroidota bacterium | reverse complement strand
GCCGATCACGATGGCGGGGCCGGTCTTCTTGGAAACCGCGCCCAGCCATACCAAAGGCGGCGAAGTTAACCTGCTGGTTTCGGCGGAGTTCTTGCATCCGGGTGAAAATATACTGATCATCGACGACTTTCTTGCGACGGGCAAAACGCTGCTGGCGCTGGCACGCATGGTCAAGAGTGCGAAATGCAACTTGATGGGCGTCGGTGTGGTGGTCGAAAAATCATTCGAGGGTGGGCGCGGCGCGATGCTCAAGGCTGGCTACAGCAACATCCCCATTCACGCGCTGGCAACCATCACCAGTATGGACGACGGCAAGATCGAATTTTCCGAATAGGCAGTCATGAAAGATTTCTGTCTGATATACCCATTTGGTTCGTAGGACATTTGCAAATATATGCAGAGCATTGGCACAATGCAGGATAGATGCATACATCGAAATTTCCAAGTAGTTTTAAGGGGCAGAGAAGTATGACTGACAAGGTATTAGACACGACGGCATCCGCCACATGGAAACAGCGTTTCCGTGCTGCCAGTATTGCGTGGGCGAAGGTTGCAGCTAATAATCCGGCGCGCGGCCTCGTTTGCACCAACAAGGATGGCATCTACCAGTTATATGCATGGGAGGTGAGCAGCGGGACACTCACGGCGTTGACCAGCCAACCCGCAGGCGTAGTGGGTGGCATCATTTCGGCAGACGGCGAGTATGTGTATTATCACCACGACCAGCAGGGTAACGAACTTGGTCATTTTGTGCGTGTACCCTTCGCGGGTGGCGAACCTGAAGATATTTCGCCGGATTTGACACCTTATGCATCGTTCTTTATCGAACAAAGCCACGACGGCAGCCTAACCGGTTTTCTCGCCGCCAGCCCCAACGGCTTCGAAATTTATGCAACGGATGGCAGCACGACCCGCCAACTCGCCGCCTATAAGCAAATTACCTACGGCCCAAAGCTGTCATATGGTGGCGAAATCGCTGTGATGTCGACAGGCGAATACACAGGCACACTGGACACCAGTTTGGTCGCGATTGACGTTCAATCCGGCGTGGAAATTGCCAAACTTTCGGACGGTAACGAGGTCAAAAACCACTTCGGTGATTTCTCGCCGGTGGCGGGTGATATGCGGATGCTGGCAGTCACCAACGTATCCGGTTATGACCGCCCGCTGATCTGGAATCCGCGCACTGGGGAACGCCATGACCTCGCGATTGATGAGATTTCCGGTGATGTCACCCCGTGGGCATGGTCGCCAGATGCTAAGAAGATTTTGTTGGGGCAGTTGTACCAAGCCGAGTACCAGCTTTACCTGTATGACATCGCCGCGCAAACTGCAACCAAGCTTAACCATCCATCGGGTGTTTTAGGCGGTTATGCAGGTAACGGCTTTTTTGTATCCGACACCGAAATTTTCGTTACGTGGCAGGATTCAACCCATCCGTCGCAGTTGGTGGCGCTGGACGCAGCTACAGGCGAACAAACGCGCACGGTGCTGGCGGCAGGTGAACCCCCCGCAGGCCGCAAGTGGCGCTCGGTCACGTTCCAGTCGGAGAACGGTTCCCCGATTCAAGCGTGGTTGGTGACACCCGAAGGCGAAGGCCCGTTCCCGACCATCCTCGAAACGCATGGCGGCCCAACATCTGTCATGTGCGAATTTTATTCACCGAACAGCCAAACATGGGTTGACCACGGCTTTGCGTACTTCACCATCAATTATCATGGCTCAACGACCTTCGGCAAGGATTTTGAGCGCTCGATCTGGGGTAAGCTTGGCAACCTCGAAGTCGAAGATATGGCAGGGGCGCACCGCTGGCTGGTGGACAATAACATTTCCACGCCGGATGGCATCATCGTCACCGGCTGGTCATACGGCGGCTACCTGACACTCCAATCCATCGGCAAGCGGCCTGAGCTGTGGGCGGGTGGCATGGCTGGCATCGCCATCGCCGATTGGGCACTGATGTACGAAGATCAGGCTGAGACACTGCGCGGTTATCAACGGGCGTTGTTCGGCGGCACCCCTGCCGAAACGCCAGAAGCTACCCGCGACAGTTCACCCATCACTTACGCCGAGCAGGTTACGGCACCGCTGCTGGTTATTCAAGGTAGCAACGACACCCGCTGCCCACCGCGCCAGATGCGGGCTTACGAGGAGAAAATGAACACCCTCGGCAAGCCTATCCAGATCGAATGGTTCGACGCGGGTCATGGCTCACGGGCGCAGGAACAGAGCATCCAACATCAGGAGATGATGCTGCGCTTCGCCTATCAGGTGTTGGGCTAACGGTTAGGTATCGTTTGTGTGTTGTAGGGGCGCACAGCCGTGCGCCCCCTACCGATTATTCCCATCCATTCGGTTGGCACACCGCTAAAAGCCAATCGCCAACCGCTAATTGCTAAAAAGGCTCCCCTAATGACTGATCCACGCTCCGGCGGCATCGCCGTTATTGATTTTGGCTCGCAGTATACGCAGTTAATCGCCCGTCGCGTGCGTGAACTGAATGTCTATGCCGAGGTGTTCCCGTATGACGCATCGCGCGAGAAGATTACCGCCCACAACCCGCGCGGTTATATCCTCTCCGGCGGCCCGAACAGCGTTTATGAAGAAGGCGCACCGCAGATGCCGCGCTGGCTGGTTAAGGATTTTCCGGTGCTGGGTGTGTGCTACGGGATGCAAGCGCTGACCCATGCCCTCGGCGGGGTGGTGGCGGCCTCCAACGACCGCGAGTTCGGCCCTGCCCAGATTCACCACACGCAGGATAACCCGCTGCTGCACAACCTGCCGGACAATATGCAGGTGTGGATGTCACACGGTGACCGCATCGAGCAGCCGCCGGAAGGGTTCGTTGGTCTCGCTGCTTCGGATAATTCGCCCTACGCCGCGATGGGTGATCCCTCGCGCAAGCTCTATGGGGTGCAGTTCCATCCTGAGGTGGCGCATACGCCGCAGGGTAAAGCGCTGCTGCGCAACTTCCTGTTCGACGTGTGCGGCTGCGAACCTAAGTGGTCGCCTGTTGCCTTCATTGACGAGGCCGTGCGCATCATCCGTGAGCAGGTGGGGACGGATCGTGTCATGCTGGCACTCAGCGGCGGCGTGGATTCGGCGGTGGCGGGGGCGCTGCTGCAAAAGGCCATCGGTACGCAATTGACGGCGGTGTTCGTGAATACCGGCCTGCTGCGGAAAGACGAGCCGGAACAGGTCGTCAAGGTGTTTCGTGGTGAGCAGGGTATGAACCTGATCGCGGTGGATTCGACCGAGGATTTCCTCGACCAACTCAAGGGTGTGAATGAGCCGGAAGCCAAACGTAAAATTATCGGTAGGCTGTTCATCGACACCTTCGCCGCGCAGGCGCGTGAACTGGCGGACGAGGGCGTGAAGTTCCTCGCGCAAGGGACGATTTACCCCGATGTGATCGAAAGCGCCGCCAATAGCAAAACCGCGCACGTCATCAAAAGTCACCACAATGTCGGTGGACTGCCAGCGGATTTGAAGTTCCAATTGGTCGAGCCGCTGCGTGACCTGTTCAAGGACGAGGTGAGGAACGTCGGCACGGCGCTTGGTCTGCCGGATGCGATTGTTTGGCGGCAGCCATTCCCCGGCCCCGGCCTCGCGGTACGCTGCCTCGGTGATATTACGTGGGAGCGGCTCGAAAAATTACGCGCCGCCGACGCGATTTTTATTGAGGAGTTGGGCAAAGCCGATATGCTGCAGCAGGGAACCTCGCAGGCGTTCGCGGTGCTGCTGCCTGTTAAAAGCGTGGGCGTGATGGGTGATTACCGCACCTACGAGGAAGTGCTGGCGCTGCGGGCTGTGACCACCGACGATTTTATGACGGCGGATTGGGCGCGCATCCCCTACGAGCTGCTGGCGAAGGTCAGCAACCGTATCGTCAATGAAGTGCGCGGCATCAACCGTGTGACCTACGACATCACCAGCAAGCCACCAGGAACGATTGAGTGGGAATAGGCTAGAAACCTGAATAATGAGTTGTGCATTTTAAAGCAGCCGGAGATAGGGAGAACAGCATGAAAATAGGTATTGTCGGCAGCGGATTTGTCGGATCAACAGCCGCTTATGCGTTGGTGATGCGCGGGGTCGGGCGCGAAATTGTCCTCGTGGATCAGGATGAGAAACGCGCGAAGGCCGAAGCCGATGATATTTTCCATGCGGTTCCTTTTGCCAGTTCGGTCAATGTCTATGCCGGTGGTTACGCCGACTTAGCCGGTGCGAATGTGGTTATTATGGCGGCGGGCGTGAACCAGAAACCCGGCGAAACACGGATGCAGCTATTGGAGCGCAACGCCGGTGTATTCCGGTCGGTTATCCCCAACATCATTGACAACGCGCCGGATGCGATCATCGTGGTGGCGACGAATCCGGTGGATGTGATGACGCATTTTACGGCGCGGATTGCCAGCGAGCGGGGTGTTGTGGCGGGGCGCGTCCTCGGCAGCGGCACTACGCTGGATACCGCCCGCTTTCGCGCACTCCTCTCGCGTCACCTGAATATTGACCCGCAGCATGTTCATGCCTATGTGGTGGGGGAACACGGTGACAGCGAAGTGCTGCTGTGGTCGCTGGTGAGCGTGGGCGGTGTACCCGTGAACGATTATCTCGCCGCACGGGGGTTGGAGATTACGGAAGCGGATAAGGCCACGATTGATGAGCAGGTACGCCGTGCTGCTTACCATATTATTGAGGGTAAAAAGGCGACCTACTATGGGGTTGGTGCGGCGCTAGCGCGTATTTGCGAGGTCATCCTGACTAATCAACGGGCGATCTTGACGATTTGTGCGCCCCATGACGAGATCGCGAGGGTGAAGGATGTGACGATTGCGCTGCCCCACCTCATCAGCGGCGAGGGCGTGATCGACAGCTTGCCATTGACGCTGACGGATGAGGAAACCGCACTGCTCGCCAAAAGTGCCCAGACGGTGCGCTCGGCGATTGATTTGCTGCCTTAAATCAGTGACTGATTCGATTCTTTACTTATTACTCTTACACCGAAAGTGACTATTTTGCACCCATACTTTGCAGTCCTACGCCGTTGTTTTGTAGCACTGGTTATCCTCTCGCTCGGCGCGACCCTCAGTCTCGCCCAAAATGCGACGCCGACCTCGCTGATACACGCTGATTATTTCCCAACAGAGGATTGGCAAACATCCACGCCGGAAGAACAGCAGATGGACTCGCAACTGCTGACCGAGATGGTAGATGTGGTGCAAGCGGAAAATATCAACCTGCACAGCCTGTTGGTGATCCGGCACGGCTACATCGTCAGCGAGAATTATTTCTTGCAGCACCCTGCTGATGAACAGCACGATTTATTTTCGGTCACCAAGAGCTTTGTTTCCACATTGGTCGGCATCGCGATTGATCAGGGCTATATCGAAAGTCTCGACACGCCTGTCCTTGATTTCTTCTCCAACAAAGCTTTTACCCATGTCGATGCGCGCAAGAAGGCCATGACACTGCGCGACCTCGTGACCATGCAAAGCGGCCTTGAGTGGGATGAATCCCTGAACGGGCAGATGGTTCGCACCCGCGATTGGGTGACTTACGTGCTTAACCTGCCGATGAGGGCTGACCCCGGCACCGAGTTCGCTTACTGCACCGGCTGCTCACATGTCGTGTCGGCAATCATCCAAAAATCTGTAGGCATGAATACCCGCGCCTTTGCTGAAAAGGTGTTGTTCACGCCACTTGGCATTACGCAGCTTGGCTGGCGCACCGATGCACAGAGTATTCCGATTGGTGGCAGCGACCTGAAGCTGACTGCGCGTGATATGGCGAAGCTCGGTTACTTATTCTTGCACAACGGCGAATGGGATGGTCAAACGATTGTCTCACCGGAGTGGATCGACGCGGCTTCCAGCGAGCAGGTGGAGACAGGCGTGATCGTCGGCACCGGCTCGGCGCTCAACTACGGCCTGATGTGGTGGACTTATCCACAGCTCAAGGCGTATGCCGCGCTCGGCTACGATGGGCAAACGGTGTTTGTTATCCCCGACCTCGATTTGCTGGTGGTGACGACTGCCGCAACCGTCACCCACGAACACGATGAAATCTTTGATCTGATCGAAACGTATGTTGTCCCCGCCGTGAGGGATGCCCCTGCGGATTTCAGCGCGCCCTAGCGAACCATTGCACACCACGCACTTAGCCGGGAATAGGCGAGTTGCTAGAATTAAACGAGAAGCTGCAATCTTAGGTGGTGCAGCTTCTATTGCTATGCCTGTAATCGAAAGGCGGTGAACAGGGAAACAAGGCTGCAACGTGTTCTAAAATTGCTGATTTTTTGGTTGATACACCTTTTACATTGAAAGCGAATATTTTGCGTCAACTTTTTGTTCCCCTAAGCCCCCGTACTGTGACACGCTGGCTCATGGCAGGCGTCGTCATTACCCTTTTAGCCTCATCCTTATCACTGAGTGTCGCACAGGAGTCACCCACAGCCCTTCGTACCGATTATTGGCCGACGGATCAGTGGGAAACCGCCACGCCGGAAGAACACCAGATGGATGGGCAGTTGTTAGCGGATATGTTGACGACGGTCAGCTCAACACCCGCTAATTTCTTGCACAGTGTCCTCGTCATACGGCACGGGTATATCGTCAGCGAGGCTTATTACCCGCCGTATACCATCGCACGCAAACACGAGATATATTCGGTGACCAAGAGTGTGGTGTCCACACTGGCCGGTATCGCTGTTGATCAGGGATATATCAGCAGCCTTGACCAACCGGTGTTGAGTTTCTTCCCTGACCGCACCTTTGAAAATGTGGATGAGCGCAAGCAAGCCATGACCCTGCGCCATTTGATCACCATGCAAAGCGGCCTCGATTGGGGTGAAGCCAAAGAAAACGAGATCAACGGTACTCAAGATTGGGTGGCTTTTGTGATGAACACACCGATGCGGGCCGAGCCGGGAACCGAGTTCTATTACTGCACGGGCTGTTCGCATGTCGTTTCGGCTATTATTCAACAAGCGACTGGCACCACCACACGCGACTTTGCGGATCAAGTGTTGTTCGCCCCGCTGGGTATTTCCGACATTTTATGGAAGATTGATCCGCTGGATATTTCAACTGGCGGTACGGGTTTGCGTTTGCGCCCGCGTGATATGGCTAAAATCGGTTACTTGTTTTTGCACAACGGCGAGTGGGACGGGCAGACGATTATTTCACCGGAATGGGTGCAAGCCGCGACCAGCACTCAAGTCGAGGCGGATGTCCCAATGGCGACGGGCGTTGAACTGGATTATGGCTATATGTGGTGGACGTTCCCGCGACTGAAGGCTTATTTGGCACTCGGTTATGATGGGCAGATTATTGTGAATGTCCCCGAACTGGATTTGGAAGTGGTGATGACGGCCTCGGTGGGGGCGGCGGGTTATGACGCGATCTTTAACCTCATTGAAACCTACATCATTCCTGCGGTTCAGGATTTACCAGAAGGCTTCCTGTCATCGTAACAACGAGATAATGTGTTAGTAGCGGGACGGCTGTTTCCGC
This sequence comes from Bacteroidota bacterium, assembly GCA_027492915.1. Taxonomy (GTDB): domain Bacteria; phylum Chloroflexota; class Anaerolineae; order Aggregatilineales; family Phototrophicaceae; genus CFX2. Next base: position 7,045 of record JAPUDW010000185.1, on the reverse strand, counting down.
TGACATCCCCCTGCAACACTTGAAGATGCCGTGTACAATCGGTGGGTAAGCGAAATTGAGAACTTACCCACTTTTTACGGGATAAACTTATGACCTCACGTATTTCCAAACTGAACATGTCCTGCCTACTGCTCACTGCTGCCTTCTTGTTTGCTGCTTGCGGAGGTGCGCCGCAGCCTACTGCCGTTGCCCAATCGACGCTGGTGCCATCACTGACGGCGACTGAGGGCAGTGATATTCAAGCGGCTGTGGATGCGACGTTGACGGCGATGGTTACGCAGCAGGCGCTGAGTACGCTGGATACGCCGCAGCCGAACGTGACCTTCGTGCCGGACTTCACCCTGACGCCGACCGAAGCACCGCTAGTCATCACCCTGCCGCCGACGACTGGCGACAAAGTTCCACCGCCGATGGAAATTACACTGCCGGAAGGTTGGCAGATGGGTTACGACGCGCAGGTATTGGCGGATGTCGAGCCGAACAAGTTCCGCGTGATTCCGGTGGCGGTTTACAGCGGCCCGATCACCGGCGGCACGGGCAGTATCATTGTCTATTGGGGTTTCCCGAACCTCGTGACACCGACCACTGATGTGATGGCGGCAGCGGCGATGGGGATGACGGCACAGGCGACCGTCGAGCCGGATTTGTGGTCGGATGGTGTGCGTTTGCTGCGGTCAGCCGTTATCGAGACTGATTGCAACATTGGTGTCGATGTACGTCGTAACTACCGCGTTGGGTTGCTGAGTGCCGAAGGAACGCAGTGGTCAGCCGTGAGCTGCAAGAGCGGCCTGCCGGATACACGCGGTTGGTTCGCGGGGGTGCAGGATAACGGTGTAAACTTCCTTTTCTATGTGTTCACCGACCCGATTACGGCGATGGACAGCAGCAGCGGCGAGTTGCAGGCTATCCTCGATACGGTGCGTTTCCGTGTGGATACCCTGACGCTCACCCCGCCCGCGCCCACCAGCGCGGCTGCCACGGCGCTGCCTGCTACCGCCGCACCAACCGCTGCTGTTACTAATACGCCATAACCCGGCAAAAGTCGTTACCTTTAAAAATGCGGGTGTCTCGTGATCTATGAGGCACTCGCAAGCACGTTCATCATTTCAATGAAGGCTCACCATGCTGACGACTGATTTCATCCACCGTTATATCGCGCCGACTTCGCCTGATGCGCCGACGCTGCTCCTGCTGCATGGTACTGGCGGCAACGAGGATTCGCTGTTAGACATTGGGCGGCAGATCGCGCCGGAAGCGGGGCTGCTTAGTCCGCGCGGGAAGGTGTTGGAAAATGGACACCCGCGTTTCTTTCGCCGCTTGGCTGAAGGGGTGTTCGACCACGAGGATTTGCTGGCGCGGACGCATGAGCTAGCGGCATGGATCGAAGCCGCTGCTGAAACCTATCATTTCGAGAACGGGCAGGTGGTGGCGGTTGGCTACTCGAACGGGGCGAATGCTGCCGCCAGCTTGCTGCTGCTGCACCCCGGTTTGGTGCGCCGCGTCGTTTTGTTCCGTGCGCTGCTGCCCTTCACGCCCGAAGCACCGATTGACCTGACGGGTACGCGCGTTCTGGTGCTGGCGGGGCGGAATGATAACTTGATTCCGGCGGTACAGGCGGAGCAGTTGGCGACTGTGCTGCAAGCGTCAGGGGCAGAAGTTGACCTGAATTGGCAGCCGACCGATCACCGATTGAGTTCGGCTGATTTCCGCGCGGCGCAAGCATGGATTGCCGGATAGCGGCAATTCGACAGAGTTTATTATGCGGGAAGCTGTGGGCTGATACCCGCGTGTTTAGATTAGGCAGAGCGATGAACCGCAGAGATACCAAGTGTTCAACCAATAAGAACCATCCGCGAGGGTGGTTTTTTGTTGGGGCGATGCGAACGATGCGGTACGACAAGCGGCGGCAGTATCCCGCCATGAGCGCCATATGATTCGGAAACTTCGTCAAATTCAGAATCAAATTTTTGTGCAGTTTCCGAATCATCTCCCTCAAATGTTGCTCTGAAGGACTCCTAAAGTCGCAAAAGTTAGAAAAGTTGCAGTTGCAACAGGGTAAGCGGCGCGTGTGAATTGGTGGCACGGGTTGGATTAATCCAACCCCTACAATGTCATCTACTACCTTATTTTAGAACATTTGTATTGATTGCGTCAACCAATTCTGGTTTGAGTTTACAAACCTGAGTGTCAGCGTTTTGGAGAGGAAGGAATAGGTTAAATTCTATGCACGGATGTTGAGATTAGTTAGTAATTTTTCAATTGCTGTATTGTACCCATCTGGATCTTCAGCAGTGATATCCACACCCTGTTTGTTTTGAATTAGAGTTATCAGACGTGGGTCGGTGTGAGCAGAAAAACTTGCCAAGTCAAGTCTGTTAAATCCATTGTGCAAAACTGGAATAACGAGTTTTGGAGGGGTCGCGTTCAATGCCCATCCAACTTCCGTATGAATGAACGACTCTTTTGCCAAAGTAGATGGCCCAACTAAAAGTATTATCACATCGGATGCCAAAATAGCATTTTTTAGTTGTGGCTCCCAATCAGTTCCCAATGCTAATCGTTTAGATGGAAATTCAGGATCAGGGTGTTGATCAAGATAAGGTGTTACACGACGCTTTTCCATCCGAGCTAAGATTAGCAATGCTAATGCACTACTTTCGCGTCGACGATACGAGATGAAAATTGGCGCTTTTTGAACTTTCTTAGCAAGTGACAGTGCCTCTGAAGTCAATTGAAAATAAGATGTATCGTCTCCAAAAAATCGTCCCGGGTCAAAATAACCCATATCAATTGCTTGTTCAAATGGAGGTTGGTTCCCCCAAACTTCCTCAATATATTTCGTCAATTCCCCTTCGGCAATTAAATCACTATTAAGATTGAATTCACCAAACCCTTTTATACCTTGAATCGGGAAATTGTTTGACCATTCATTCTCAAATACACCAAGTGCTAAATCGCGTATTAGTCGTTCTGGATAATCAACTTTATTAGTGGGCAAAGGTTCGCTTAAAATCTTCAGCATATTAGCTCCTTAATAATTATCCAGAAATAATTTACAACGAAAACGACTTTGTTGGATACCCTCAATTCATAGGGGTGGTCATTGTTAGAAGCGAGTTATTGACAAACGGAAGGGCGTGAGTGAGAATAGGGATGATTTATGAAAGTTGTTTTCATAAGTGGTTGCGTAAGTGCTGTGATGGATGGAGACTGCCGTGAATATCAGTGGTAACGCGCTGGTGATGAAAGAACTGAATATCCATCTGGTGCGGCGCACATTGAAGGCGCAGCGCGAGGCGACCAAACACCAGATTGCCGGGGCGACCGGCTTGAGCACGGTGACGATTGGCACCATCTTGCAGAAGTTGGTGGAGGACGGCATTGTGTTCGAAGTGGGGTTGGTAGCCTCGATGGGTGGGCGACCAGCGCAGCAGTACCGCTTTAATGAGCATTACATGCACGGTCTGGTGCTGTTCACCCATGAGCAGGACGGTCGTGATTTGCTGCATGTGCGGGTGGTTGACCTGTATGGAAATCCTGTTTATGAGCAGGATACGGTGCTGACGGATATTCAATTGCAGACGTTCGAGTCGTATATTGACGCGGCGGTGCAAATGTATCCGACGATCAAGGCAATCGGCTTTGGGCTGCCGGGGTTTGAGTACGCGGGGAAAATTATTTTCGCGGATTATCCGGCGCTGGCTGGCACCGAGTTTCTGGCGCATTATCAGCAGCGTTACGGGATGCCGGTGATCTTCGAGAATGATGTGAACGCGGCGTGTTTGGGCTACTGCAAGCGGCAGGCGTTGGAAGCCGAGGCAGCGGTGGTCTACATGTACTTCCCGCAGCGCTACCCACCGGGAGGAGGTATCACCATCAACGGTACGTTGTACAAGGGCTTCAATAATTACGCGGGTGAAGTCGCTATGATGCCGCTGGACATCAATTGGCACGACCCTGATTTGTACACTTCGACTGACCGGATTTGCGCGGCGATTGCCAAATTGATTACCGCGAGCGGCGGCTTGCTGAACCCACACAGTGTCATCCTGTACGGCACGTTTTTGACGGGTGAGCATATCAGCCGTATTCAGCAGGCATGTGCAGAAAACCTGCCGCCCAACTCGACCCCGACGATACGGCTGGCGGACGATTTTACACTGGATTACCAGACGGGACTGATCGAAGAAACGCTGGCACTCCTTGAACCTCAGACTGTGATCTCCCTATAGATAGAAAGTGAACTGCATGGCAACGCTGTTTCTCATCGTGATTTACGCTGCATTTATTAGCCTTGGATTACCGGACGGTCTGCTGGGTGTGGGCTGGCCGGTAATGCAGGTGGAATTCGCCGTGCCATTTAGTTCGGCGGGGATTGTGTCGATGATTGCTTCGGGCGGGACGATTGTCTCGAGCCTGATGAGCGGGCGGGTGCTGGGGCGCTTCGGCACAGGGAGGGTGACGGCGGTCAGCGTGACCATGACCGCGCTGGCGCTGCTGGGCTTCTCGCTGATCCCCAGTTTCTTCTGGATGCTGCTGCTGGCAATCCCGTTGGGTTTGGGCGCGGGGTCGGTCGATTCAGGGTTGAATGATTATGTGGCGAAGCACTATGCCGCGCGGCATATGAGCTGGCTGCACTGCTTCTGGGGCATCGGAGCGATGTCGGGGCCGGTGTTGATGTCGCAAATTTTAGGGCGCGGCGATACATGGCGCAATGGTTATTTGATCGTCGCCATCGTCCAATTCGCGCTGGTGGCGCTGCTATTCCTGACGCTGCCGTTGTGGGACAAAGTGGCGAAAACAACTGGTCGGCATGAGGAAGAAGCAGAGGCGAGTGAGGAGCAATCAACCAGCGTTCAGAAAGGTACGTTTTACCCGCTGCAAATCAAAGGTGTGAAAGCGGTACTGATTATCTTCCTGTTTTACTGCGGGATCGAGGCGACGATGGGTTTGTGGGGCAGCAGCTTTCTGGTGAAGGTCAAGGGGCTTGATCCGGCGGTCGCGGCGGGTTGGATTTCAACCTTTTACGGCAGCATTACGCTGGGGCGTTTCATCAGCGGCTTCATCACCATGCGGGTGAGCAGTAAGGGTTTAATCCGCACGGGCGAGGTGATTATCTTGATCGGCGTGGTTTTACTGCTGCTGCCGCTTCCGGAAATTTTCTCGCTGGTGAGTATTATCCTGATCGGCCTTGGTAGTGCGCCGATTTTCCCCAGTATGCTGCACGAAACCCCTGCCCGATTCGGGCGTGAGGATGCGGCGCGGATCATGGGCTTCCAGATGGCGGTGGCTTACACCGGCTCGACGCTCATGCCGCCGATTTTCGGGGTGATCGCATCCAGCACGACATTCGCGCTGATGCCGTTGTTCTTTCTGGTGTATATCGGGGTGATGCTGGTGAATACTGAGCGGGTGAACCGGTTCTTGCAGGCGAAGGCAAGCGGGTAGCGGGGTGGTGGGGGAGCTGGTAAGTATGGAGTTGGCGGGTTGCGCCGCTGGAGGCTAAAGCCATCATGCTAACCATAAGACAAGTCCACTGAAGGGACTTCGAGATTGAGGGAGAATTACGCTCAACTCTTGCACACATGAGTGCGAGATGGATAGTAAAAAGCCTACAGGCATGATTTAGCTGAGTGAAAGCAGGAGGCCGTTTATCGCGGCCTCATGTAGCTACAGCTAGACATAAGGCTCAAGCCCACTTTGGATGAGATCAGGTTCGTTATTTTCCGCGCCAAAAAGGGCTTCTTGCAGTAAGAAGGTTCCGGCGTAAAATTTGGCGCGTGGCAGCATGGTTTCGAGTTCAGGATAACGCTCGAACATGCGCAGCGCCAGCCGCGCACCCCGCCCCCGCCATCCGTAAACGGCGGACAAATCGACCGCCGCATCCCCCAAACCGGCTGAACCAAAATCAATAACGCCTGTAAATTTTGGGGTGGCCCGGTCAAACAAGATGTTCCCTGTACCGAAGTCGCCATGCCTCAAAACAAGTGGATAGTCAAAATTGTTCTTATCTGACAGATACGGTTCAAAGTGGTCAATGACCTGTTGGCGGCCAGCATGGTTCATGAGTGGGAATAATTTCATGCGGATAAGGTCGTACATATCTAACCAATACGCGAGGCCGTCACTCATCCCCATTTGCGGTGGTAGGTCATCGGCGGGAAAGGTGTGCAGCGCTTTGAGAAAATCAGCCAGTTGATCGGCTAACTGCTGGATGGTCATATCATCATACTGGTCGGCAAGCGTATAAATATTTACTGCTTCACCGGAAATCATGGCATAGCCAACAAAGTTTTCGTGGGGTATCGAGCTTCCAAAGTGTACATAAATGGGATCAGGCGTTTGCAACGGCAGCCGATCATGTATGGCCTGCAAAAGTGCGGTTTCGCCTGCGAGTGATGCCGCCGCTTCGGGATAACGGGGAAAACGGAAGATCAGGCGGTCATTGACGATCAAGATGTCATTATACTGCCCACCCTCACGAAACTCGGCCTTATCAATGACCAATTGTGGATAAGCAGCGCGAACCGTTTCGGAATATTGATGCTGCTTGTTCATCCTATTGTCTCCTACATGATAACGATGTACTACTTGAATGTGTGTCTCTTCTTACAGGCGAATTCATAGGGGTAAGAAGCTAGGTGAGAGGTGAGATGAGGCCGCGTTGAACGGCCTCTTTTAAAGCCTCTGCTTTGCGAACCATCCCTTGCCCATATGTCCCCAGAAGTTTATCCAGCCGCAAACGGTCAGCAGGCGATAAGGTGTTTTCACGATTGCTTTCGAGCAAGTCGCTCAATTCGGTTTGCTGATGTTCGGGCATTTGGAGGTTGCACAGTTGAAGCAGGTTGTCATCGGGCAACGAAGAGATTGGTTGGTTATTGATGTTCATCCCATAACCTCTGCATAATCTTATTGAGCGTGATTTTATTCCGTTAACACCCGTGTTTGCAATCTACGTGATGGGTGTGGCTTGGTGCCGCGGACGTGATGTAAGGCTTGTCCGGTACTCAAAAAGGTTTGCGTTTGCGCCACATGAGGCTAAAGC
>JAPUDW010000184.1 GCA_027492915.1 Bacteroidota bacterium | reverse complement strand
TTGCGAAGGCCGATATGGGTATTGCCGAACTCTATGCCTCGCTGGTGAGTGATGAAGCGCTGCGCGAAGGCATTTTTAACGACATGAAAAATGAGTATATGTTGGCATGTGAATACGTGTGCAAGGTGTTTGACGAGCCGTTCTTGCTGCAACAGTCGCCCGTCATGCAGCGTTCGATTGAACGACGCAACCCGTATGTTGACCCGCTCAACTTTATTCAGGTTGACCTGCTGCGGCAGATCCGCGAACTGACGCCGGATGCCGAGGATTACCGTGTATTGATGCGCAATGTGCTGGCGACCGTCAATGGCATCAGCGCGGGTATGAAGGTTACGGGCTAGGCAAGATGCCGGAGATTGAAGCGCCCGTTCAAATCCTGATTACAGGGATTATGGCGGCTGGCAAATCAACGATTGCCCAAGCACTAGCCGAACGGCTGCCGAAAAGTGTTCACCTGCGCGGTGACTTGTTCCGGCGGATGATTGTGAACGGACGGGCGGTGATGGACGCGCCACTTTCGGACGAGGCGCTGGGGCAGCTTCGTTTGCGTTACCAACTCGCTGCCCAAGCCGCTGATGGGTATCTTGCGGCAGGGTTTACCGTGGTGTATCAGGATGTGATTATCGGTGATGTGCTGAATGAGGTGGTGGCGATGCGGCGCGAGTGGCCGCTGTATGTGGTGGTGTTGTGCCCATCGCCAGCCGCCGCGCTGGAACGGGATGCCCACCGTCACAAGCAAACCTACCAATCATGGACACCGGAAGGACTCGACCAAGCCTTACGCGACGAGACACCTCATATCGGTTTGTGGTTGGATACATCTGATCTGACGGTTGCCGAGACCGTTGATGCGATATTTAACCGGTTGGAGACTGCCCGCATTCGCTAAGTTTTAGCGGTATCGCGCAGCCACGCGGCGACCTGCTCGGCGGATAAAGTGGTGGTGTCGAGCGATAGATCGTAGTCCGTCAGCGCGGCGGTGTGGTCATAAGTCCACTTAACCTCGTCGTCGCTGATGGAGGGTGGGCGTTGATGGTGGCGGCGTAAGCATTCTTCCAGCGTGGGCAGCAGGCGCACGATGCGGTGGGGCAGGCCAGCGAGTTCGGCGCGGTAGCTGGCTGCTAAGTCTGCCCAAAGTACATCCAGAATAACCACTTCTAACCCCAACTCATGAAATGAACGGGCGAGTAAGCAGTTGTGCCGCACACCGATTTGATGCTGACGCAAGCCATCGTCACCGTGCCACGGCGCGATGTGCGGCTGTGTGTACATCCACCGGACTTGATCGCCGTCGATTACCGAGCAAGGCTGTGGGAACTCACGCGCGTAGGTATAGCCGATGGTGTTTTTGCCAGCGGCAGATGGGCCGGTGAGGATAGTGATGAGGAGCATAATGTGGGCTTCCTGTCGTTACTTGATAAACGGCTCGGCTAACAACAGCGCCAGCACACCAATACCGTCATGGATTTCGCCTGCCCGTGCCATACGGTAGACCTCATCCACGGGGAATGTGTGTACCGCCATGACTTCAGCGGGTTCGTGGTCGGTGCTGCCGAGGGTGACACCTGTCGCAAGGTATAAGTGCGCGTACTCGGTGCCGATGCCTTTGGTGGTGGCGACTTTCATCAAGAAACGCCAATCCGCCGCCGTGCCGCCAGCCTCTTCGCGCAGTTCATTTTGGGCGGTGGTCAGCGCCTCTTCCGGTCGAGTGATACCGCCGCCGGAGGGCAGTTCCCAACCCCACGTTTGCAGCGGGTAGCGGTAATGCCACAGCAGCACAATCTCGCCGCTGGTGGTGACAGGTACCACCCAAACCGCGTCTGCCAATTCGACGACATTGTAAACACCTTCACTGCCATTTGGTAGGCGAATGCGATCTTGGCGCACGGCATACCACGGGCATTCCCAAACGCGGCGTGAGTCGATGGTGGTCATTGGATGGGTTTTGGTCATAGGGGGTTAGCGCCTCGGTTTGCGGCGGTTGGCGCGGAAGTCGCGCGCGTCCTCGTCATAGATGCCAAAGATAGGCTTTTGCCCGATGTGTTGGGCATCCCGCCGCAGCGCCCGTTTGAGGATAAGCACGCCGATGCCGACCACGATCAGCGCGACGACACTACTGATGATGAGTTGGATGACTAGCTCCAGCGTGGGCGTGGTGCGTTGCAGAACGCCAATGGTTACTGCCGCCACCAGCACAAAGGCCAGCACTAAACCCAAATTGGCAACCGTCATGAGGCGCAGCAAACCTGCTGCCGTGTTACCAACATAAGCCCCGACGATGTTCAGTGGTCGGTAGATCGTCGGGGCTTTGTTACCCATCATAAAACGGTCATACTGCTCGATCAGGTTCGGGTTGCGGCGTGGCTTGGACATGCCTGCCTCACTTATGGCACTTTTAGCCTCAGTGTACACCCGAAAACTCTATCCCTAACTATACATCCAGAATGAAACGGGCTGCCGGACTCAGGCGTTCGTGCGTTTCGTGACGGATATAGGCTTTCTGGTCAAGCTGCTGGGGCTGGTCGCGACGGGTGAAGTAGGAATGCATCGCCCGACGCGGTTTATCGGTGGTGTTGAGTGTACCGCCGTGCCATGTGTGCGAGTTGAAGATGACCACCGTTCCGGCTGGGGCGGTTACGACGATTTGGTCAGGATGCGCGTCGGATGTGTTTTCCATGACATCACGCGGGACTTTGCCGCTGCGTTGGGAACCGGGGACGATGCGGGTAGCACCATTGGACACACTAAAGTCGTCGAGCAGCCAGATCGAGTTACAGACGTAATAATCATTTGGTGTGACGGCTCCACCCCAATCGGCATGTAGAGCCTGAAGGCCAGAACCCGGCAGCGCCGAGCGGAAGTTCAACGATGACAGCTTCAAGCTGCCACCGAGGACGTGGTTGATTGCTGCCAGAACACGCGGGTGGGTGAAGCAGACTTCAAACAATGGGTCTTTGTTTACGAGGTCACTGAGGCGGGTTGCACCGGCTTCCTGATGAACTTCCTTACCGGCGTCTTGGCCTTCAATCGCGACCAGTTCATCGAGGCGTGCGGTTAATTGAGCGATTTGGTCGGCGGACAAAATATTGTAAAGGGGTAAAAATCCGTCACGGTCGAGTTGATCTTTTTCGGCCTGGGTTAGCGTTTGGTCAGTTACACCCAGATTAAGAAGGGCATCTTTTACCTGCATTTAAATGTCTCCTGTGTAAAGTATTTTGGCAACACTATACCCACGCAGCCACGCGCGTGCAACCGAACGCGATATAATGGTTAGGTCTGGTGAAAACATCATTTATATCCTCATATTGAAGGAAAATTTTTCATGAAAACACGAACAGGTGGCTACCCGATTGGTTTCCGGCGCGGCTGGTCGGATTGGCAAAAAGATACGGCAGGGATGATCGGTTGGGCAAAAGAGAATGGTTTAGAAGTGGTAGACATCGGGCGGGATGGCGATACGGTGGGTAAGGCCGTGATTGATGCAGGGCTGCGCATTGGCTCGGTTGACTTGTTGGAGTGGGAAGGTATGATTTCCGCCGACCCCGCTAAACGGGCTGATGCCGTCGCCAAGAATGCCGAGTACGTGAAGGCGTGCGCGGCTTATGGTGTGGTCAATCACTTTTTGGTGATGCTGCCGGAGGATAATACCCTGCCGCGCAGCCAGAACTTTGACTATATGGTCGAGAGCTTTAACGGGCTTGCACCCGCGTTGGAAGCGAATAAGGCGCGGATTATTGTCGAGGGGTGGCCGGGGCCGGGGGCGTTGTGCTGCACGCCGGAAGGGTATCGGGCGTTTTTAGCCGAGTGTCCATCACAGGCGATGGGTGTGAATTATGACCCCTCGCATTTGATCCGCATGGGGATTGACCCGCTGCGTTTCCTGCGCGAATTTGTGGGGCGGGTATACCATGTTCATGGTAAGGATACCGAGTTGTTCGTCGATAATTTATATGAGTACGGGCATGAGCAGCCGCCAACCTTCGGCAAGGAAATGGGCTTCGGCTCGATGGCATGGCGCTACACGATTCCCGGTCATGGGGTTGCCGGTTGGACGCAGATCTTCAGCATTTTGAAGGCAGCAGGTTACGATGGCGGTGTGTCGATTGAGCTTGAAGATATGAACTTTAATGGGAGTGAAGCTGGCGAGAAGCAGGGCATCCTATTGGGGGCGCGTTATTTAGAGGGCTGCTAAGGGGGTGTTGAACAGGTGACACCACATACCGGACAGCACGTATGCTTTCCCTACAAAATGCCAATATATGTGGAATGTACACCGGTTGCATTTACAGGAAAGTCACTTTTCAATGCTTTCTGCGATGTTGGTGGCGAAGTCGGCTAAAAAGTCGGCTGGGATGCGGATAGGGCGGCCTGTTTGGAGGTCAACCCACACCCAGCGGGTACGGGCTTGTGCCAGCAGCAGGTTATCAGCGGGGCGGGTGATGCGGTAGAAGCGGTCAGCACTGGCGCGGGTGGCGGCTGCGACCCATGTGTTGATCTCAAGCTCGTCATCCAGCAGCGCCGGATGTTTGTACTCGATGTGGTGTTCACGGGCGACGGCTGCCCAACCCGCAGCACTCGAACGGGCAATCGGCCAGCCGAAGTGGTTGGCAACCTGCATCCCGCAGTCCTCGATGTAGTTCAGGTAGACAGCGTTGTTGACGTGGTGGGCAGTATCAATATCGCGCCATTCGACACGGCGGCGCATGGTGAACATGCCGGCGGGCGGGGCAGGCGGCGCGGGGAAGCGGGTATGTGCTGGGGCCGTTTCGCTTAGACCTTCTGGCACAAAAGCTGCTATAAGTTCGGGCGGCACGACAGTCGGGTGGGCGGTTGCGGCCTCCAGATAAACCCAATCGGTATTGGCGGTGGCGACCAGTGTTTCGTCACCGGCTTTGCGGAATTCGTAGAAGCGGCGGGAACGTACACGGCGGAAATCGCCCACCCATGTTTTGACTTCCAGTGTGTCGCCATAGATGACCGGATGCAGGTATTTAATCTCGGTTTCGTAGGCCAGCCACAGATGCCCCATTTCATCGTAGCGGGCTTTGTCATAGCCGACCGAGGCCGAGGCTTCGAAGGCGGCTTCTTCCATATAGCGGGCGTAATTGGCGTTGTTCAGGTGGCCGAGCGCATCACATTCGTAATGCCGGACTTTGAAGGTGGCGATGTGGGTAGCTGGCATGGATCAATTAACGACTTTCACTGAGCACCCAAGCAATGGCTTCTTCGCGTTTATCGACCGGAAAAAAGCGGGTGATGTCGCGGCTGGGTGCAATGGCGCGGATAAAACTGTCGATGAATGTGTAGGCTAAACCGGGGCGGTGCAGGATGATGGTGCGACCGCGCGGACGCTTGGGGAACAACGTTTCGAGACGGCGGAAACGCTGGACGTTCGAGACCAACGACACATCCCGTTCGCCCGACTGGGTAATATCAATAATATAGCGGTTGGTGGCTTGGTCAGCCGTGTCGATAAAGATACGTTCCAGCACATGGAAGAACTCATCAATGGCTTCTTTGCTGGATTCGCGGAAAATCAATTGGTGAATACCTTGCTCGGTGATCGTATATTCGCAGCCTGCGTTTGAACTCACCAGCTTCATATATTTTGGCTCCAACGGCAAGCGTTCATCTTATCCTATTATAGCAAGAGTTTGACGACAGAAGACTGGTTATCTACCGTCAATCTCTCTAGAATAGCAGGTATTCAAATCAATACATGGGAAACATGATGGATTTATTAATCGGAACCGGCAATCCCGGTAAACTGGGTGAGTTTCAAGAGTTACTGGTCGGGCTGCCGCTGCGGCTGCTCAGTCTGAAGGACGTTGGCCTCGGTGATATGGATGTGTCCGAGGATGAGATCACGCTCGAAGGGAATGCCAGCCTGAAAGTTAATGCTTACTCGAAGGCCAGCGGCCTCATTACCCTCGCCGATGATACTGGCCTCTACGTGGACGCGCTGGATGGCGCACCGGGGATTTATCCGGCGCGGTACGGTGGGCCGGGGCTGAACCCCCAACAGCGGCGGCAAAAGCTGCTCGGTGAACTTGCAGGTGTGCCGATGGATAAGCGCACAGCTCGATTCGTGTGTGTGATCGCCATTGCGAACCCGACCACCGGCGAAACGCAAACGGTACGCGGCGTTTGTGAAGGGCGGATTGCAACTGAGGAAGATACCAGCAGCGGTGGATTCGGCTACGATCCGGTGTTCATTCCGCAGGGCCACACGGCGACTTTTAGCGCCCTGCCGCTCGAAGAAAAGAACCGCATCAGCCACCGTGGTTTGGCGGCGGCGGCGGCGGCGGCAGTTTTGCGCGAGATGGCAAACGGCGATTAGCGATAAGCTTCAAACTGAAGGCGGTTAGTGCTAAGTCTCGTAAGTAATATGGTATATGGTTGTAGCGGACGGGATGATGAAGTTTTACAAAATAACACAGAATACAGACCCTTTCCGTCGCTAACGCGACACCTCCCCCGTAAACGAGGGAGGTAAGGCGCACATTTGAGAAGCCACACTCAATGTCGCGATTGTCAGTTAAGGCGTGAGTTCGCGTGCCTGCGGAACCCAATCCATGCCGGTAATGTCATGCTGACCACCGAGAAATAAGTTGAGCTGTGCGCCGTGTTCTTGAAAGTGGCGCATCGCGTAAAGTTGAAGCTCTAAATAGGTTGGCTCCATCCATTCGAAGATACAGCGTTTAGTGGCTTGCTCATCGGTCAGGTTTTCAAAGATCGATTTGGCTTTCCGGCGGCATTGGGCGAGGTATGTCAGCACTTGATCTTTGGTGTAGGGTTGATCGGGCAGTTTGCCGCGTATGAACGGTGGCGGTGGGGCAAAGCCTTCCTGCGTGCCGGTGTAGAACAGATCGGCCCACGAGAGCGTATGATAGGCGATATACCAGAACTGCCCGTAGCGGGGATCGTCGGGGTCTTTCCACAGGGACGCTGTCCACAGGTGGTCGGGGCAGAGGCGCAGCGCATCCTCGAACATATCCATCGCCGCGCCGTATTGAAGCCAGACTGATGTTTTTAGCCATGCGTCCATGTGCGTGTTCTCCTCGTAGAGCGAACCCGATAGACAATCCAGTAAAGAGTCAACAGCTAAAGGCAAATCATAGTGACAAGGCAATAAACACCTTCTTACTTTAGAACAAAAGGTCTAAAATGTCAAGTTTGAGTCTGGTTTGAAATGGGTGGAGAGTTGGTTTATTCGCCAATCAAACGGCGGTGTTCAACCTTGATGCAAGCATCCATTACCAGCGGTAGGTTGGCGGCTTCGGCAACGCGGGCGGCTTCGTCGCTGTAGATGCCTAACTGCGCCCACACGACTTTCGGCGCGATTTTGACGGCCTGTTCGACTATATCTGGCAGGAATTCTGCACGGCGGAACACGTTTACAATGTCAATCGGTTCGGGGACATCCGCCAGTGAGGGGTAACAGAGGTTTCCGTTGATGCTGGATACTTCGGGGTTCACGGGATAGATGGTGTAACCGACCCGCCGCAGGTAGCCAGCGATCTGGTAGCTGGTGCGGTAGGTGCGGTCGGAATGGCCGACAACAGCGATCACGCGGGCGCTTTTCAGTAAATCTTGGATAACATGATCGTTGCGGGTAATCAGCATGGTACTTCCTCAAAACTTTAATGCCCTATTGTAGATGCGTTGTGTTCTCCATGCATTACCATTTTGCTAAGGATCAGGATACTGTAAGGGAGCGGCTTGCGTAAATATGCAAGGTGGGTAGGAAGTTCATATTTTTAGAAACTGGACAGTACGTCCCACGGGAGGCTTCGCACGATTCTGTCCCTACGAAATAAATATTGGGTAGGGACGCGATATTGACCGTTGATAATTAAATTCGGTAAAAGGATACCAACGGACAGCATGTATGCTGTCCCTACGAGGTCAATGTTGTGTAGGGACGCGATACATCGCGTCCGTCCTATCCTCAATTACCGAATTATTTCATCAACCATCAACATCGCGTCCGGCGTTTTTGTATGTGTAAATGAGGCGGACGAGGCATCCACAGGAGGCTGCGCACCGCCTCGTCCCTACAAAATTCGCCTGTTAGGATTTGCTGTCCGTATCCCGCGAGTTGACGAGGTATTTCACGTATTCCTCGAACTCCTGAATTTTGCCATCCGCCAGCAGTCGTGCTTGTTTCGGCCATGTTTTGGTATCGCCAACGAGGTTGACTCCACCTTCGATTTTGACCATGCGGTACAGGTCGTCAGGCGTGAGGTTGGTTCTTGTGGCAATACTAGTGTCTGTTGGCGTGGGAGTACTTGTTGGCAACCCGGGTGCAGTAACTATTTGGGGTGTTTCTCCACTACTTGAGAAACCCACTTTACTACTATCGGCTTTCCAAGCCACTGTTTGGGCAGCATTGGAACTGCCAGTTGCATAATTGGCTAATTCACTACCTGTGGTGGCATTGACAATCCGAACAACGCTACTATTTCCATCTGCAAAGGCGAATTTAGTGCCATCAGGACTCCACGCGAGAGTTCCGGGCGCATTCGCTAGGGAGAGCTTACGGTTAAGTTTCTGCGTACTCGTGTCAAATATAAATATTTGATTGGTTCCGCTGTTAGCAACTGCAATCTGATTGCCACTTGAATTCCACGATACACCAGAAGCGGATGGATAACTCGAATCAAGGAAAAGATTGTACTGGAGGCTCGGTACAAAAGTTCCTGTGGTTGAAATCTTGTAAATTAGTGCTCCATTATCTGTGGAGGTAGCTAACCATGCACTATCTGGACTCCACGACAAATTAGCCGATGCAATGATTGATGTACTGTCAACCAAATTATAGTTGGTAGCATCCCAAATAGTGATTTGTTCCACAGCCTCTAGACTGGCAATCCATTTTCCATCAGGACTCCAAGCTACGTTATAAACAGGTGTGTCGAAATTACCGAATTTGGCAAGTAGTTGACCAAGTGTTTTCGCTGGATCATTAATCGCCCATACGGCAATAGTCCCATCTGCACTGCCTGAGGCTAGATATTTCCCATCGGGACTCCAACTTACCGATGTTATTGTATCTGTTTGCCCGCTAGAGACGGTTGCTAGATTGACTATAGGCGACATATTAGTGGCATTACGGATACTGAGTATAGGCGCATAGCTGCTGAAATCAGCAGGTTCTGTAATACCGCCCATTGCAACTTGAGTACCGTTGGGACTCCAAGCCAATGACCGAATCTCAGTAATTTGGCTTTGTGCATGTAGTACGCTAACAAATTGGAATATGTATCCTGCTAGTATAAGTACAGCTAGTATTGAAATTACATGTTTTTTAATACTCATCCTAATTATCTTCTTTGCTGGTAAGATCTTGTTATAGATCTGCACGTCGCAATTTAACTGCGTAGATGACTTAACTTATCTCTACATTGGAGATGCAGCTAGCGTATAAAACTTGTCTGGCTTGGGGCAATAATTGCCATCCATTGGAATCGCGCTCACCAAGTAGCAAAATAAAACAGTTGAAAATTTAGAGGGACAACCTGCTCGATGGATGCTGTCCCTACCATATGTGCCTGTTAGGATTTGCTGTCCGTATCCCGCGAGTTGACGAGGTATTTCACGTATTCCTCGAACTCCTGAATTTTGCCATCCGCCAGCAGTCGTGCTTGTTTCGGCCATGTTTTGGTATCGCCAACGAGGTTGACTCCACCTTCGATTTTGACCATGCGGTACAGGTCGTCAGGCGTGAGGTTGGCGATTTGTTCAAAGCTGGTGACACCGGCTTTATTCAGCGCTTCTTTGCTCTTGGGGCCGATGCCTTCGATAATCAAGAGATCGTCGCGTTTACCGGATGCCCGCACAACAGGTGCAGCGGCGGCACGGATAGGTGGTGCTGCCTGAGCAGCGATAGTGGGGGTGGGGGGCGGCGTGACGCTGGCCTTTGGCATACTGGGGGCTGGTGGTGCGGACGAGCGCAAGGGCTGTGTGCGCATTTGTGCCATCGGCGGCGGTGTGGGGTCAAGTTCGCCGCTGAAGAACAGCAGCAGGAGTACACCGACGATCACGAACACTACGCCGAGCGCGACCAATTGGATGCTGCTGAAGCCCAGCAGATCGATGCTGTTGGCGAGTACACCGGCGATCACAGTGAGTATGCCGATCACAATCATGATCCAACCGATGCGGCGCGGTACATTGAGCTTCTCGGTGGAACTGAGCCAACTGCGGACGATGAAGCCAATGACGACGAACACAGCGCCGAGGGCGAGTATTTGTGTCAGGTCAAAGCTCAGGAAGTCACTCGCCAAGCGACCGAGACCGAGTACGATGGACACAATCATGGCGGTTACGCCGATGCCGATAATCAAGCCGCCTATGGTATTTGGCGACACATTGGCGAACTGCCCCAGAAACAGCAGTACCGAACCCACGAGTAACAGGATACCGAGAATGAGTACCTGCGTGGTGTTGAACGTCAGAAAATTATCGGTCGTGCGGGAAACCAGCGCCAAGATCACGCCGACCACGCCCAGCGCTAAAATGAGTAATACGGCGCGTCTTCCGTAATTGGGTGCAACCTGCGCGTTCATAGCGCCTCCTTGTTGTCACAAAACAGCCTAAAAGGGTCTACTTTTGTCACATGAATAATAAGCGGAATATTAACGTATCTAATAGGCTTGCACAAGCGGTTAAGGACGCCAGCGTGGGGATATTTCGTCGGTGTGGTTAAATGTCAGTTGTTGGATGCCTTCTCCCGCGCTGTCCATCACGAATATTTCGAAGTTACCGTCCTGTGCATCTACGAAAACCACCTCGCGTCCATTGGCCGACCATGACGGCATGAGATCGACGACATCGCTAAACAGCAAACGTTGGCAGCCGCCGATAATCTCGCAGTCCACATCCATAATCATCAATTCCATCAGGCCGTGTTGAATATTCTGGGCGGCGTAAACGAGGCTGCGGCTATCCGGTGACCACGCGGGTGTGTAATCTTCGCCCAAATTGGTGGTGAGGCGGCGGGTGCGGCTGCCATCAGGTCGCATGATGTAGATGTTGGAATTGCCGAGGGTGGTGTCAAAGCTGCTAGTGGTATCTCTCACGGCGGCAAAAGCGATGAACTGCCCATCCGGCGACCACGCGGGTGCGGCGTACCAATCGGTATTCTTGGGCGTGATGCGGGTTGCACATTCATCAAAGGCGGCGGTGCAATCCACTGGCATCACAAAAATGCCGAATGCCCCGTCATCATCTGACGCGAAAACGATCTGGCGACCATCGGCTGACCATGCCGGATCGCCGTTGTTGGCCTGATTATGGGTGATCTGGTGCGGCTTGCGGGCAAAAATATCCATGATATAGATGTCGCGTTTGCTGTCGCCATAGGCGTAAAAGGCGAGCCTTTGCCCATCCGGCGACCATGTGGGGTTGTAGCCGTTGGCGATCAGCGGTAGTGTGATATTGCGGTCAACATCCATCAGGTAGATGACGGCATCACCCGCGTTGACATAGGTGATTTGACGGCGGGGCAGCAAACTGCTGAGCAGAATCAGGCTTAGGGTGACTGCCATGCTGACGCAGGTGAGGGCGGCAGCACCCACAACCGACAGCCGCAGCATTTATTGGCTAGCCAACCGCATATGGTTGGTGATGTCGGATAAGAAGCTCGTCATGAAGCCCTCGGCGGGGCAGGCCAGCACGGGATCGTATACGGCGTGGGTTTGGCGCGCCTTAATCAGCAAACCGATGCGCCCGTAGGCGTGGGCAATAACGCGCACGGTACACGGTTCATCATCCAGAAAATAAGTGTGGCGCTCACCGAATACTTTGGTCGTCCCGAACAGCCATTCCTCGTACAGCACGCGGAAATCCGGCATCGGGCTTTTGGCGGCGTTCGCCCGTGCCAGCGCGTAGGCATACACTTGCAGCACGTCGCTAAACCCCGCTACCGCGAACTCGACTTCGACATCCCGCAAGCCGACCTGATCGTTAATGTGGTACAGGTGCTTTTGGAACTGGCGTGTGATGCTTGCGACTTCGTTCAACCATTCCAGCGGCGGCAGTCGCTGTGGCAGCGAGGCCATGATGCTGTCACGCAGGCCGTTGAGGTGGCTGCCGGCAGTATCAATGCGCCCCAGACCGGCATAGTCTTTCGCCTCGAACAAGCCAATGCCAAAGGTTTGCGGCAGGTTGTGGGCGGCACGGAAATCTTTGATCGAAATGAGGCTATAGGGAATACCGTCAATACTCAGGCGCACGATGTTTCGCTTTCATCACTCAAAGATGTGCTGATTGTACCCATTTTTACATGCTGCGCTTGCACCAATTCGGCGGGTTCTTTATTGCTGAGAGGCATATAAAATGGCATAATGGGGGAATTGAACCAGCCTAAAAGAGAAGATGAGAACCATATGGATACGAATTCTCCACTGAATATTTTTATCACTGGCGGCGCATCCGGTGTCACGCGGGAAGCGACACGGCAGGCGGTGGCGCGTGGACATAAAGTAACTGTGCTGACCGAAGGTTCGGATGGCGCGACCAAGGTGCGGCAGGACGGCGCACTGCCTTCCTATTCGGACGTGACCCGTGCGGGCGAACTGAAAAGCCTGTTCACCATGTCCAAAATTGATGTGGTTATTCATCTTCTGCCGCAGATTGGCAACAGCTTCCCCGTGAAAGATGGCTACGAGGCACAGGAACGGGTGATGGTGCAAAGCGCCGTTGCGCTGGCCGACGCCGCCAAGGATGCCGGCGTGAAGTTTATCGTTTACACCAGCTACGCTTTCCTGTTTGGTGACTCGCACGGCGAATGGCTAACCGAGGACGGTGGCGGACATGGCGACCGCAGCTACCGCCCCGCGCTGGCGGCTGAACACCAGATCGCGACCAGCGGTGTTCCCTCGTGCATCTTACGCGCTGGCTTTGTTTACGGCGGCGAAACAGCGGCGATTAACACGCTTGGCGAGGCGATGCGCCGTGGTCGCAGCCCGTATTTAGTCGATAGCCACAACATTCATAATTGGGTGTATGAGGCGGACCTGGCATCTGCGGCTGTGCTTGCCGCCGAAAAGCAGCCGAACGCCGAAATTATCACGGTTGTGGATGACGAGCCTGTGAGCGCGAATACGTTCGCCGGTTATCTGGCGACCGCGCAGGGCATGACCGCCCCCGGTAACAGCAGCATTCCGGCCTTCGCCCTCAACCGTTCGACCAGTGAAATGCAGCGTTTGCTGCTGGGAACCTCCGCGCGCTTGAAGAACGACAAGGCCAAGCAAGTTTTGGGTTGGTCGCCGCGCTTCCCCGGTTATAAGGCTGGTCTGGAGCAAACCTTGTTGCAGTGGCGTGCCATCGAGCCGGTGACCGTTTAAATTTTTGTACTGAGTTCCTTCCCCGTACACTGGGGAGGGTTAAGGTAGGGGTGATGCCTTTCGCCCCTTTACTATTGAATTGGAATTTTGTGACGATATGTTGA
This sequence comes from Bacteroidota bacterium, assembly GCA_027492915.1. GTDB lineage: Bacteria > Chloroflexota > Anaerolineae > Aggregatilineales > Phototrophicaceae > CFX2. The sequence continues at coordinate 1,134 of JAPUDW010000184.1, read as the reverse complement.
AAGCGATTCTGTTTGATTTGGATGATACGCTGCTGGACTGGAGTGGTTTCGCGGGGGATTGGAAAACCCTCGAATGCCAATTCCTGACGGGCGTATTTGATTACTGCGCGGCGAACGGCTCGGTGCTGCCGGATTTGGATGCCTTTGTTGATGAGTTCCATACGCGCATCCGCGAGTCGTGGCGGCTGGGGCGTACCAGCTTGATTGCCCCCCACATCGGCAAGGTGATGGTGGAGGCGGTCGAGGCGCAGGGTGCAGCCGTGGGTGCATTCACCGCCGAAGCGCTGCTGGGTGCTTACGGTTGGCACGCGGTTCCGGGCACACAGTTGTTTAAAGAAGTGCCGGAGGTGATGGCGACTATCAAGAAACATGGCATCAAGACGGCGATTGTCACCAACGCCTCGCAGCCGATGACACTGCGCGATATTGAGATTGAAGAACATCAACTGCTGCAATATTTCCCCGACTGCCGCTTGTCTGCGGCGGATGCAGGTGTGTTGAAGCCGCACCCCGGTATCTTCCAACTGGCGCTGGAACGGCTGGGTGTTTCGCCCGAAGAAGCCGTTTTTGTGGGCGATAACCCGATTGCCGATATTGCCGGTGCGCAGGGTGTGGGGATGCAAGCGGTGTTCCGCATCACCTCACCCATGCCGCAGATGCTCAGTGGGCTGATCGTGCCGGACGCGGCGATTAACAGCCTCGAAGAGCTGCCGCCTATCCTTGACGGATGGTTTCCCGGTTGGCGGGAAAACTAGACGGTAATCAGCGATGGTCAAGCTTAGTAAAATCCTGAAAAAAAGCTCTGTCCGGTTCAAAGAATATTCGTTTTGAGGAATTGATCGCTTTACTTCATGGCTTAGGATTTAAACTTGATCGTATAAGCGGTAGTCATCATATTTTTCTGCACCCCCGTTTGCCGCAGCGAGTATCCATCAACCTACGACGAACGGGCAAGCGAAGCCATATCAGGTTCGGCATCTCTTAAAATTGATCGAACAATTCCAATTGCAGATGGAAAAAGATGAAGGGGATGAGGAATAACAATGCGCGATTATCACATTAATATTTTCTACAGCGAAGAAGATGGGTGCTATGTTGCGGATATTCCTGACTTCTTGATGTGTTCTGCGCATG
>JAPUDW010000183.1 GCA_027492915.1 Bacteroidota bacterium | reverse complement strand
ATGCGCAGCGACACTGTGGAATCGTGGTGTTCAATCGCAAGTTTCAAGGGAATGTCGGCAAGTTGGTAACGGAACTGGCGGAATGGCATCGGCTTATTATGGAGGGTGCGGGAACAGTTGAAGGTGATGTGTATAATAAGCTGCTTGAGATTGTGAGGTGATGGTATGCAGCAAGTTGATTTTCCACCTGTTGAACACATTGAGATTCGTAATGGACAGGCGCGAATCAGTGGACGGCAAACGAAGGTCAAGATGGTCATTAGCCGCTTGCTCGATGGAACAGGGGCAACGGTGAATGAGGTGATGGAGCAGTACAACCTGAGCCGCGCTGAAGTGCTGGCTTGTTTGAGTTATTACTATGATTATCAAGAGGCGATTGAGCAGCATTTCGTGGCGCAAGAACAAGCGGCACATGCAGTGGCAGTTCCACTTGATAAAGTGGTGAGTCAACTACGACAACGAAAACCTTAGAATTTCAAAGTTTCATGAGCTATAGATCAACCCAACCTTGAAGAGCCTGCACACCGCTGGCTCTTTCATTTTCCGCCTCAACTCAAGTTGTTCGTTCGTGAAGCGCGCGAATTGGCTCAGGAGGCTGGCAAGCGTGCACGGCGTTGGGTCGTCGAACGCACCCATAGCTGGATGAACCGTTTTCGCCGTATCCTGATCCGTTGGGAGAAGAAACCTGAACATTATCTGGCTTTCCTTCACTTCGCCTGCGCTCTCATTGCTTTTCGTGCTGCTGGGTTATTCGGATAGGCTCTATGAGGTGGGAAACTAAATATGAATGAGTTTGCATTTCCTGATGTAGAACAGTTAATGAAACAAGGCATTGTAGAAGTTAAGCACTGGCTAGAATCGGCGGGGATGAGCGCTTCGGATTTTGTGAAGCATGGAAACTGGTGGTCGGGTTTAGCGGAATCCACACGTACCAAGATTTTTCAGGAATCACAGCCAAATATGGAATGGGCGCAAATCACGATTTCTATCTATGAAAATATGGATAGGTACTCGTCCACAGGCTGTGAGGCATGTATGACATCTTCTATGATGCTGAGAGCAAAACTAATCAATATGTCTGGCCCAAAAGCTGATAATTCCGTGCTGGACATTCAAAAAATCGTGGATTGGTTTTTTGAGGGCTTGCCTCTTACACGACAAGAAACAGAAACGAAAATGAAACTATCACTTAAGCAACTAGCTGATCTCTATCCTAATGATCTTGTTGGTTTGAGAAAAATCAAAAATCGCCTCAATGTCATAAAAGTATTGGGTGATGGAAACAAAGTCCTACTTGAGGAGGAACTAAATCAATGGCTAAATATCCGAGATAAACTCCCGTAAGATTACGTGTTAGCCTTGCAACTAATCTAAGCTTCATATTAGCCCAATTTACGTAGAAGAGCCTGCACACCGTAGGCTCTTTCATTTTAAGCTTCAACTCAGTTCGTGCATAAAGCGCTTGAAGGCGAGAGGGGCAGCAAGGGCAAAGCGGTGTTGGTGTTATGAAGGTCGGGCGGATTTTCGCGGTTAGGGTGGGGAGATGCTGAGCGGGTACTTGTCAGTTCCCGCTCTGTAAACGCGCGTTGTCATGTGGGGGATGCGGGGTTACGCATACGCCATCTGCGATTCGAGATACGACTCGTAACCGCCGAGGTGCTGGATCAAGTGACCATCGCGCACTTCGTACAGGTCGCCACCGAACTGCTGGATGAAGCGCCGGTCATGCGAGGCGGCAATGACGGGGCCGGGGAACTCGTGCAGCGCCGTTTCCAACGCTTCGAGGACATCAAAGCTCAGGTCGTTGGTTGGCTCGTCCAGCAGCAGCAGGTTCGCCCGCCCGAAGATCAGCCGCGCCAGTTGCAGTTTGCGCCGCTGCCCGCTGCTCAGGCCGCCGACCGGCTTGTCGAAGTCGGTATAGCGGAACAGGCCGGATCGAATCAGCATGGTTTTCAACACCTGATCCTGATAATCCATGCCCACGCGGAAGGCCTCGTACAGCGTGTGCGCGTCGGACATGCTGCCGCCTTCTTGGTCGAGGTAGCCGATGCGGACGGCAGGGTTGACCATCACCTCGCCGCTGTCGGGCTTGGTATGCCCCGCCAGCAAGCGGATGAGAGTCGATTTTCCCGCGCCGTTCGGCCCGACCAGCACCATGCGCGTGTTGATGCCGACCGTGAACGAGACTTCATCCAACACCTGCCGTTCACCAAAGCGCTGGCTCAGGCGCGAGACCACCAGCGGCAGCCGACCTTTAAGCGCTTCGGGGTCGAAACGCGGGTCGAAGTGCAGGGGGACGGGCGGCTGTGGCAGGGCTTCGGCTTCCAAGCGCTTCAGCTTTTCTTCGGCATTACCGATGCGCCGCGCTACGGTGTTGTCGTGGGTGGCTTTCTTGCCGTTGCGCACGAACTTGTCACTATCGGTATGGGCGCGGTAGTTATTGTTGTTGCGGGATGTCTCCTTGGTTTCCAGCGTCAGCGCGGCGATCTGTTCCTGCTGGCGGGCGTAGTCGGCTTCCCACTTCTGGCGCTCAGCGACTTTGGCCTGATGATAGGTGTCGTAGTCGCCGCTGTAGCGCTTGGACTGCTGGCTGTGTTCGTCAATCTCGACGATGGCGTTCACCACGCGGTTGAGGAACTGGCGGTCATGCGAGACCACCAACACCGCCCCACGGTAGGCCGCCAAGTACGCTTCCAGCCAGCCGAGCGCCACCATATCAATGTGGTTGGTTGGCTCGTCCAGCAGCAGCACATCCGGCGCGCCGAGCAGCAGCAGGGCTAACCCCGCACGGGCTTTCTCGCCGCCGGAAAGGGTGCTGAAGGCGCGATCCATCGGCAGGTGGCTGATTTGTAAACCCGCTAGCACGGTTTGTACGCGGTGGTCGCCTTCATAGCCGCCGAGCCGTTCGTAGTGTTCGGTGACGCTGCCGTATTCGGTCATCACGTTATCCAGTGCGCTGCCCGTGAGCCGTGTCATATCGGCCTCAAGCTGGCGCATCCGTGTTTCGAGCGCGTTCAAGCGGGTGCTGGCCTGCGCGATCAAGTCGCCGAGGGTTTGATCGTCGTAGCCGGTGATGACCTGTGGCAGATAGCCGATTTCGACACCCGCCGGAAGGGTGATGGTGCCGCTGTCGGCTGGCAGCACCCCCGCGATGATCTTGATGAGGGTCGATTTACCCACGCCATTCGCCCCGACGAGACCGATGCGCTCGCCGGTGTTCAGGGTAAAGGACACGTCTTTAAGGACGGTGTTCAAGCCGTAAGCTTTGGTGATGTGGTTGATATTCAACATAGAGATTGCCTCTTTGGGTTCAGTGTTTGTGATCTGTAGGGGCTTGCCGCCGGCAAACCCTCTCAAAGCGGCGGGAATCAAAAGCGCCGCACGGGGACACCCATGACGGCGCGAGGTTGGGCTACAGAAAGTAGCAATCAACACAGCAAGTTGGAAGCAAGCGTTAACCAACGCAAACAGCACCGGGGTAATCCGTGAAAAGGGTTACTTGGAGGAGCTGTCCGTAGTCATTGGCAATCTTTCGCTTGTGTTGACAGATGTTCAGGGGAATTCGGTTCGCAGGTGCGCTTCCTTCGCCTGAATAATCATAGTATAGCAGAAAATTGTGAAGGAAATCAAGATATTACAAACTGCTGCTTTGCACATTACTGATTCTAAAACCTACTAAGCTATTTATCTTAATAGTTCTACTTTTATCCCCCAGAAACAACTATAAATGAGTAATAATAAGTTTGTTATGATAAGAGCGTAATCTAAGCTAGATAGAGTAAGAGCATATGTATTATAAAATATAAGTGTTATCACAACTACTAAAACCGCGCCAAGTAAAGGTAAACCATAATGTGCTCCGGCAATTGGGAAGTATAACTTGCCATATTTTTTTAATGTATTTTTACCCTTATCTTCCCAACGAAAAATTCTATCATTTCTTTCTGTAGCAGTACCTAATTCGACTAAGCACTCACGAACCTTTGGAGCAATATGATCTCTAATATAAGTGCTAAGTGAATTACACAAAATTGTGTATCTTAAAGATGTCCATGCTAGGATATAAAAAACTACTGGAATAATAAAAAGAATTGTTCCTGTTTTTGTCTGAGATAAATATCCTGTAATAAGTGGAAATGTTGGGAATAAAAGGCCTGTTAAAACGAAAGTATAGTTAGTTACTTGACGTGCTGACTCTAATGTGGCTATAAGTTCATTACGCAAGCTGTTGTACTCTTGAATTAATGCGTCATATTCTAATTTAATCTGCTCTAAGTTTTTTGTTGAAGTTTTCATGATTTATATGATTATTTTGATATTTTAATATATAAAATCGGAAGAGTTCTAATGCTTTCTAATCAAGAAAAATCATCAGTATTTAGAGTATTTCTGCCGATTTCGCACCGTCCACATTATCAAATCCCAATTGTTATCTCGTAGTTCCATCTGCCGGAACATGACCTGAAATGATCGCTGGCGATAATATAATAATTTTATCGCCAGCGCAATCTTGCCGAACACTCTCTTTGGGGCAGGTTATTGCCCTACTGTTTACTCGTCACCTTGGCATAGCAGGCCGCGCCGAATAACCCCGGCTCTTCCTTCATGATGACGTACACCGGCACTTTGATGAGCGTGCTGGCGAAGCGCCCTTTGTTCAAGAAGGCCGCGATAAACGAGCCGTCTTTCAGCTTCTCCAAAATTTTGGGGGGGATGCCGCCGCCCAAATAGATGCCGCCAAACGCCAGCGTTTTGAGCGCCATATTGCCGCACTCCGCACCGAGGATGCTCACGAATGTTGTCAGCGCACTCATGCATAGTTCGGACGAGTGGCTGAGTGCCGCTTCTGAGATGATCTTGTTCGCTGGTTCTTCGGCCTGCGTCAGCCGCCGCGCGACATCGGGGTTTTCGGGAATGCCGTTCGACTCCTTGAGGTAGTCATAAATGTGTTTGATGCCCTGACCCGAAATGACGCGCTCGTAGCTGATATGCCCGAAGCTGTCGTGCCAGAATTTGTCCTGTAGATAGTGAAGCAGCCCTGCCTCGAACGTGCTGCGTGGGGCGAAGTCGGTATGCCCGCCTTCGGTCGCGCTTACCAGATATTTGCTGCCGATTTCGTCATACACGAGGATCGCCTCGCCCAAACCAGTACCGGGGGCAATCAGCGCTTTATTGCCGGGGATACTTGATGCTGTTGGGTCGTAATTGCGATTCAGTTGGCATATATCATCCGGTTCGCTCATGCCGTTCGGCAGCGCCAGCCCGTAGGAGATCGACTCGACATCGTTGAGCAGACTCACACGCTCGATCTTGAGGGCGGCTTGCAGGTCACGCACGCTAATCAGCCACGGTAAGTTGGTGATTTGCGACTCACCTTTGGCTTTATCCACCGGCCCCGCCACGCCGAACACCGCTTGCTCACAGGTCGCGCCGGTTTCGCGCAAGAACGTCTCGACAATCGCCGTCAGGCCGAGGAAGGCTTGGCTGGAATAGGTCTTGATGTCGCTGCTGCGTTCTGGAACCGCGCCGTCGATGTTATACAATGCCAACCGTGTGTTTGTGCCGCCAATATCGCCCACCAGAAAAATGTTGCTGTCTCCATTAATGCAATTGGTAATAATTGCCCTGAGTATACACGCGAAATGTTAAGAATTGCCTGTGGCGAATATCATGAAATGGGCAGACATTTTGACTTGAAACGACTGCGGATTGGCACAATCGTGTTGGAACATGATGTGACGATTGCCCGATGTTTCATCTACGATCAATTGTCAGCGATATATACTTTGCCTATGATCAAGGAATAGTGATTAACTATTAAGAAGAAGTCATCATGCGCTTTTTGGTCTCTTGCTTGATATTACTTGTTGGGCTTCTTGCAAATCCTGCCTCCGTAACCTCCTTAACTGCTAACCCACTCCAAAAGATCACCGTCGAAAACGCCAGCGCGTTAACCCAACTCGCCATTTTGGGGAAAGGGGAAACAGGTGATATTCTGTGGTCAAACGATGGTAAACACATGATTGTTTCTACAACGGCGGGGATATGGATTTATGACACGGCTGACTTCAACGCGCCGCCGAACTTGATTCAAACCAGAACAGGTTATGTGTCGAGGATAACACTGAATGACGATGCGCATTTGTTGGCCTCTAACTCTTATTATCCTGATGTTGGCGGCGGCTACACCCAATTTTGGGATTTAACCACAGGCCAACCGGTGGAAAACCCGTATGAGGGTGCTTTTTCCGATCATCAGTATTACCCTCGCTTTAGCCCTGATGGTAAACGGATGCTTATTGACAATAAGCTGATTGACTTAGCGACTTCCAAAGAAATCACGGTTGAACCATACGCCGAAGCACCAGCCTTTAGCCCCGATAGTGAACTGTTGGCATTACCCGTCATAAGCGGAACGCCCCCAAATGAAAAGCTCGATGTGGTTTTGGTTGAAGCTGCCACAGGTAAAAAACTTGCCACTTTAAATGGTCATTTTCTCAACACCCTCACGCTGCAATTCAGCGCGGATGGAAGCAAATTGTTTGCAACCACCTATTCTAGTAATGAGGCATTTACAACATATAATGTCTATCTCTGGTACTGGAATGTCGCTGACTTCGATGCAACTAGCCCGATTGAATCCACGCCGCCTATTCAATTGATAACTGATCTTCCTGAAATTTTGCGTGGACTCATATTCAATCTTGATACAGATAATTTGTTTGTTTTAAGCGGTGATACATTCGGCGAAATCAACACCATTCGTGTGTTCGACACCGCAACCAGTCAGCAGCAGCGGGAAATCAACACAAAAGGGATGCGGCTTGTATTTCGCCAGAGTGACAAAACACTTTTTTCGGTTGCGACTGAAAATAATGAACTCACATTTTATGATTACGAAACGCTGGAACCGGTCATCCGTTTACCCGGCTTTCGAACGCGCCGTGAGCGAAATGAGCCGTTCAATGACACCCTGCCCAACTGGCATTTCTCTGTTCCTATTCAGCCCGATACGATTGAAAGAATTACCCCCTATATACGGAAACAGCAAACATTCACTACCCGTTTTAAGTTTGTCGAAGGGGAATGGTTTCGGGCATTCACCATTAGCAATGATGGTCGTTATTCCGCCTTAAAACAGGCTAAAGACGAACCTATTTTGCTGCGTAATGAAGTGTCAGGGGAATTGGTTGACAGCATCAAGCAGCCCTCTGAAAGCAAACTCGGCCTTCGCTTTAGTGATGATAACCAACTGCTCTTGATTGATGACTGTTATCAAGGGATGGGTAGTAACGAAAATGCTTCTATCTGGATATGGAGTATCGCCGAAAAGAACTTCACGCAGCATCTTGAAGCCAATAATTTTTGTGCGCCTGCTTTAAGCCCTGATAACCGCTGGTTAGCTACAGCTACCTATGGCGATGGCGTACAAATTTGGGATGTCGGCAACGGGAAGCTGCACCAAACGCTGGATGCGCCAACCACCTGGCAACGGATACTGGATTATAATACCGACGGCACGTTACTGGCCGGTGGTGCCTATTTCGGTGAACTAACGCTGTGGGATACCGCTGCGGGTAAGCGGTTGGTCACGCAGATCGAACATACATGGGGAATTATTCGGCTCACATTTTTGGATGATGACCATCTCATCATGACTGAAAGTTCAGATGGCACGATCCGCCTGTGGGGTGTGCCATCTTCCAACCCTTGAGTGGAGTCTGACGACTAAAAAGAGAGCCTAAGCTCTCTTCTAAGTTGTCACTTGAAACTTGCGACTACTCATCCCGCCCGTTCGAGGATGTGCGCCACCACGGTTGCGCCTGTGCCGCCGATGTTTTGCGTCAGGCCGAGCGCTGCGTCCTGTACCTGATTAGCACCCGCCTCGCCGCGCAGTTGGGTAATCAGGTCAACCAGCTCGTAGACACCCGTCGCGCCGACTGGATGCCCGCGCCCTTTTAACCCGCCCATCGTGCTAATCGGTAAGCGCCCGCCGATGGTGAACTCGCCATCCTGTGCGCGGTAGGGTGCGGTGCCAGCTTCCGCGAAGCCTGCGCCTTCCAAGCTCAACGCGGACATCACCGAGAAGGCATCGTGGACTTCAAACAAGTCAATGTCGCTGGGGTTAACGCCCGCTTGCTGGTAAGCTTTTTTGGCGCTGGCGGACGCGGCTTCCAACGAAAGCATGTTGTGCCGGTCAGCCAAACTCAGTGTATCGGTGGCCGAAGCACTGGCGCGTACACGAATGACCGGCTTATTCATCGCGCGAGCCATCTCCAACGGGGCGAGGATCACCGCCGCCGCACCGTCACAAATCGGGGAACTGTCGTACAGGTTAATCGGGTCGGCGATCATGGGTGCGCGGTCGTATACGGCCTGTGAAATGGCCTTGCGGAACATGGCGTTCGGGTTATTAACCGCGTTCTTGTGGGCGTTGATGCTGAACGCGCCAAATGCTTCGTGCGGTACCTTATATTCATACATATAACGCCGCATGATGAGTGCATTCAGCGCCACGAATGATGCGCCGTGCGAACCTTCATAATCTGCGTCGGCTGCGGTTGCCAGTGCGGAGGTAATCTGGGCGGTGGTTTCGTCGGTCATCTTTTCCACACCGCATACCGCGACTACATCCACCATACCGCTGGCGACTGCCCGAACCGCCGTTTGGAACGCCATACCGCCGGACGCACACGCCGCCTCAATCGTCGCCGCCTCGATGCCCCGCCAACCGCTGTAGTCGGCGATTAGTGTCGCGAGGTGGGCTTGGTTACTCAAGCGTGCCGCCAACATATTCGCCACATACAGTGTGTCCGGCTTCTCGATTCCGGCATCTGCCGCCGCTTGTCGTAAAGCACTTGCACCCAATTCGCGCAGGCTCAAATTCCAGAGTTCACCAATCGGTGTTTGACCGATCCCAATCACGGCAACATCGCGCATAATGTCAATCCTGTACCAGATTTCACAAAGTCATGCCCGCACTATAACATAAGCGAACTCTCAAAACCTAGCAGACTGCTGTCATTAAGCTGATTTGTAGGGACGAAGCGTGCTATTTACGGACAAACTCCGATGATAGAATGGGTTTACAACGCCTTATTTCAAACGGATAGACTTGATTATGCGCTTCCGCAAATATGAACGTGATGCCAGCCATGCGTATACCTTCGGCGTATTCCCGACGCTCGAACTGCTGCAACACCAACCGGAAACCGTCAGTGAGGTGCTGCTGCATTCAGCCGGTGTGCGTAATGAAGGGGTCGCCAAGATCAAAGCGTTCTGCCAGCAGCTTGGCATCCGCATTTCGGTCGACGATAAATTGGTAGAACGGCTGGAGTCGAAAGAAAACACGTATGCGGTCGGCGTGTTCGAAAAGTACGAGGCGGCGCTGAATGCCGGAGCCAACCATGTGCTGCTGGTTAACCCTTCGGATATGGGCAATCTGGGGACGACGCTGCGGACTATGCTCGGCTTTGGCTTCCACGACTTGGCGGTGGTTAAACCCGCTGTCGATATGTTCGACCCGCGTACTATCCGCGCCTCGATGGGGGCGTTATTTCAGGTGAACTTTACCTACTATGACTCGCTCGATGCCTACCGCACCGACTTCATACACGCGCTCTACCCCTTCATGACGAACGGCGATGTTGTGCTGCATGAAGCCGCTTTTACGCCACCTTACGCGCTGGTGTTCGGCAGCGAAAGCAGCGGCCTCCCCGAAGCCTACCGCAAGCTCGGCACGTCGGTCACCATCCCGCAGACCAAGGCCATCGACTCGCTTAATCTATCGGTCGCCATCGGCATCGCCCTCTACACAGCCAGCCAAGGTTAGCCGGTAGTCAATCTTCTACACCGGGCGAATTTAATCATAGGGGACGCATGGCTATGCGCCGTTTCAAATTTATTGATATTTATGGCGCAGCGGGTACGCCAAAGCTGTCCTCCATAAACATCGCTTGCGAGTCCAAAACATCTTCCCCCGGCTGCGGTTGCAAACGGATGTAAGTACCATTTGGCTGCATCTCCCACGCCAGATGGGTATCCAGCAAATAGGTTGTGAGCGTTCGCATCACCAGCTTTTGCAGCCGCGCTTCCAAAATTGGGAACACCACTTCAACGCGGTTATACAGGTTCCGCCGCATCAAGTCCGCGCTGCCCATGTAAAACCGTTTGGCAACCGGCGCATTCTGGAAGTAGAAAATACGGCTGTGTTCAAGGAAACGCCCGACATGGCTAATCAGCCGGATATTGTCGCTGACACCTGCTACCCCCGGCACGAGGCACGACAAGCCGCGTACGATGAGGTCAACCTGTACGCCCGCTTGCGACGCCTGATACAACTTTTGAATCATCACGTCTTCTTCAAGCTGGTTCATCTTAAAGATTAGCCGCGCTTTTTTACCCGCCCGTGCTGCCGCAATTTCATTGTCAATCAGCGTATAAAGCCCCGCGTGTAAATGCTCCGGTGCAACCAGTAGGCGGTTGTAAGTCGTCGCGGGGGCATAACCGGTTAGGCGATTGAACAACTTCGACACATCATCCGCGATTTCGGGGTTGGCGGTCAGCAAGCCGAGGTCGGTATACATCCGCGCGGTGCTGGCGTTGTAGTTGCCGGTGCCGAGATGGATGTAACGCCGCACACCGTCGGCTTCTCGGCGCACCACCAGCGCCACCTTTGCGTGGGTTTTGACGGGCAGTTCTTCCACACCGTAAGTAACATGCACACCTTTGTGTTCTAACTGCCGCGCCCATTCAAGGTTATTTTCTTCGTCGAAACGTGCCTTCAGTTCCACCAGCACTGCCACCTGCTTATCGTTATCCCGCGCTTCCAGCAGCGCCTCGACAATCGGCGAGTTCTTGCCGACGCGATACAGTGTCGCTTTAATCGCCAGTGTATCGGGGTCACGGGCGGCGGCACGGAAGAAGGCTTCCACCGGCGCAAATGACTCGTAAGGATGGTGCAGCAGTATATCGCCTTTGCGGATGGCGCTGAAAATATCCTGCTCGCTTAAATTATCCGGTATGCGCGGCGCGAACGGCGGGTACTTGAGTTCGGGGTGATCCACACCGGACAGTTCAAATAGGCTGCTTGCCCCTAATGCCCCGTCGATCAGGTAAACGTCGCGTTCTGGCTCGACACCTAATTGGCGGATGAGCTGGTTCAGGGTGCGGTCGCTGATGTTATCCGGTACGCTCAGGCGCACCACCGAGCCAAAGCGCCGTTCTTTGACGCTTTCCTCGATCATTGCGCTCATACTGCCGACAGTTTCTTCTTCCTGTTCGTAGTCTACGTCGGCATCGCGCGTCACGCGGAAGGGATAGTGTTCCAGCACGCGCATCCCCGGAAAGAGCGAGTCGAGATTGTCGGAGATCACATCTTCCATCCACAGGAAGGTGTCTTTCATGGACGAGTCGTTGGCATATCGCCGCAGCACCTTGCCGATGTCCATCAACCGTGGCAGGGCTTCCGGCACTTTAACACGCACAAACTCGGTATCCTGATTACCGTGCCCATTCGTCCGTTTCAGCCACACAGCGAGGTTCAGACTCAGGTTGGAGATGAACGGGAAGGGACGGGCATGATCAACTGCCAGCGGCGTGAGTATCGGGAAAATTTCGTTATGGAAATACTCGCGGATCGTATCACGGTGATGCGCTTCAAGCTCGTTGATGTCCAATACGCGGATACCATGCTCGGCAAGTTTAGCGAACACTTCGCGCATCGTCACGCGCTGCTGTGCCACCAGATCGACGACATGCGCCCGAATATCCGCTAGTAATGGAGCCGCCTGATAACCATCTGGCCGCGCAGAAGGCACGACCGATTTGAGCTTATCGTGTACGGATGCCACACGCACCATATAGAACTCGTCAAGGTTGTTGCTAAAAATAGCGAGAAACTTCACCCGTTCTAGCAGCGGCACGGTTTCATCCTGCGCCATCGCCAGCACGCGGCGGTTAAACTCGATCCATGCGAGTTCGCGGTTAAAGTAGGTTTGCGGGTTTAGCTCAGGAAGATGTGCTTCCTCGGTTGGGGTTGCCATGATAGTATTTCCAAAAGCCTATTAAGCCGATCTGGGCGAAAAATATAACCAATTTTTGTAAAAATGGTAATCAATCTATGTTATCAGTGCATTAAGTTTGTCACAAGCACCCACCCTGACCGCTTGTACAGGTCAAATTAGGTCAGAGTACCAGTGGTAAGCGCATCAATTTGGCGCACAATAGATACAAGGGCATGGGTAGAAAGGTTTGATGATGCACGAATTTGTCGAACAAGTCCGCACGACCGTTAGCGCTTGGCCGGGCATAACAGCGCACCCGCACCGGTTTGGTGGTATCGAGTTTAACCTCGGCACGGTTGAGGTTGGGCATATTCACCGCGATGGTATGGTGGATATTTCGTTTAATAGCAAAATTCGCGACCAACTACTTGCAGAAAATAAAGCCGAACCGCATCATCTGCTGCCGGAAACGGGTTGGATTACCTTTTACATCCGTTCGGCGGCAGATGTCCAACAGGCGATTTGGCTGTTTCGCCTCTCTTACCTGTTTAACGCCACACGCGGCGCGCAGCGGGCCGCCCTCAAAGATCAGGTGGATGTGCCGCAGTCCTTCGCCGCCTTGCAGCCGAGTGCGGAAATGCAAACCGTGTTCGCCAAAGTATCTCGCTTACCGCTGTCTACGGAGCAGGAACAGGCGTAAATTTGTCTCCTTTAAAGTAATCTTCCATGACATCCATCCACTGCACCAGCCCGCGCCACTGACCGAAAGGCTGATAGTAAGCCGCGATTTCTTTGTCGTCCACCGCCGCAATGCCGTTGTTGAGTGCGTCTTTATACACCGTGCGACATACGCTGTCGGTGGCGAGGCGGTCAAAGTGGCCGAGTAGTTTGAGCATCGTACCGGCTGCGTAATCCCCGAACCCTTTTAACGATTTGATGCGCTTGTATACCTCGTCGGAGGGAAGCGCCACATCGCGCCATGATTCAAGCGCCACATCGCCCTTCACAACCCGCGTCGCCAGCAGGTGCAGGTAATCCCCACGGTAGCCTGCACGAACGTGCGCGTTCAACACGTCAATGGTCATCGCGGCGAGGCGCTGCGGTGTGGGGAAGGCATGTCCACCGCCGACATACGGTTCGCCCAGCGTCACCACCCGCTCGGTCATCTGGATGGTCATGCGCCATGTGGTGTTCGTCGTGAACAACGTCTTAACTGAATCTTCCCAAATGCTCGGCGAGGACAGCAGTCGCCCCGCGCCCATCGGCTCGATCCACCCATAGCGCGGGTGGTGGCGCATCACGGCGTAGAAGCTCGTCAGGTCGCGGTCGATCTCCATACTGCGGCGCAGCGCTTGCCCCAGTTCGCCCACCTGCCCCGCTGTAAGTGCTTCTACTCCCTCGACATGGACGACCAGCGAACCCACCTCAGCGTCCGCATCTTTCAGCACCAGCTTGACGACTGTGCCATCGCTCAGTTGTTGGATGCGCGTCAGGGTGCGCGTGCTTTCGTCGCAGTTATACGGCGGCAGGTCACACCAGCCGTGGCTCACAACGGTCGGCCAAAAGCAAAAATCGGGCGGGGTAGTGAGGGTGAAACTCGGCATGAAGACCATTTCCTGAGATGAGACTTATTCATTCAAAAGTCTCGTAAACAGACAAAATGTTACAGGGCTTTTAAACGCACACCTTATTTTAACCGTCCTCTGATGCGAATAATATCCATTTCGTGTTCAATATAGCGTGTATCAACCTCGTGCCTCTGTAATGCTTTCATAACATAACCTGTCTATACTACATACAGAGTTGTTCACCAACGAAAGGCTAATATGATGAGTTCTCAAACCACCGCTGGAACCCAGGTCGCTACGCTGGCGGGCGGCTGCTTCTGGTGTCTGGAAGCCGTTTACGACCAATTTAACGGTGTTGTTTCGGTCGAGTCTGGCTACATGGGCGGCAAGAACCCGAACCCCACCTACCGCGAAGTTTGTACCGGTGCTACCGGACACGCCGAAGTTATTCAAGTTACCTATGATCCGGCGGTCGTCAGCTACGAAGATTTACTTGGTGTGTTCTTCACTATTCATGACCCGACAACCCTCAACCGTCAGGGGAATGATGTCGGCACACAGTACCGCTCGGCTATCTACTACCACACGCCGGAGCAGAAGGCTATCGCTGAGAAAACCATTGCTGACCTGAACGCTGAACACCGCTGGAACGCGCCGATTGTGACCGAAGTCACGCCAGTATCTACCTTCTATATTGCCGAAGATTACCATCAGGAATACTTCGCCAATAACCCCGATCAAAGCTACTGCCAGTTCGTGGTTGCACCTAAGGTTGCCAAGTTCCGCAAGTACTACATGGAAAAGCTGAAAGCGTAATTTGCTTAATCGCTAACGCAAAAGAGGCACATCACCATGTGCCTCTTTTGATTTCTCTATATGCTGTGTCGCGGTTGCTAGAAGGTTCTTGATCGCTAGCGTGGTACGCTTGCTGTCAGGTTCAGCTCGAATAACCCGTCGTCGCGGAAGTTACTCGTCAGCATCACCCGTTCCCGACGCTCGGCACTCACCGTTAACCCGCCTTGCAAAAAGAACTGCGGGAAGAAGGTGTTGTAGAACACGAAGGTATCCAGATACAAATCCG
>JAPUDW010000182.1 GCA_027492915.1 Bacteroidota bacterium | reverse complement strand
ATGATACGCGAGACTTTGAGCATGGACGCGGTATCCGAGCCGCCTTCGACATAACCAGAAATAGCGAGGAAGCGCTGTTTTGCTAGTTCACCCAAAATGAACATGATGGCGAAAACCAATGGAAGGGTCGTTTCGGTTGGAATGCGCAAGAGCGCAACAAGTAAGCTGAGATGCCCAACCACATTCAGGGCGGAGAAGCCAATTGAGATGAGTTCTTTTTGCGCGATGCGGACAAAAAATATACTGACCATCGCCAGACTGAACAAAGCGACGAGTATGACTGCTGCGAGGCGTGGGCTGCCGCCAATGGTGAGTTCGGTTACGCCCCTGCTATTGAGAAAGGCGAGAATGCCGGCGGCGATACCAACCAGCTTGAGACCCGTTTCTAACCAACCCCAAAATCCCCAATTAGCAACGTGCCAACCTTTTGCTGCTGCTTGCTGTCCCATGATACATCTCCTTATTGTGAACTGACTATCAATTATCCAATGAAGGCCGTTCATTGTTAAGCAAAAAACTTATGGTGTGTGAATACCCATTGTCAACATTTCGAGCGCTCTATCGGTCATATCCTGAATGCGCTGCGCGTCAAAATTGGGCATGAGGATGGCAATTGACACCACACCATGCAGCAGCGCCCACAAAATATCGCCCGTACTGGTAGGGTCAGCCTGCCGCAAGATACCGGCGTGCATGGCTTCCTCAACGACACTGCGCCATAGGGCGAAAATCCCGGCAATGGTTTGTGGGGTGGTGCTATCGGTGCGTTCTAAATAATCGGGACGCTGCATGAACATGAGCTGGTAATGGGCAGGATTTTGAATCCCAAATTGGACATATGCCCTACCAAGGCGGGCTAGACGATCACGCACATCCGGCGTGGCAACGGCGGTTGACAAGGCAGAAGCAAAGCGAACCACACCTTCTTCCATAATGGTGTAGAGAACGGCATCTTTATCCTTAAAGTAAAGATAGATTGTGCCGGGTGAATAACCAATTTTTTCGGCAACCTGACGCAGAGAAAAGTTATGGTATCCATGCGCCAAGAAGAGTTCGGTGGAGGCGGTGATGATGGCCTGCCGCACTTCCTGCTTTTCTTGATCGCGCCGCTGCTGACTAGCTTCTCGCAGGCGGTCGGCACGGGTTATTTTCTTTTCAGAAGGCTGCTTCTTCATGATTACCGATTATTTACTGAACACTGTTCACAATTATTGATCTTTTCAAACTGATTGTCAAGCGGTTGGGAAATAAAAGGGGAAAGTAGGCAGGGAATAAGCAAATATTGAATCGCAAACGAAGCTACAATTAGGGCAGAATAATTGGTGTTTGATGTCCATAGGCTACAAACCACACACCGTTTATAATGAGTTCATTCAATTTTTTCGTTACCATCCTGTACCCGATCATCATTTTGCCGAGGTTACTATGAGCCGAACCCGCAGCTATGTTTCCCAATCTGTTCAACAGCTTCGCCCATCTGGTATTCGCCGCTATTTCGACATCGCCGCAACGATGGAAGATGTGGTGTCATTGGGGATTGGCGAACCGGACTTTGTAACACCGCGCCATATTATTGATCGGACTGTCGAGTCGCTGCATTTGGGTCAAACCGCGTATACCAATAACAGCGGTACGATTGAACTGCGGCGGGCGATTGCGGCTTACATCCAACGTTTATATGGCGTGGAGTACGACCCGGACTCGCAGATTGTGGTGACGGTGGGCGTGAGCGAGGCGATGTGGCTGGCGCTGCGGGCGATCCTTGACCCCGGCGACGAGGTGCTAGTGACCGAACCGTGCTTCGTGGCAAATGCGGCAGCCGTTGAGATGGCAGGTGGTGTACCGGTACGGGTGGACACCTTCGTGGAAGATGGGTTTCAGATTACGGGCGCAATGCTGGAAGCGGCCATTACCCCGCGCACTAAAGCCATCCTGATTAACTACCCGAACAACCCTACAGGGGCGGTGCTTTCGCGGGAACGGATGCTGGAGATCGCGGCTGTGGCACAGAAGTACGACTTGATTGTACTTTCCGATGAGATTTACGAACGGTTAGTGTATGACGTTACCCACACCAACTTCGCCTCGCTGCCGGGGATGTACGAGCGCACCATTTTGATGAGTGGGATGAGCAAGTCGTTTGCCATGACAGGTTGGCGCATCGGGTACGTATCGGCCTCACACGAGATCATGGAAGCGATTCGAAAGCTGCACCAATACTTGATTATGTCCGCGCCGACGATGGGGCAAGTGGCAGCGACCGAGGCACTCAACCACGGCGAAAAGGATGTGGCAGATATGCGCGGCGAGTATGATACGCGGCGGAAGCTGATCGTCAGCGGATTTAATTCGTTGGGGTTGGAATGTTTCGAACCACACGGCGCGTTCTACGCCTTCCCCAGTGTGGCCGCCAGCGGCATGACGGATGAGATGTTTTGCGAACGGCTGCTGTACGAAGAACGAGTAGCGTTGGTACCGGGCAGCGCGTTCGGAAAGAGCGGCGCGGGATTTGTGCGTGCCAGCTACGCAACCAGCCGCGAGAATATCGAAAAGGCGCTGGAACGGATGCAACGGTTTATGGAACGGCATGGGTAACTAAAGCTGTAAAGCCCACGCAGATTTACCTTAGTTTATGAAGGGACATACTGCCGGTGTGTCCCTCAAAACACAGGCATGATTGGAAACATCTCGTTTTTCATACCTCAAGCGTGTGCCACTTGTTAGACAAACCCAATTATATGAACTAGAATAATTTAGGTTGAATGCGTTAGAAAGGCATCCCTTTCAATGGGGAGGGGGGTGTTTATAACGCAAATTATAACGCTTTGTAACACTAAGGTGTGTAAACGCCTATATAATTGAGCGTTATGTCAATGACTGTTTGTTGCAGCCTCACAACGGTGATAATTGGATATGCAGACGATCCTTGTGGTATCAGACCAACCCGATACCCGACAAAAGCTATGCGAGGCTTTCTTGCATGGTGGTTTTGACGTGCTTGAGGCTCAAAATGTCCAGACGTGCTTTACCCTCATCCAACAACGTATTCCAAAAATTGTCATCCTTCACCTGAGCAAAATCTCCGAATCGTTGAATACCTGCATTCGTTTGACAAATGATTTCCGACTGCCGGTATTATTTTTGACCAACGAAACCCATCTAGATAAGGCATTGGATGCGGGGGCGCAGGATGTCATTTTAACGACGAATCCTCGATTTATCCTGCACCGCACACATATCATTCTGGATATGCAGCAAGCAAGATCACAACGGTTATTGGCAGAGGCGCTGCGCGATACCGGTTCGATGCTCAACAGTACGCTGAGTGTCGAAGCAATCCTTGACCGGATATTGATGCTGATTCCGGCTGTCATTCCCAACGACCTGTGTACGATCTATATGATTGATGCCGAACGCAAGATGGCGAAAACAGCACGCACGATTTCGCCAAATCACCCCGATCTTGAAGCGGATTTAGAGGCGGTGACGCTGCCAATTCACGAAATTTCCCATTTGCGGCGCATGGTCGAAACCAAAGAACCGCAGTTGATTGACGATACGGCGCAGATCGAAAGTTGGGCACCCTACCCGCCAACAGCGTGGATACGGTCGGTCGTCAGCGCGCCGATACAGGTCGAGGGTGAGGTTATCGGTTTCATCTTTGTGAATGCCGAGCAGCCGCGAGCCTTTACACAGGTTGACAGCGAAACCTTGCAAACATTCGCCAACCAAGCCGGATTAGCGATTGCCAACGCCAAATTGTACGAGTCCCGCACGCGATACGCAGATGCGCTCCAGCAAGAGGTAAGCAAGCGCACTTCGGAACTTGAGCAAAAAACCCGACAACTTGAGGTGATTCTGGAAGCGATTGGAGAAGGGGTACAGGGTGTCATTTTTGGCGATAACCCACAATCCAACGTGTACAGCTTTACCAACACGGCGCTTTACAACCTTCTCGGTTATGAACATGACGAGATGACAACCCTTAACCACTTACGCCCGCATGATGTTGAACCGGCGGAATTCGACGCGGTGACCGGTGAAGCGCTCAAAACGGTCATTGAAAAAGGCTTCTGGAAGGGTGAACGGCGACTCAGGCACCGTGGTGGATGGGTGGTCGATACAGAGATGACGGTTAGCCGCTTGAATGGGGCAAATGGCCGCGTCATGGGTATGGTGACGATTTTCCGGGATCTACGCCAACAGAAAATACTCGACGCCGAAAAAACCCAGTTCGTGACGAATGCCGCGCACGAACTCCGCAACCCGATTGCGGCATTGAAGGCTCGCCTATACCTCCTTGAAAAGCAGCCGGAGCGCCTTGCCAACCATATTGATATACTCGACCGCGTCAGCACGCACATGGATAACCTCGTTGAGGGCTTGCTTGATCTGGCACGCTTCAAAAATGGCCTGATTCAGCTCAGTGATGACGTGATTGAACTGACGAGCTTCGTGCGAGACACGATTTTATTGATGGAAGCGGAGTCCGAACTTAAGGACATCTGGCTCATCGACAAGCTGTCGAAAGAACCGCTGCATGTATCGATTGACCAAACGAGAATGTTACAGGTGATTACCAATCTGGTGTCGAACGCGGTCAAGTTCACGCCGGAAAATGGGTCGATCACGATTTATGTGCAGCCCGGGGCGGAAGGTACGCCGGAATCTGGCTGGGCGGTCATTAAGATCAGCGACAGCGGCATCGGTATTCCAGCCGAGCACCTGCCGTTTATTTTCGACCGCTTTTATCAGGCGGGGAAAACCGGACGCGGCCTCGGCCTCGGTCTGGCGATTATCAAAGAGATCATCGCGCTGCACGGTGGGCGCATCAACGTGGAAAGCGAAGTCAACAAGGGAACTACCTTTACAGTCTTATTGAAACTCGTGCCCCGCCCCGCATGACCGTTTAGGCGCATCGCCACACCGTATCCCCTCGTTATTTGCAGTTAGCACCAAAGGTAATTGTTCATCATGTCACTCTACTCGCCCCTTCAATTGGCAGAAGCATTCATCCGCACGGGTGAGCTGGCAGATGCGCTGGATGCGCTTAACCCGCATCTCGCGGCAAACCCGACTGACGAAGTGGCGCTGCGGCTGCGAGCGGCGGTACTCATGCGGCTGCCGGGCGAAGACCATGCACAGGCGGCGCTGGCTGACCTGAGCCACATTAAAGAACCAACCGCTGAAGATTTTGTACAACAGTCGATCATCTGGCAAATCGGATTGGGCGATTGGCAGCAGGCGATGCTGATGACCGAACAGGCGCGGGTACGGTCAGGCGCGGATGAACGAATTGCCGAGCGGCTCTTGATATTGTACGAGCAAACGGGGAACATCGATAAGGCAAGAGCGCTCATCCATGAGCAGCCCAAAAACTGGCGCTGGTTGCAATTGGCGGGTGATCTGGCACAAAAAGCAGCAGATTATGAGGTGGCGACCGCTTATTACACGCAAGCGCTTACGGACTTGGACGCGAAACTAAGCGCGACACAAAACGCGATTACCCGCAACATCAAGGGGATGCTGGTGGGAAGCCGCGCTGCTGCCTATTTGAAGCTGAGCCAACCCAAAGCCGCCGAAACCGATTATGTCGCTGCCGCCGAGTACTTACCGACAGACCTCAGTTACAGCCTGATGGCGGGTGTGGCAGCCGCGCTCGATGGACAGCATGAACGGGCATATGCGTTGTGCCAGAGCGTGCTGGATGATGAACCGCAGTTGGCAGACATGCTCCACGAGCAAGTGGTACTCTATCCGCAACTCGCGCCGCTGGTCGAACGGTTAGGGTTCTAAAAATCAAAATCGCATAAGCTAGGGATGGTGGTTGCAAAATAAGTGATGAGTGTGACGTTGTGGCGCGGGCTGGATGAATCCAGCCCCTACAATGTGAAGTCATTTGTCGCTCAGATGAAACAGCATCATTTCCCAAATGACCAATACCTATCTACCAGAGAATCACAGGGCGAAACATATTACGCCATACCCAATTCGACATTTATACTACAAGTAGGTTTATTCATCGGCAGGGCGTTTGAACACGCAGAAGTATTGACTCGTCCAACCCTGTGCACCACTACCGGTGTATTGGGCTAACACATCCGCATTCTTGCCGACAACCACCGGCTGCATATGCACCAATTCCCAACCATCCTGCCCATAGGCATCCAAGCGAGGAATCATGGATTCGGGCGTATTACGCGGCACACCATTTTTCCACGATTTGATCTCTTCTAAGTAATCCATCACAGGCTCGGAAACCGCATCCACAAATACGGACAAATATTCCCACTTCTGACGCTGTGCCATAACAATCTCCTTATATGTAGTGCTATAAGATCTTACGCACGAAAAGATGAGAAGTTGCACCTCTTTTTAATCAGGGCGCAATCTGTCCTAAACCCCGCTTATCCTTATCAATAGATAGACATTACAACTGATTAGGAGCAGCCATGAAAATCCTTGTTACAGGCGCAACCGGAACCGTCGGCGGTCATATTGTCAACCAGCTTCACCAGGCGGGGCATGAGGTATTAGCGCTAACCCGTAACGCGGCAAAAGCGAACTTTTCGGCAGGTGTTGAGGTGGTCGAAGGCGACCTGACGCAGCCAGCGACCTTCGCAGCGAAGCTAGCGGGTGTGGAAGCCATGCACCTGATCAATTTTGGCGGTGATGACTATGCAGACTTACAAACGGGCGAAGAAATTGTTACGCTGGCGGAAAAAGCGGGTGTGAAGCGAGTGACCGTGCTGCTCGGCGGCGCACCGGCTGCATTGGAAGGTATCGTCCAGAAAAGCGCGCTGGCGTGGACGCTGCTGCAACCCGTCGAATTCATGGACAATATGCTGGAATGGTCGGAAGCGATCCGCAATGAAGGCAAGTTGAGCCTCGCGTTTGTTGACCGCAAAACGGCTATCGTCCACGAAGCTGATATTGCGGCGGTGGCAGTGGCGGCGCTGACAGAAGAAGGTCATGGCGGCAAAACCTACCCGATTACAGGATCAGAAGTGCTTTCGCCGCGCAAAATGATCGACATCATCAGCAAGACAACCGGTAAGGATATTCAGTTGGTCGAACTCACACCTGAGCAAGCGCAGGATGAGATGCGGGCGGCGGGACAATCCGAAGAACTGATCCAGTTCTTTATGTGGGTGTACGGCAACCCGCCGGAAATCGGCTACACCGTTGTGCAGACCGTTCCCGATGTGACAGGCCGCCCCAACCGGACATTTGCCGAGTGGGCAGCCGAGAACAAGACGGCGTTTGTGGAAAGTGTAACCGCCTAAACACGCGTTTAAGGGGGCGCAAGCCTTGCGCCCCTACATCCATGCATCAAATGGGTCGGGGAGACCTCGCCAACCCTTCCAGCCGAGCGCCATTTCCGAATCGGTCAACAAACAATCATCGAGCGTGGCGCGTACCGCATCAGGGTTCATTTCTGCGCCGATAATAACCATCTCCTGTCGGCGGTCTCCAAATTCACCTTCGCTCACCGAGTCAATCTCCTGCAAGAAGGTAGGGTCTAGCGGCCATTCGCGCTTCGGAACAGCCGCCCACCATAGTCCCCCTGCCTCCAACGTAACGACCTCGCCAGCCTGCGACCAGATGCCGATGATATTACGACGAGTTGCCAGCCAAAAAAGCCCCTTGGAACGAATGACGCTGTTGAGTGCGTCGCCTTCGAGCGCGTCCATCAAACGCTGCGGATGAAAAGGACGGCGGGCGCGGTAGACAAAACTACTAATGCCGTACTCTTCAGTTTCCGGCGTATGCGTACCACGTTCTTCTTGCAGCCATTCAGGGAAATCTGCCGCTTGTGAGAGATCAAAACGTCCAGTATTCAAGATCTGGTGGGGCGACACCTGCCCCTGCTGGCTGCGAATGATGAGCGCGGTGGTGTTTAGGTGGCGCAGCAGCGCCTCAACACGGTCGGCTTCATCAGGCGTGATGAGGTCAGTTTTGTTGAGAATGATGACATCCGCAAATTCGACTTGATCTACCAACAAATGGGCAATCGTGCGCTCATCATGGTCACTCACACCAACGCCACGCTCGCCTAATTCTTCTGACGAGCCGAATTCACGCGGGAAGTTAAAGGCATCCACAACCGTCACCATCGTATCCAATCGGGCGAAGTCGGCAAGATTGCTGCCATCCATAGCCGCAAATGTGAAGGTTTCAGCAACCGGCAGCGGTTCGGAAATGCCGCTGGACTCAATCAATAGGTAATCGAAGCGACCTTCCCGCGCCAGATTGCTGACCTCAACCAGCAAATCTTCACGCAAGGTGCAGCAGATGCAGCCGTTGGTCATCTCGACTAACTTTTCATCCGTGCGGCTGAGGGCAGCACCGCCTTCACGGATGAGGCGGGCATCAATATTGATTTCGCTCATGTCGTTGACGATGACAGCGACCCGCAGCCCTTCACGGTTGTGCAGGATATGGTTAAGCAGCGTGGTTTTACCCGCGCCTAAGAAACCGGACAGAACAGTGACAGGAAGTTGTGTGGTCATAAGTTGTACCGCTGTAAAATTACCAGAACTTGTAAAAAACTTTTGTGGTTTTAAGTAAGGGTTGCATTCACGTCTGGCTGGCTTTGCTCAAACGTATAGCGAACAAACGCGATGGTTTCATCAATTAGTGCATCCACAATCAAGTCGGTTTCAACCGTGTTCACCAAAGAGGCTTCAAGCAGCGTGACCCAACGGGCGGGTAGGTTACCCATCCCCCAGCGCACCGCCGAAGATTTGGAGGCAACATCACCGGTCGCCAGCGAGTACAACAGGCGGCACAGGGTTTTGATAACGAACTGCTGATGAGGCACTTCGCGCAGCCAATCAATCCATGTCGGGTCATTCACCGCATCGCCGAGCCACATGCTGGCAATCGCCGCGACGGCTGGCGGCATATATTTGTGGTCGATGGGTGGTATCAGGCTGTGAGGATCAACCCCGCTGACCACGAGCGCATACTCACGCAGGGAATAGCATTGGAACACCCAACCATCCTCAAGCGGCGAGGTAAACAATTCCACCCCTTTTTCGACCTGAGGATAGCGTTTGTGGTTGGGGCGGCTGAGGTCAAACGCATCGGGTGTTATGTAGATAGCCTCGATACGTTGCGCCCACGGCGAGTTACTGGTGTCAAACTCGGTGTGTATAGCGCGCAGCGCATTCACCAGAGCATCCTCAATATCACCGTCGATCAGCACAATAAAGTCAATGTCGCTATGTTCACTGTTGAAGTCACCCAGCGCCAGCGAACCAACGACGTACATCCCGCGAAATCGGCTGTGCAATAGATCAGCCAAGCGCGCATTAAAATGACTCAAGGCGGCATTAACCGCGCTAAATGGGGTTAGCGATGACACGTTGTTCAATGCAACTCACATTCAATAAACTTACTGATTGGCTTTTAAGAACTGCTCAATTTCATTCATGGTCTTTAAGAAAGCCTGCTCAAGATCAATGTTATAGGCATCCGCCAGCGTGAATACTGACCACAGGCAATCGGCAAGTTCGTGGGCGAGCTTTTCGTCCGCATCCGGTATCGCACGAACACCATTCTTCGCCTGAATGAGCTTCATCAAGTCGCCCACATCCCCCACAAAGCCCAGCGCAATTTCTTCGTCCGTCCAAGAGCGACCATATTTAGCGGTTTCAAACTCACGATAACGACTGCGGATTTCAGACGCGCGTTCAGAGAGCTGCTTAAAAGTCATAATTACTCTTTTCAATCAGTTATTTGAGAAACAGGAATAAGTTGAAAACCGCGCTAATACCCGCTGCGTTCCATCTCGATGGCTTCGATGATGCGCTGCGTGCGCGACTTATCGGTTTGGGAGGCAAGGGCGCTGTTAAAGAGGCGCGTCAGCACTTCCGGCTCGATACCACCCGCGCTGCCAATGACGACTAATTGGCTGGAAGGCTTCTGGTCGCCCCACGGCTCACCGATCAACAATGAGCCACGCCTGCCAACGATTTGCAGGATGAAGCGCGAATCGGGGTAATCGCGGATATAGACGAAACCTTTGGCGCGGTAAATGGTACGCGGGAGTTTATCCACCAGAGACTGCACCGAGTCGATGGTAAAAGGTTGGTCGCTTGCCCAGTTCCATGTGTTGAACACGAGGCTGTGATTATGGTCGTGGTGGTCATCGTCATGATGTTCGTGCTCATCATGGGCTTCATGAACATGAACATCGGCGGACTCATGTCCGGCAAGCTGTTCGGGCGCGTAACGGCCTACCCCCAACACCAATTCCAACGGCACTCTGCCGAAGGTAGTTTCCAAGATACGAGCATCGGGAATAACATCGTGGACATAATCGCGCACTTCATCGAGTTCATCAGAAGTAACACAATCGACCTTATTCAGCACCACCATGTCAGCAACGACGATTTGATGGCGAGCAAGTTTTTGATATTCGTCTTCGAGCGAAAGGAGTTGTTCGGCATCAATCAGGGTGAGGATGCTATCGACAATCAGGAATTCTTGAAGTTCGGGCAGCATAAAAGTCATAGCAACGGTGGCTGGTTCAGACACACCGCTGGTTTCGACAATGATATATTCAGGCGGCTGGGGGCGTTGAATGAGCCGCACAGTTTCGGAGAGCAAATCATCGCGGATGGTGCAGCAAATGCACCCATTGGAGAGGCTGACAGTCTCGCCTTCCACACCCACCACCAACTGAGAGTCAATGTTGACTGCGCCGAAGTCATTGACCAGCACCGCAATCCGCAGGCCATGATTGCTATGCAGAATGTGGTTGAGGAGCGTGGTTTTGCCCGCCCCCAGAAAGCCAGTCAAGATGGTTAGCGGAATCGGAAAACGAGGTTTATCAGACATCAAACGCTCCGCATGAATGAGGGGCTTACAGTAAGCGCAAACCCCGGCATCTCGTTAGAGCAGCGTGTTGATTGAAATCCCGCGCTGCTTCAAGAAAGCGATCAAGCCAATTTTGTCGATGGTACGCAGTTCGCCTGCGGTAATCATGACACGGACATGGCGATCCAATTCAGGCACATAGACGCGCTTGTTTTGCAAGTTGGTTTCCCACTTCTTGCGGGTAGCGCGCAGCGAGTGGCTGCGTTGGTTGCCGAACATTGGCTTCACGCCGGTGACTTTGTGTTTGCCGGGCATAAGAAGTACTCCTAACAGAACAAATTTGATGAACTCATGGTAAAGGCTGGCAGCGTTCAGCCAAACGCGGCCACGCTTTGATCACACATTTTATGGGTGAAAATCTCTCGATTTAAGCAACAATCTGCCGATGCCTGTGTGAGTATACCATAAGGAAAAGCGCCAATGAATGACGGAATTTTGAGATTCCTTAAATTCGCAGCCGCTTATATTCCTACCAAAAACCAACTTATGCTTCTACAAACACACAATTGATACAAAGTATCAATTACATCGTAAGGATAACATATCATTGCGGGCTGGCAAGGGTGAATATGGCAGGGAGTTTGAAAGTCGTGGGCAGGGCGCGCAAATCCCAGAGGGTATAGTAAGCATCTACGCTGATACGGATGTCGGTCGGTGGGTTTGGTGCGGTGAACCACAACACACCACTGATAACCGTACCAATCGGAAAGTTCTCACCCATTGCGTTCAAGAAAGTCGCCTGCTGGTCAGGGCGCAGCACGTCGGCATAGAGATCTGGGCTAAGCTCGATCCCATCCCCATAAATCCTTACCCAATAGCTCCCCCATGCACGGGTGGTTGACATTCTCAACGGTATACCAATATGTTGGATGCCATTGTGCTGGCTGGTTATCAATGCGCCCGTGATCTGCACCTCGCCCATTGGCAAGCCATCGTTGTTGTACACCGTTACCGGCTCGGCGGTGGTGTGAATCCCTAAAGGTGAGTCGGGTATAAAACGCGGCAGGATGTATGCCCTACCCGTGTGGTCGTACAACACATGCACGCCGCTGCGCACGGAAAGCACATGGTTGGGCGTTTGTTCCTCGCCTGCCGGATAGACATTCACAGCCACGAACTTGATACGCTCAAAAGTATTGCGCAGTTCGGGCGGCACCCATTGAAAGTAGAGGATGTTATGGTTGACGACCGCCGTACAGCCGTTGGCGTAATTATTCAGGTTGCGGTGTGCATCAATGGCGGCTATCAATTGAGCATCCGTCAAATCACCGCGCCACGTCAGTTCCAATAAGGGCGATTGGTCTGCGGCGGGGTTACATAGGGCGTTGTACCAGCGCTCGACCAGTTTGGCTTCGGGCGTAATCGGCTGCCCTGCGAACAGCATCAATAGGATGAACAAGGCAGCGATGATGGTGGTGAGAAATACGTTCAGGCGGTTCATGGCACATACCCTGCCTGATAAGCCGTAATGTTCAAGGAGAGCATGACCAGCAGGGATAGTACGATACCCACACACCACAACAGGGTATCCAACCAGCGGCGGCGCGGCGGGATGATAAAGACAAACACCAGCGGTAAAAAGGTGATAGTGGAAAACCGACCGATGGCGAAAATATCGGTCAGCAGCGGCAGGAACACGCTGAGCGTGGTGAACAGCAGCAGTTCCCAGCGCAGCCGACCGCGCCACCAAACGACGAGCAGCACTAACAGCCCAGCGACCAACAGCAGCAACTGCCACGCCTCCAGCCATTTGCCGGGGGTCATCACCTGCGTTTGTGAGAGCATAAGTTGAATGCGCTCGTAAATGCGCTGCCACGGCATCATCAATCCGGTTTGGCGCACATCACGCTGGGCGAGGTACGGGCTAAACGGGATAGCAGTTACATCACTAACGCGCACCACCCACGCGATCAACGCTACCGAAGGGATGAGACAGGCACTCAACACCTGCTGCCAGAAACGGCGGGTGAACAAGGCACGTTTCCACCCATCCACACGCACGGCAGCGATCAACAACGACAGCGCGAACACCGGCATCAGCAGCGCCCCCTGCGGACGAGTCCACACGGCGAGGGTTGCCCACAGGCCAGCTCGGTACGGCTGACCATCGAACAGCGCGGTGAAGGCCAGCGCCCACCACGCAAGAAACAAAGGATCGGGGTAGCTCATCCAGTAGATAAAGCTGGTGCCGAACAGCGTACAGGCCATAAAACCAACGGCACGGTCAGCCGTCAGCGGGTCATACAGCCGCGCGACCAAGCGCCACAGCGCCCAAAAACCGGCTAACACGCCAACCTTATTGACGATGAATAAGGCGACTTGTACCGAGAAGCCGAATACCTGATGCAGCAGCCGCGCCGTCAACGCCGCCAGCGGGAACTTGGCGCTGGTTTGCGGGGTAAACTCCGGCCCGTAGGCTTGGTCAGCAATCCGCATTTCCCAGTTGATGTCCCAATGCGCCAGCGCCCCCGCCCAATCCGGTGTGGAGAACCACGGCGCTTCAGGCAGTTCGGGGTGATCCTGCATATAGAAACCGTAAGCAAGACTGATGACCAGATGCAGCAGCCAGAAGGCCAGCACCATGCGTGGTATAGCAATATGTGGGAGGGTGAGGCGGCGTGAGGCGATGACCATAGGGTTAACCGGATGATAACTAAGTGTATATGTTAGGTAAGTGCGCGTTCGAGCCGTTCATGCGAACCAAGATACTGAATAGCATCCAAGGTATACATGACCTTGGGATACCAAATCCATGCGTTATCCTCAACCGATTCGAGGGCGCACCACGCCAGCGGCACATATAAACTTTGGATAGCACATAGGCAGTAATCATCCCATAACTGCTCCCAAGCGTAATTAGTTATACCCTGCGCCAACAATTCGCTGTGGTAGGTTCGCAGCATGGTCTCCTCAATCCGTTCGCGGTAAGCGGGATACCACCAATGGATCATCATATAGGTCAGGTCGCTCGTGCCTAGCCAACAAGTGAGCGACCAATCGAACGGCTGGCGGTCGATCAGGTAAGGTTCACCATCGGCTTTCGGCAGCAGCCAATTCGCGTTGTGGCAGTCACCGTGAATGAGCGTGAGCTGATTGGGTATTTGCTCGATGCGTTTAAGCATCCAGCGCGGATATTGTTTAGTGAGGGTCGTAATCAAATCGTGCTGATCGGCTGTCAAGCGGTCACCCAAAAAGCTGAACATGGGTTGTAAACCCGTCAGACATTTATCGACATAACGCATGATAACCGCCTCGGTCGGCAGGTCAGCAACCGTATTAAGTGTTGGCTTTTGCCACCAACTGGCGTGCAGCCGCGCCAGTGTGGTCGCCATTTGTTGCGCATGGTCAGGTGTTGGTGGATAAGCCAGCGACAGGCCGCTATGCGTGGCCGATACGTCCTCAAGCAAAATATGATAGGCACCCTTCTCGCTATCAAACTCGGCAGCGTAACAAATGGGTGTCAGCTTGAACGAAGTTTGCCCGACGATGCGCGTGTAGTATTCAACTTCGCTGGCGGTCAGCGGCAGGCGGTCAGGCCGCGAGAGTTTGAGGAACAGCGTTTTGGGAGCAGCAGCCGATACATCCGGCGAGTATTGAAGATCGAGAAAGTAATTCAGCGAGGCCATGTGGGATGTCCTCACCACTTGAACAGCGGTCACATGTCCGTGTTCAAGTACGCTCTTCTCGCGCAGCACATCCGTCAACCAATCTGCGGTCAGATCATCAATCGTGTACAAAACCGGCATCATTATTCCCCAGTATTAAGGGTTCGGCGGCCCCAAATCATCCAGTTTATACCCGACTGGATAC
>JAPUDW010000181.1 GCA_027492915.1 Bacteroidota bacterium | reverse complement strand
ATGTTCAAATTGGAAACTAGCCTGTTTTCCAGATGCGAACATTGGCCTTTGAAGTGCCTTTAGTGCACTTGTCTGCTTGTTAGCTGAGCGGCTTTAGCCCTCAGCGGCGCAAACGCAAACCTTTTTGAGTACCGGACAAGCCTCTTTAAGGCGAATCAAACTCAATCAGCGGCGGCACACTAAATCATCTTCATCGCCGAACTTTTAACTTGAGACTTTTAACTACTGACTACAAACTATCGACTAATGACTTCCATCTCTCAATCGCCCCAAGAATACTTTCGCTTGCTCCTGCTCACTGTTGTTGGGCAGGCGTTCACCGCCGCTGGCTACACCCTCGAAGAACATCCTTCACAGTGGGCAGGTGGCCTCTTCCGCTTTGCCAAACCCTTAGAGGGGGAGATTCTAACCGCCTTCATCGAGTATCAGCTTCTCGCTTATGCCGATACCATGTGGGCATCCCGTAATCCCTCACGTTTTCGCGTCACCCTCACCCGTACCGATCAACCCCATCCGCGCTTACCTTCGCCGCATCCAGACTACATCCAGCGTGACCTCGGTACACTCGTTGTCGAGGACTTCAATGTCGCCATTCTTCCCGGTGCTGACCATTGGTGGACGTTCTCCAACACCGACGAACTCGGTAAAGCCCTCGCCGAATCCGGTCATCTGGTCATCGGCTTTGGGATGCCGTGGCTCTCCGGTGAACTTCAATCACCGTCGGGATAACGTCAGGTAAACCTATTGACATCATCCCCTCCCGCCGCCATAATCCCGTTATGAAATTTCTGTCAAATCACCTTCGGCTTTTGCCCATGTCCCTCAAAACCCAACCTTTTGCCCGTAAAATCCAAAAACGACATAGGTTTGATCTACAGTTCACAGGTATCTCTTATCGCTTTCAGAAAAGGGTTGGTAAGGGATTTCTAACTCAGCACTCAGTACTCAGTACTCAGTACTTTCTTCTAGTAACTTGTCGCTTGGTACTTGTAACTCTACTACTTTCTGCTTGCTCCCTAACCGAGCAGCCTGCGGTTATCTATGTCACCGCCACACCACCCCCTGCTACCGAAGGCCCGACTCAAATCCCGCCGACTCCCACTATTCCGCCCACCCCGACCGTCGCGCCCGAAGTCGCCATTCAGCTAGCCAATCAGTATCTCACCAATGGCTACTATGAACGTGCCGTCTCAGCCTATCAAGGCGTTATTGCCAATGCCGGTGCGCCTGCGGATATAGCTGCATCCGCTGGATACGGTTTAGGCCGATCAGCCTTGCGTGAAGGTCTGTTTCAGGATGCCGTTACTGCTCTTACCAACTTTATCAACCAATTTCCGAATGATGGGCGTGTGGTACAAGCTCACTTCCTCCGTGGAGACGCCTACCTCGGCCTCTCGCAATGGCAGCCCGCCATTGATGACTTTCAATATTATCTCTCTCAGCGCCCCGGTATGATTGATAGCTATGCTCAGGAACGCATCGCCGATGCCCAACTTGCGCTCGGTCAAAAGGAAGCCGCCCTTGCCAGCTATAAAGCCGCCACCGACGCTGGACGTACGTTGGTGCCGCTGTTAGCCTTCCGTGAAAAAGTTGCTCAGGTTTTGATCGCTTCAGGCGACGCTCAGGATGCGCTTGCTCAGTACGAAGCGATCCTCACCGTTGCGAGGAACGCGCCTTATCGTGCGACCATCGAGTTTCGACTCGCCCAAACCATGATTGATGGTGGTGCCAACCAACTGGGTCTTGATCGTATGGCGCAAATTGTCGATACCTATCCCACCACACCCGAAGCCTATAACGCCATGCAGCTTCTGCTCGCCGCCGACCGTGAAATTGATAATTATCAACGGGGTCAGGTGAGCTACGCCTATGGCGATTATGCGGATGCGATTGATGCATTTACGGCCTATACGACCGAGAATCCATTGTCCTCTATTCCCGCGAATCTCCATTTGCTCGTTGGTCGCGCGTACCGTGAAATGGGTAACTCGTCTGCTGCGAATGTCGCCTTTCAAATTATCGTCGATACCTACAAAACTGACCCCCTGTTTGGTGAAGCCTTGCTAGAGCAGGGGCGCACCAAATTCTTGGCGGGTGATATTTCCGGCGCGATAGAAACCTACTTCAACATCGCCCAAACCTATGACTATCTGCCCGAAGCCGCCGAAGCGCTCTGGCGTGTCGGTTACCTCTATGGAACGAATGATAATCCCTCCGAGTCGCGTAATGTGTTCGAGCGCCTTGCCGATGCTTACCCGAATACCGATCAAGCCCGGAGCGGCTTATTTCTCGCTGCCTCCGCAGCGATCAATACCGATGACCCGGTAGGTGCCGAGCGTTTGTATGCTCGCCTTGCCACCACGACCACGGGGGAAGATCAAGCCTCTGCTTACTTTTGGGTCGGTAAGTTAGCTGGTGCCCGTGGCGATCAATCCACAGCTACTCAGGCTTTCCAATTGGCCGCCGCTGCTGCTCCCGATAGCTACTTTAGCGCCCGTGCCAGCGATATTGTCGCTGGGCGTGATTCGTTTGCGAAACCAACAAGTTTCGTCTTTCAGTTTGATGATACTGCCCAAATCGCTGATGCTGAAAACTGGATACGAACCACCTTCAATGTGACGCAGGAAGGTGCCCTCTGGCCGCTTTCGAGCGCCCTCCAGTCCGATTCTCGTCTCATTCGGGGTAACGAACTCTGGGCCGTTGGTGCTTATACCGAAGCCGAAGTCGAGTTTGGAGATGTCATCACGTCTTACGAAACCGATGGGTTAGCTTCGTACCAGTTGGCGATTTTTCTACGGGGTATCGGTGCCTACTATCCCTCGATACTGGCTGGTGCCAATGTTATTCGTGCCGGTAATGTTTCCACGTTGGATGCGCCGCCGTATCTCGCTCGTCTGCGCTATCCGGCTTATTACCTCTCGGTCGTCGAGGATGTCAGCCAACGCTATTCGGTTGACCCATTATTAATATTCTCGCTCATTCGCCACGAAAGCTTGTTTAATACCTATGCTACCGCTGCTGCTGGTGAAAAAGGCTTGACACAGGTTATCCCTGCAACAGCACAATACATTGCCGATGAACTCAATTGGCCGAATTACCAACATTCCGATTTGTTCCGTCCGTATGCCGGTATCGAGTTTGGCGCGTTCTTCCTCGCCGAAAACCTGCGCCGGTTCGATGGGAATGCACAGGCCGCACTTGCTGGTTATAACGCAGGGCCGGGTCGTGCCATCAGTTGGTTGGATCTCTCCGGTGGCGACCCTGACCAATTCATGACCGCGATCACCATTGATAGCACCCGCACCTATGTCCAGCGCATTTATGGTTTTTATAGCATTTACCGCACCCTATACGGTCAAACCAATTGACGTTAGGCCAAACTTTAGCTTTTCCCATTTCACTCTTATGATTTGGAATCGAAAGCGCACCCGTTTGAGTGCGCTTTTGATTTCTATATTAGCTCTAAGAACTAGGCTGCGCCGTCAATCTGTTCTAGCATGATGCGAACCTTCGCTACCAGATCATGGTGCAAAATGGGCTTTGGCAGATAATCATTTGCGCCGGCTTCAATACCGCGCATAATGCTTTCCGCATCGCCACGCGCCGATAAAATCAGTACCGGCGTACTAGCTGTATCGGTTCGTTCACGCACCACACGGCACAATTCAATACCATCCATACCGGGCATCATGACATCCAAAATAATCATGTCAGGCGTATTTTGATCCAGCACCCCAAGTGCGGATCGCGCATCCTTAGCCTTAAGAACGCCGAAACCGCCACGCTCTAGCATGATGCCAATCAGCGTCAGCGCACCGATTTCATCGTCCACGACCAGAATATGCTTCTTCATGCAATCCTCCGAGGCGTTCGAGTGTTTGTAGAGTTCATTATTAAAACTTAAATCAACCACATCAACAATGGTTGAAACTGTTGCTTCTTAACTATATTTTTATTTTAACACCACGTTCAAGGATGGTGCAACAACTTTGCATTGAGCTTTTCTCTCAACGCCTATTGTTTGTGTTTACTGCGTGAATTCAATCCTGTTTTGTGAAAGAAATGGGCTTAATTCGTAATGATGTATTTGTACCAACTACTATCCATCATATTTGCCCGATCATAACATGCTATTACCGTCCAAACAAGCGATCTCTCTTTACAATACCATCAATTTCTGGAATCGCTATAGTACAATTAATCCGCAACTTTCTCCTGACCGTTGCGTATATTTGAAGTTGGGAAGAACTCTATTTCTTCTCTAAGGAGGTTGTATGAATTTAGATTCTGCTATCAGCGTTGAGCAAATTAGCAAAAGCTACGGTAACTTCCGTGCTGTAGATAATCTTTCCTTTGACGTTCATCGTGGTGAAATTTTCGCTATGCTTGGCCCCAACGGTGCAGGTAAATCGACCACTATGCGTATGATTCTGGATATTCTCAAGCCGGATACGGGTCAGATCGCCGTTCTAGGTGGCTCCTTAACCGAGTCCACTAAAGATCGCATTGGCTATTTGCCCGAAGAACGCGGTTTATACCGTAATGTTCGTGTCATAGAAATGATGGTATACCTCGGTACGCTCAAAGGGATGTCGCGCTCGGATGCTCAAAATGGCAGCTTGGAATTACTGGAACGTCTTGGTATGGCGGATCAAGCCAAAAAGAAGGTCAGCGAACTCAGCAAAGGGATGCAGCAGAAAATCCAATTTGCGGTTACCGTTTTGCACAAACCCGACCTCATCATTATTGACGAGCCGTTTTCCGGCCTTGACCCAGTAAATTCACTTGTACTCAAAGACCTCTTGTTTGATTTTAAAAATCGGGGCGGCACAATCGTCATGAGTACGCACCAAATGACGCAGGTCGAAGAAATGTGTGATCGCCTTCTGATGATTAGCCGAGGACAGCAAAAGCTGTATGGTGCAGTAGAAGATATTCGCCAACAGTATGCTCTCCATGCTGTCATTGTGGAAGGGCAAGGACAGTGGTCAGATCTCCCCGGCGTGTCGAAAGTAGAACCGCTTCAAAACGGGCGTAAGGCCGTGCTCTTGCACCTCGATCCACAGGCCACTGCTGACAACATTTTAGCGGCCATTGCTGCCTCACCGCATACCCACATTGAACGTTTTGAAATGGCCGTGCCTAACCTTAACGACATCTTTATTCGGGTGGTCGAAGGCGCACAATCATGAACAAAATGCTCCTCGTCGCCCGTCGTGAATATATCTTTAACCTCAAACGCCGCTCATTTCTGTTTGCGGTCTTTGGTGTTCCTGTGTTCACGTTCATTGTGTGGGCGTTGGTATTTCTGGTCATGTCGGATAGTGACAACAGCCTTGGCGCGAATACAGTATTTGGCTATGTCGATAATTCGGGTATTTTGGCGACTCCGGTTACTTTACCGGATGCTCCTCAGCAGTTTGAACCCTTTGCTGATCAGACCGCTGCCCGCACTGCGCTGGATGCCAAAACGATTAGCGCTTACTTTGTACTACCAGAAAATTATCTCAAATCAGGTGAAGTGCAAAGCTATAGCTATGATAGTGTCCCGCAGGCGCTCCAAGATGCCTTTAAAGCCTTTTTGGTCGCTAATCTCAGCCGTGGTTTGAATATGGAGTTCCCGATTGAGCGTATTCAAGAACCAGTTACCCTAACCATTCAGCCGATGGATTCTGGTCGTACATTGACAGAAGCCAACTTGCCAGCATTGATTTTCATCCCCTTAATCTTCTCATTTGTCTTTCTGATGTCTTCTAATGTGACAAGCGGCTTCCTCATGGGCGGCATTGTCGAGGAACGCGCTAATCGCATTATGGAAATCTTGATTACCAGCATTACCCCGATGCAGTTACTCATGGGTAAAATACTGGGTTTGGGTGCGCTTGGTCTAACACAGTTGGTGATCTGGGGCGGAGCAGGTGTAATTTTAATCAGCGTAGGTCAGCAGTTCCCGTTTCTGAATGGTATTGGCTTCCCAATTGACATGATGGTGGTGTTTGTTGTTTTTTTCATTGTCAGTTACTTCTTGCTGGCAAGCCTTATGGCCGGTATCGGTGCGGTTGTTGGCTCAGAACAGGAAAGTCGGCAGTTTGCCTCTTTAATTTCGCTGATACTCGTCATCCCGTTCTTTTTCTTGGCGACTTTTATCAACGATCCTAACTCCCCAATCGCTTTAGCCCTGTCGTTTATTCCCTTTACTTCCCCCATAACCATCTTGCTTCGTATGGGCTTTGGCAGCGTCCCCATGTGGCAGCTTGCGCTGAGTTTAGTTATTTTGCTGCTCACCACCTTATTCATAATTTGGGCATCGGCTCGTGTGTTCCGGTGGGGACTTCTACTGCATGGTAAACGGATGAGTATACGTGAAATCGTGCGGGTCATCTGGGCATCCCCAGAAATAGGAGTTATACAACCCGGCTCGAACAGGGGGCAAGAATAATGTTCAAACACATCTCGCATGTTTTTCTCTACGAAATGCGTCGCAATTTCCTGCGTAAGGGGTATTTATTTACCACCTTTGGTATCCCTTTGATCGCTTTTGTTGCTTATTTTGGTTATGTATTTATCAATAATGCCAATAGCAACCAACCCGCAGAAAGTGAATCGTCTTCTGCCTCGCAGGCGGGTACCTCAACCGCTGAGTTATTTCGTGATATTGGTCAGGCAGGCTATGTTGATCTATCAGGGCGTTTTCCCGATCCCGGTGATCTAAAAAACCGTTTCACCCGTTTCGATGACGAAGCTGCCGCTGCCGAGGCGCTTAAGGCTGGCACAATTAACTTGTACTACGTCATCGCTGCCGATTATCTTAATACGGGTGATGTAACGATGGTTACACCGCGCCTAAACTTGGGGCAAACCAGTGATGCGCCTGTTCGCCGTTTAGTCCTACAAGAACTCTCGGAAGGTATTAACGCTGATGTATTTAACCGCTTGGTTGATCCCATCCGAATACGCGAAATCAACCTTCAGCGCGATGCTTCCGGTAAAACCCAGAGTAACTTCGATACTGACTTTGCTGTTGCCTATCTATTCGCCATTTTGCTTATGCTTGCTGTCTTTACGACCAATGGCTATATGATGCAAACGGTGATTGAGGAAAAAGAAACCCGCCTCATCGAAATCCTCATATCATCAATGCGTCCTACCCAGCTTCTTGCAGGGAAAATCCTCGCGCTTGGCCTTCTTGGTTTTCTTCAAATTGTCGTATGGCTGGTTGCCATCGTGGGGTTGGTGCAATTAGCGGCAGGCAGCGGTCTGACGACGGTTATGGCTCTTATCAGCCTAAATCTAATGCCGATGCAGGTGCTGCTGTTCTTGGTCTACTTTGTATTCGGCTACCTGTTCTTCGCTGCTGCTTACGGTATTGTCGGTGCTATATCGACTTCGATGCAAGAAGGGCCGCAGTTCGCTGTGTTTTTCACGCTTCCGGCTGCTATTCCCTTCTATTTTGTCAGCTTATTCACCACCTCGCCAGATGCGCCGCTTCCGGTGATTCTTAGTTTGTTTCCCCTTACTTCTCCGTTATCGATGGTAATGCGGATTTCGATAACCACCGTTCCAGCATGGCAAATCCTACTGAGCCTTGCCTTATTGATCGTGCTCGATGTAGTGATGATCTGGTTAGCAGGTCGTGTATTTCGGGTTCAAACTCTACTTGCGGGTCAAGCACCCAAACTGCGTGATTTACCGCGTCTCTTGCGGGGCTAAATAAAAAGGCGGTCATTTCCATATTGACCGCCTTTTTCAATTTAGTAGTTTGTTTTTAGCTCGCCCACGTAATCATACCGGGGATGAAAGTCGTGTGCAGATAACGATGGTAGGGCATCACCCGCACCGAGAGACCTCGTTCGCCGCTCGTATCATAGGTGACCTTTGCCGTAAATTTGCA
This sequence comes from Bacteroidota bacterium, assembly GCA_027492915.1. Lineage (GTDB taxonomy): Bacteria > Chloroflexota > Anaerolineae > Aggregatilineales > Phototrophicaceae > CFX2. The sequence continues at coordinate 6,871 of JAPUDW010000181.1, read as the reverse complement.
AATCCCGTCATTATCCACGCCGCTGGCCTTCATATCAATCGCCTCTGCTTGCTCACTGATTGTTCCCAGAGTAGTGAGCTTGCCATAGTAAACTTGTACCCGCACTTCGTCAGGTGTCAATTGTCCGAGGTCAATATAGGCGTTTACTTCAATATCAGAGCCGACCTTGATCTGGGTCTTCGAAATTTGTACGTCACGGATCTTAATGAGTTTCCATGCGCCGTTCAACTTGCTGCGCCAATTCGTATAGGCCAACCCATCTTTCAGATTATTCTCGCCCATTTCTAGCACATTTTTGTAGTTCGGCATATAGAACTTGGTTGCATATTCCTGTACCATGCGTCGGGTGTTAAAGATCGGGGCAAGTGTACCCATTGACTTCTTGACACGACTAATCCACTCACGCGGCAGTCCATCACGCCCACGGGTATAATACAATGGGATAATGTCCTGTTCAAGCAGGTTATACAGGGCTTCACTTTCGACGTAGTTTTGATGTTCCCATTCGGCTTCGGGATATTCTTCACCGTTCCCAATCGCCCAGCCCACATCGTTACTGTATGCCTCGGCCCACCAACCGTCGAGGATGCTGCAATTCAACCCACCGTTATAGATGACCTTCATGCCGCTGGTTCCGCTGGCTTCTTTGGGTCGCTGTGGAGTGTTCAACCAAACGTCAACACCTTGCACCAGATGCCGTGCAATATTCATATCGTAGTTTTCAAGGAATACAATCCGGTGGCGGAAGTCTGCTTCCCGCGCCAGATTCACAATCTGCCGGATGAGGTCTTTACCGCCTGTATCATGCGGATGTGCCTTACCTGCGAAAATGATCTGTACCGGAAACTCCGAATTGTTCAAGATCTTCTTGAGCCGTTCAGGATTGCGGAAAAGCAGCGTTGCCCGCTTGTAGGTGGCGAAACGTCGTGCAAAACCAATTGTCAAGGCATCAGGGTTCAGCACCTCATCTGCCGCATCAATTTCGCTCAAGGATGCGCCGCGTTTCTCCAGTTGCCCACGCAGGCGTGTGCGAGTAAACGCGACCAACCGTTCGCGGCGGCGTTCGTGTGTGCGCCAGAGTTCTGCATCCGGTATAGACGCAACCGTTTCCCAAACATCGCTGCGCTCTTCATCACTGCGCCATGCCGGGTCAAGGTAACGGTCGAGCAGGGTCGCCATTTCACGGCTGACCCACGTTTGCACATGAATACCGTTGGTTACCGAGTCTACCGGCACTTCATGCTCCGGCACGTTCGGGTACAACCACTGCCACATATTGCGCGATACTTCGCCGTGCAGTTTTGCAACTCCGTTTGAACCTGCCGATAAATTCAGCGCCATCACTGCCATCGAGTATAATTCGTAGCTCCCCATATTCTCGCGTCCCAAATTCAGGAATTCATCGCGCGAAAGACCGAGGCTGCGGTAGTAGTCGGTGAAATGCTCGTCGATCAGATCGAAGCCGAAGCGCTCCAACCCGGCGGGAACCGGCGTGTGGGTAGTGAAGATATGGCTAGATGCCATAATTTCTTTCGCTTGATAGAAGTTGAGTTTCTTTTCCTGCATGAGCTGGCGGATGCGCTCCAATGCTAGAAATGCCGAGTGTCCTTCGTTCATATGGCAAATCGATGGGCGCAAGTTCAGCGCTTCCAGTACGCGGATACCACCGATGCCCATCAGGATTTCTTGCCGGATACGGGTACGTTTGTCTCCACCGTACAAACGGTCCGTCAGGATACGATCTTCCTGCCGTGTGTTCTCCGGCACGTTTGAGTCCAGCAGGTAAAGTGGGACGCGGCCTACTTGCACCTTCCAAATTTGGGCAAACAGATCACGTCCGGGCATCGGTACGGAAATCTTGATCGGCGTACCATCTGCCTTGCGTTGCAGTGTTACAGGTAAAATCGAGTAATCGTTAATCGGGTACAGTTCTTGTTGGTATCCATCAGCGTTCAAGTACTGTTGGAAATAACCTTCTTGATACAGCAGTCCTACGCCCACCAATGGCAGCCCCAAATCACTTGCGCTTTTCATGTGGTCGCCGCTCAGAATGCCGAGACCACCCGAATAACTTTGCAAGCATTCCGTAATGCCGAACTCCATCGAGAAATAGGAAAGGATTGGTTTCTTAACGTCGCTGTAGTGGTTCTCGTACCATGTATCCGTTGACCCCATATAGGCATCAAAAGATTCGCAGACAGCAGTTAAATTTGCCATAAAGGCAGGATCATCACAGGCGGCTTGTAGGCGTTCTTGGCTGATCAGCCCCAACATCCATACCGGATTGTGCCCCGTTGACTCCCATAAATCGCGGTCAAGGCGGCGAAACAAAGCGACTGTCTCATGATCCCACGCCCAACGTAAATTAAATGCAAGTTCTTGAAGTCGAGCTAATGGCTCAGGTAAATTAGGTATCACGTTAATTCGCGTGACTGGTTTAACCATTCGGATTGTCTCCTGAATTCAACGGTCATTTTGGTTGTGCTCTTGTGATTATACATGTACTTTGTTGTGCGCAGCATGGTTAAGTGTTATGGTTTTTAGCAATACTTTTGTCAATTTTTAACGTCTGTTAAATGAAAAAATATATTCACTTTACACCCTTTACCCGCCAATGTGCTATGATACAATCGCAAATGGTGAATAATTTCCCAAATGCAATATGTGTAGTAATGTAGTGGAGGAAGACATGTCCATGCTCAAAAAGCAGCCCCTCAAAAGTAAGCCCGTTTGCAAAGTTACATTCACGCTGCCAGAAGCTGTTAAGGCAGAAGACGCTTATCTAGTTGGCGATTTTAACAACTGGGACGAAAAAGCTACCGAGATGAAGAAGCTCAAGAAGAATGGTCAATTTACCGTCACTCTTGAGCTTGATAAAGAGAAGGAATATCAATTCCGTTATCTGGTTAATGGCTCGGAATGGCACAACGATTGGCACGCCGACAAGTACGTGCCGAACCCCTTCAGCGGCGATAACTCGGTCGTTACGACTTAAGCTATGCAGCACCAAATAAAAAGGGATACTGATGTATCCCTTTTTTGTTGCCTCTAAAGCGAATTTAGAAAATCAATATTCAAAAGAATATTGTGAGTGTTGAAATATGCTCCCCTGTTTTGCCTTCACAAATTACTCTCTTAATCTACCTTGTTTGCAATTTTAAATATAGAGCGGGTTATGTAGTGGTTTGTTGGCTGAAAGTAGATGGAAAGATGATGTGTTAGCCAATGCGTTCCGCCCGTCGAATGCTCAATGCTAAAATCCATTCAGTAACGAGAGACTGTCCCAGTGCAAATACCAATAATGCGACCCCATAAAATATGGTGTACGGAATAGTTGCCCAAATTTCACTGTAGAACCCGACGTGTAAAAACTTCAGCCCCCAATCGCCAATCGCTGCATACCCGCCGGCTAATAACCACGCCGGGGCATCCCCAAGTGTGATCTGATTATTGATAAATTGTGTGGTTGCCATTGTTAACCCAACGACGATCAGCAGGTGCACCACAATGATAATAATTTGCAGCATGACATTGTAAATGCGCTGTTGGACGTTGACGGCGATGAGCAGCCCAATCGCCGCTTGCAGTCCCGTTCCGGTCAAGGGCAGCAGTAGGGCAGCCGTCATCAAAAATGCCAACAGCGGCGCACCAACCACAGGCGATACTTCAGGCGTAATATTGTTAATCAACAAATCAATATATCGACCTTGGAAACCGGTAAGGTCATATAAAATGCCCAGCACCAGTATTACACGTATAGCCATCACTAATCCCAGTAGCAGTCGTAGACGATAATAGACACTTGCCCATTTTGCCCTCAGCGCTACGCTCATGCCGCCTTCGGTCGCGCGGAGGTTGTCCCACGTTAGCCGCCGCTTTTGCTCACTTACCGTATTAACCGTCAAGATCATCGCGGCAAATTGGAGGATGAGTTGCAGCACAAAAGTCGGCCAAAATAGGATAGCCATCATGCTTTCGGTCAAGCTCTGCCCCGGCACATTTTGTAGGAAATTGGTTCCGATAATGTACCCGCCAATGAACAGAAGTACGACGATTAGTGAAAAACCTGCTGCCCGTGTATATTTCACACGGCGCGTTGTGCGTTCCGCTTGGCCGAGTTCATAGCGCACATGGGGATGTTTTGAACTGGCCCAATCAGGAAGCTGCATACCGAGTCGTTGCAACATTATTTAATCCGCCTGTCCATCCAATAAATCACCAATGGTTTCTTCGAGCGCATTCACTGCTTTTGTCCAATCGGCTGCTTGGACGTTTACGCACTGTCCGTAGCGAATGTAATAAATATACGTATCCGGCACGATACCGCCGAGTTGTTCGTAAACGGCTGCCGCATACACACCTATTTGTAAATGATAACGTAGTGCATGAGCGCTCACCAAATTTTTATCCACGCTTGATTTGTAATCTCGAACATGACTTGTTTTATAATCTAGAATGACCCATGTACCATCCAGTTTTTGAAACAGGACATCGAGAACACCGTGGATTATGCGTTTTTCACTGCGGTAGACAAAGGGTATTTCGCGATATATATGAACGGCGTTTTGCAACCATATATAGACTTCATTGTTTCGCATCATGTCGAGTAGTTTGTGAGCCTCTTGAACCGCACGCTTGCGTTGAATATTATCAACAACACCTAGTTCCCACGCATAGCTGTCGAGGCGTTTATCAAAATCCACAATCTGTTTGTCGAATTGCCACCAGCCTAATACGCGATGCACCATCTCCCCAATAATGCGCTGCGAAACCTCTGACGGTTTTCGGTTGTGAATCTGCTCTATAGTTACCGGCGCGTCCTGTAAAACGCTGCGTCGGAATTTCCGCCGGTAAAACGGTTCAAAAGCGCTTCCCGCGTCGGCTATTTGTGTAGCTGTGATATGGCGTACGGTTTCACTGCGCTTCACATGAATATCTGCTGTAAGTGGTGCTTGGCTAGCACCGGCCAGCAGACGGTTTTCTCGGACAGCCGCCAAGTCCCACCCTGAATTCGTTTCTCCTTCTTCACCGCCAAATAGGTCTTCAGGCGGACGTTCATCAGGTACCGTAATCTGTACATTGCCCCATGATTGCTCAATGATACGGGTTCCTGATTGGAGTTCAGTATCCAATTCAAGCGCTGTATTGAGCCAAGCGAACCATGTATCTTTACCGCTTTTGGGTATTTGCCCGCTTAATATCAAATAGTCTTGGGCGCGTGTGGCTGCTACATACAGCAGTCGTTTGCGTTCGGCTGTGTCGCGGAGTTGTTGCAAGTGTTCGGCCTGTTTGTACGCATAACCACCGACTAATTTATCTTCTGCATCATCGTAAATTTTACAGACCAAACCGTACAGCGGGTCAACCATGACGCTCTCACCCCCGCCACCACCTTTGCTCCATCCAATATCGGCCAATGCTACCAAAGGGTATTCCAAGCCCTTACTCGCATGTACAGTCATCAGGGTAACGCTGTCTGATACATCGAGTAAGGCTTCTCCTTCACGTACCTCACGCACTGATAAATCTTTCAAGTAATGCGAAAAAGCTCCTAGGGTGACCTGTCGGCTGGATTGTGCTTTGTCGAGCAATTTTTCCACATTGTTGCGCCGTCGACTCCCGTCTGGTAGACCGGTCAATATGGCTAGGTATCCGGTTTCGTCTAACGCACTTTGGAGTAGATCGGCCATTGAAACCCGCCCCGCCATCTCGCGCAGCTTACTTAAACAGGTTCGCGCGAAAGCAATCTGTGCTTCTTCTGCAAGCCCAATAGATTCTGCTTGCGTCAAGGCCATCCATAAAGACAATCGCTTTTTGGTATCATTTGGGTCATCTTGTAGGCGCAGTTTCAGTAGCGTATCGTCACTGAGACCGAACAGGGGTGAGCGTAAAGCGGATGCCAGTGCGAGGTTATCATCCGGGTTATGCAGCGCTGTCAACAGGTTCATTAAATCCCATACTTCCTGCCGCCCGTAGTAACCGCGCCCTGCAATTGTCACATACGGCAGTTGCATGGTTTTAAAGACTTCTTCATACAGCACAATATTGCTAGTCGATTGAAATAAGATGGCAACATCCCCGAAGCCTATCGGACGTAATTTTCGTAGTGCTTTGTCATAGATCAGGCGCTTTTCTACGTTGACAATTTGCTTCAGTCGCTTTGCGAGTTCATAGGCTTCCCAACGCCGCATTTCGGTCGCATCTAATTTGTCGCCGCCAGTCTCTTTGTCGAGATAAATGAGTTCGATAGGTGGCATGTCGGATGGAGCATTCAATCGTGTTGCACGCATCGGCTCGCCGAGTTCAACTTCGTAGGGGTGGGCGGGGCTGCTATAGTCACGCGTGAGGATGCTGCCAAACAGTGTGTTAAACCCATTCACTAGGCTGTTGTGTGTTCTAAAGGATTGTGTTAAGGGTAAGTCGTACCCACCCCTTTGCGTGATTTGCTCTTTGACATGCTCGAATACACTCACATCGGCTCCCCGAAATTGGTAAATACTTTGCTTCGGATCACCCACTACAAATAGGCTGCCACCGAGTTCAATATTCGCTAAACCTTGCACAATTTCCCACTGCATGCTGTTGGTATCTTGAAACTCGTCCACCAGCAGATGTTTAAACTCGGCTCCACGGTAACGGTCACGTACGGCTTTGCTGTTTACCAATAAATCCCGCGTCAACCGCTCTAAATCGTCAAAATCCAATAAGCCGTCAGCTTCTTTACGTGCGCGGTAAACATGTTGTGTTTGCTGGAGTAACTGCACCCAGAAGGGTACTAACTGTGCGGTTCTGTCGTCAATTTCACCAATCTTATCGCCAATTGATTTTAAGGTTTGGTCAGCCATACTCCGCAGGCTTTTGAGTGTTGCTT
>JAPUDW010000180.1 GCA_027492915.1 Bacteroidota bacterium | reverse complement strand
AAATGCATTTTATCCGCTGAAATGGCAGGCGGGAAGTGGGGGAGATACCGCTGAATTGACAAAAAATGCAAACGGCTGGCTCGGCTAATCTCGCTGAAATGACACAAATACTGCGAAATGCTCCCGTACACCCGCCGCTGCGCAAAATTTGCCTGTGCTGCCGCTCTTGTTGCTACAAGCTTTCTTTAGCAAAATAGTGTCTCTAACGTTTAGTGTGGTGCTACCCGATAGCCATCATAAATACTATTGTAGAACAAAAGTTCATTAATTGTCAACGGCTGGCGGTTCGAATTTTCTAACTTAGCACACCTATTTTCCTATATGTGTCTCGGTCAATACTCTTTTACAAATGGAGGTTAAGCCGGCATCGTATCGAACTGTGCTTTGAGCTGCTTTACCTGATCATTATTTGGCTCGTCCGTAAGCAACTGCGTGATTATATCGAGCACTTTTTCGCGGTTTCCTAAATTGAAATGACATTTTGCTATGTTCACGCGGATATTTGTATTCGTTCCATACAACTGAACAGCGTAGTTATAAAATCCCAGCGCGTTGCTAAAGTCATGAGTCGTTTGAAGAATGGTGGCAATGTAAAGCGGTAAGTTATAGCGTTCGTTGAGATGGTAATAATTGCGCCATACCCCATGCAGCATCAACTGCAAGTTAATCGCGTCAGCACGGGTGGATTTTTCGGAAAGCAGTGGCAGTAACAAATTGTAGACCGCAATGAAGGCATGCGAGTCATACTGTTTTAGACGAAGATAGGTCAATATGGTTGACAGCTTCATCTCTTTTTGGCTTGGAAATTCGATCATCCCCATATACATGTCATCGGGACTGATGCGCTCTATATAATCCCGGTAGGCGTGACGTGTTTCGGCGAAATCCGAATCGCCTAACAGACAGGCTAGAATGTTGATTGCATTATAACTTTGGGTTGTGGTCAGGACAGTGCTACCTCTAAATTCAAAAAACTTCATGATGGCGTGGAAGTTGAATTGGGTCGAAAAACCATTGTCGTGCAGGGGGATAGGCGGGATGTCGGCGTTAATCATTTCGCTGATTCGATGTTCGCCTTTATCAGCCGTCAACAGCATCGTTTTGTTGTTCGACAAACGCAGTAACCCGCGAATACATTCCAATGCCATGCGCGGGAAAACCAGCATCGAGTCGTCTATTTCTTGGCGATACATTTCTAAGAGCTGCTGCATTTCTGGGTCGCGGTAAAAATCGGTCGTTGTGGGGAAGCGATCATACACGATTTCAATGCGTGTAATGAGTTCAGGATCCTCAAGATTAGTTTCCGGTTGATCGCTTAAGAGTGCTGCTTGGACTTCAAACAACTGCCCATCTTCGACATAAAATAAATCTACCGGTAGGGTATCCCAAATGTAATTTGCGATCACAATTATGGGGTTTTTAAGGGTTCCACTGACTAGTTTTTTACCTGAAAGCTCCAGTGTGATTTCAGTGTCGTTAATTAAATCAAAGCGAGCGAAGTCCAGTTTTCCAGCATCAACATATTCGGCTAATTGGGGATGTGACTTCCAAAACTCGATATTTTTTTCGGCCAGATCAGTCAGAATGTATTGATAGGGTACCTGTTTAACAGCAGACGTACTGTAAAAATCATCCAGTTGGTTGAGGATGTTAAACCCTAGGCGACCCGAACCCGCGCCGACTTCTATGATATAAACAGGTTCGCTCAGATCAATCTGAGACAGCATATCCCGTAGAAACCCGTAAATTACGCGGCTGTAGTTCATTGCGATTAAGGGGTTCGTCGTGATTCCGAAAGGGACGCGCATCTGGCTCCAAGCATTCGCGCCATGTTCGACGTAAAACTGGCGTTGTAACTTCCAGATGAGGGATTGCGAAAAAGGTTTGTTCTCTTCCAAGATATATTCGGGCAGCGGCGCGTGAATGCTGTCGTCTGACATAGGCCAGTTTGCTCCTGCAATTTTAGGCAACTTCGTTTTTACTGAACAATGGCAACTTTATTATATCTGTAACTTTCGCTTATGCATTTGCCAATTCGCAGTAGGTATTGGCAAAGTGATCAAACTCAAGGGGCTGCCGACATAAATGATTTCTCGCCGAAGCTGTACATGAATTTTCGCGTAGGCCAACGACGACAGCTATTTGCCCATCTATTTCCTTAACGTTACAATTCGGACTGAAATAAACGTTATTTAAATATGGAGATTGCGCGTGCCACCATTAGGTGCATTTACATTTGTTTTACACACTCATCTGCCATATGCGCGCCTTGCAGGGCGGTGGCCTCATGGAGAGGAATGGATACATGAGGCTGCGGTCGAAACCTATATTCCCTTACTGCAAACCCTTTATGACCTGAAAGAGCAGGGTGTTTACTTCCGGCTTACGTTAGGGATCACACCTGTTCTGGCGGAACAACTGGCTGCGCCCGATGTGCTACAACACCTTGAGCAATTTATAGACGATAAAATTGCGGCGGCGGCCAACGATCAAATTTACTTCGAGTCTCCTGATACTGCCGATCCTCTACTGTATGGCCTCGCAAAACAATATCAGCAGAACTTCGAAGCCATTAAACTGGCTTTCCGTAACCGTTTTAACCGTGACATTATTGGCGCATTTCGGCGTTTGCAGGACGAAGGGCTGATCGAGATTATTACCTGCGCGGCTACTCATGCTTATCTGCCGCTGCTCGCGCGTGACAGCTCGATTGTCGCCCAACTGAAAACCGGAATCCAAAGTTATGAACGGCTCTTCGGGCGAAAGCCGACTGCAATTTGGCTGCCGGAATGTGCTTACCGGCCAGCTTATCTGACGGATGATGGACGACCCAGAGCAGGGTTGGAAACGTTCCTTGAAGAGAATGGCCTCAAACTGTTCTTTAGCGAGACTCACACGATAACCGGCGGGCAACCGGTCGGCGTGGCGGCGGGTGAGGTGATCGGCCCATATGGATACATTAAACGCCGGTATCTTGTTCCCGCGAGTACCGAACTCCAAATCCCTGAGCGGCAAGCAACTACCTTTAAACCCTACTATGTGAGCGAAACGATTGCGGGTACCGAGCAGCGTTCGGATGTGGTGGTGATTGGCCGCAACAACCAGACAGGGATGCAAGTTTGGAGCGCCGAATTAGGTTATCCCGGCGATGTGGATTACCGCGAGTTTCATAAGAAGGCGGGTACAAGCGGCTTGCGTTATTGGCGGGTTACAGGTCATAAGGTTGATCTTGGCTCTAAAGATTACTATCACCCTGACTGGGCGGCTTACAAGATTGACCAGCACGCCGAGCATTTTGCCCATATGGTGGGTGATATCTTGCGTGATTATCATCATAAAACAGGTGAATATGGATTTGTCGCCTCGAACTATGACACCGAACTATTCGGACATTGGTGGTATGAAGGTGTTCGTTGGTTGGGGCAGGTGCTGCGTCATTTAGCCACTATCCATGATGTTGAACTCACGACTGCCAGTGAATTTGTTAAGAACCATCCGCCCGAAGAAGCCCTGCATATACCCGAAAGTTCATGGGGCAGCAACGGCAACCATTTTACATGGGATAATGTCGAGACTCATTGGATGTGGGAGTCTATACATGAGGCCGAACTGCGCATGGAAGGGTTGGTTGCCCGCTTTACTGAGCCTTCGACCGAGCAGGAATTTTTGCTCAACCAAATCGCACGCGAGCTGCTGCTCATCCAAAGTTCTGACTGGTCATTCTTGGTGACGACCGGCCAAGCCAAAGAGTACGCAATCCAACGATTTAGCCAGCATTTTGAACGCTTCAATATACTTATTGAGATTTTAGATAAGGGTACGCCAGATACGACTTTAGCCGAGCGTTACTATGAACTGGATAAGCTTTTCCCGCAGATTAACTACCGTTGGTTCGCCGCGCGGGAGTAAATGTACTAGGTTTATCCCGAGAATGCAGGTATTGTTGTGTTGAATCCGCAAATCGCACCCGCTTATAAACTGGAGAAATCAGGTTGAATATGAATGTCCTGTTTGTTAGCGCTGAAGCAGCACCTTTTGCCAAAGTCGGAGGGATGGCGGACGTTGTAGGTTCGCTGCCTGCCGCCTTGCGTAAGCTGGGTGTGGATGCCCGTGTCATCATTCCACACTACGGATTTATCAATGATGACAAGTTCCAGATTGTTCCTGCTTTCCATTTCGAATTCCCCCGTAATACGGGTGTAACCGATGTGCATGTTTATACCTCGGTGCAGGATGGTGTCACCTTTTATCTGGTTAAAGGCTGGCCGTTTTTTGGGCCGGAAGGCACGGTTTACACGGAATGGATTTGGGATGTCCCACGGTTTACCTTTTTTAATCAGGTGGCGATGGCGGTTGCATGGGAAATTCGCCAGCGCGAAGGCTGGTTACCTGATGTATTCCATGTCAACGACTGGCACACGGGTCTAATCCCGTTCTTCCTTGACCTCAGCAAGTCTGATTCGGTGTGGGGGCAGGTCGCTTCTGTCCTGAGCATCCACAATATGGCGTATCAGGGCGAACATATTGGCGGTTGGATGTGGCAGCTTGGTATACCGGGACGTAACCACCCTGAATTGCTTTGGCGTGGCTTGAGCGATAATATGCTGGCTATCGCGATTGCTTACACCGATATAGTTTCGACCGTAAGCCCACGGTACGCGGTGGAAATACAATACCCTTATATGGGGTACGGCTTGGATGATCTGGTTCGTGCGCGTTCGGGGGACTTACAGGGCATTCTTAACGGGTTAGATATTGACCTGTGGAACCCGGATACGGATAAGCTGCTGGTATCCAACTATAACGCCGAGAACTTCATTGAAAAGCGACCCCCGAACAAACGCCAACTGCAAATCGACGCCGGCCTTGAGGTACGTGATGATGTGATGGTCATCGGGGTTGTCAGCCGTTTGGTTGCCCAGAAGGGCTTTGATTTAGCGCTACCTGCTTTACGCCAGCTTCTTTCGGATACGGATGTACAGTTTATCCTGTTAGGGGCGGGCGACCCTGATCTCGATTATCAATTCTGGCGTTTGGGCAAAGACTTTCCGACGAAGGCCAAGATTTTTCAAGGCTATAACGCGGCGGTTGCCCAGCGCATTTACGCCGGATGTGATGTATTCCTGATGCCTAGCCACTTCGAGCCGTGCGGTATCGGCCAAATGATCGCTATGCGCTACGGTGCGCTGCCACTCGTGCGCGAAACGGGTGGCCTCGCAGATACGGTACAGAATTATGACAACGGCGCAGGTGATGCCGGCGTGGGTTTTGTATTTAGTTGGGAAACTCCGCAGGCTGTGCTTGGTACTATCCATTGGGCGCTGCGGACTTATCATAATAACCGTGATGCGTGGCAGCGGATGCAGCGCCGCGCCATGCAAACCGACGTAAGCTGGGAAAATAGTGCTCATCAATATGTAGAGTTATATCGTAATGCCATTATCCAACGTAGGAGGTAAGAGGTATCTTGAAAATCAAAGCTGTAATCCTTGCCGGTGGTGAAGGAACACGTCTCTATACCCTGACTGCAAAACGTGCCAAACCTGCCGTTCCGTTTGCCGGAAAGTACCGAATTATTGATTTTACTTTAAGTAACTGCGTTAACTCGAATATTTTTGATGTGCTCGTCCTGACGCAATATCGCCCGCATAGTTTGAATGACCACATTGGTCGCGGTCGCCCGTGGGATTTGGATCGCTCGTTCACAGGCGGTGTCCAAATTTTGCAGCCGTATAAAGGACGTAATGATACCGATTGGTACGCGGGGACAGCCGACGCGCTGACGCAAAACCTGAGTTTCGTCCGCAGCGGGCGGCCAGATTATGTGCTGATTCTCTCCGGTGACCATATTTACGAGATGGACTATGACGTGCTGCTTCAGTTCCACCGCGAGAAGAAAGCGGACGCGACGATCTGCACTATTCGCGTGCCGATGGATGAGGCCAGCCGCTACGGCATTCTGGATGTCGATGATGATTATCGTGTGCGGGAGTTTGTCGAGAAACCAGCGAATCCGCCGTCAAACCTCGCCAGCATGGGTGTCTACATTTTTAGCTATGCTGTGTTAGAGCAGATGTTGATGGAAGATCAGAAGCGCAAAAGTTCCAGCCATGATTTCGGTAAAGACATCATTCCACGCATGACCAATGAAAATATGCGGGTTTATGCCTACCCCTACGGCGGCTACTGGATTGATGTGGGGACGATTGACGCTTACTGGGAAGCACATATGGACTTGATCGGATCGCCGCCGTCGCTCAATTTGAATGACCGCACATGGGTTATTCACACGCTCAGCGAAGAACGCCCACCTGTTCATATTCAAACCGGTGCTACCGTTAAGAACAGCCTCATTACCGACGGGTCGGTGATTTCCGAAGGCGCGATTGTCGAAAACTCGATACTTTCGCCGGGGGTTTATGTCGGCCCGAACGCCGTGGTACGCGAGTCCATCATTTTGACCGACACGTATATCGAAGCGGGTGCGGTTGTTGAACGCTGCATCCTCGACAAGATTGTGGTGGTCGGGCATAACGCGCGTGTTGGCAAAATTCAGGATATGGGTGAACTTGGCATTACCTGCGTGGGCAAAAACACCCACATTCCCGCAGGTTACAGCGTGGGTCACAGTTGTATCCTTGGTACTGATCTGCGTTTAGAAGATTTCTCGTCTTACGCCAATAAATCGGTGCCGAATGGGACACAAATCGGCTACAAGAAAAAATAAACAGTCTCCTCTCATTCTCAGCTAAGAATGAGAGGAGATCAAATATTAAAAAAATAGGATAAGTGACACGTTCTTTCAACGCCAATACGTGTTTAACTTGTCAGATATTTATTTAGGAGTCTCATTGTGTCAAAAATTGAACGTACCGCATTGGTGGTTTACGGTCATTTTAGCCAGCCACCTCGCGGAAATCCTTTGACGTATGAAATTGGCGATGAACCCGATGCTTCACCCTATAAGAATTGGAACGAACGCATCAATGCGACTTCGTACGAGCCGAATGCGCAAGCTGGTAACTTCAATCATATGAGTTTCAGCGTTAGTGAAGGCTTGATGAAATGGCTAGAGCAAAACGCCCCTGAAACGTACCGCAAATTTATCGAAGGTGACCAGCAGGCAGTAGCCGCACACCCGCCCGCCGGCAGCGCACTGGCTACTGCCCATAATCATGTCATTCTCCCCTTATCCCGTAAACGCGATAAACGTACCCAAATTGCGTGGGGTATTGCGGCTTTCGAACGCCACTTCGGGCGCAAACCTTATGGATTCTGGCTGCCGGAAATGGCAGTGGATACCGAAACACTTCAGTTCTTAGTTGACGCTGGTGTCGGCTACACGTTGTTGACTGCCAAACAAATTGTTGGCTTGCAGCCTCATGAAGGTGCGGGACCTTTCCGTGTTGAACTACCGAACGGTAAAAGCATAGCGGTTTTTGCCCGTCATGATGACCTGTCGACCGAACTCTCTTTTAAAGTACACAGCCTTGGTGGGGCAGGGCATTGGGCGCACAACGCGCTTGGACCTGCGCGGAAGTGGGTTGGTTCGCTGCTGCTGCTAGCGACTGCGGGTGAAACGTTTGGTCACCACTTTGCCGGTGAGGATCAGTTCCTCTATTGGCTGGTTCAACATGAAGCGATGAAAGCTGGATATGAATTGACTTCGCTTGACCAAGTGTTTTTGAACACCAAGCCGATTCGCAGCGTTCAAATTGTCGAACGCAGCAGTTGGGGGGATGAACCCGGCCTCACCCAATGGTTTATGGGGTCGGCAGATGCCTACAAAAACACGACTTGGAAAGGTGCGCTGCGCCGTGCGCTGGATAATGCCGCAAGTGACCTTGACCGCGCCTATGAAGACCTGATTACGCCCCATGATGTTGATCCTTACATCTTGCGTGATCAATATCTGCCCGCGATTTTTGCTGACCAAACCGCTGATGCATTCATCGCTGAACATTTACCCAAGATGAAAGAAAAACAGCGCCAGCAGCTTAAAACGTTGTTTCAAGCCCAGCGTCTTACCCAGCGTATGTATAACAGCTACACGTTTACCGACAACAAGTTGGATGGTCGCCAACCACGCTATGCTATCGCCTGCGCAGCGACCGCGTTGTCATTGGCGCAGGAAGCCACCGGACGTGATATGAATGACCGTTTACCGGCAGACTTGGCGGTTGTCATGTCGCCGGATACATCGGTGACTGGAACGGACATGCTTCAGGAAGCCATTCGAGAATTTGATCTGTCTTTGCTAAAGGTTTAGCCTCGCTCCATTTTTCCTTCAGTTGTATGATGTTCTTAAAACAGCATCATACAACTGAGTTTCCCCATGTTAAAACCCTTCAAACTAAACACTGGTGATAAAGTTGCTGCGATAACCCTGTCGTGGGGTGGGGCGGGTTTACTGCCGCATCGCTATCAAGCAGGTAAGCGCCAATTACAGGATATGTTCGGCGTGACGGTTGTCGAGACACCCCATGCGCTACGTGACCCCAAATGGATTAGCCGCAACCCACAAGCACGAGCGGATGATTTCATGCAAGCCTTTGCTGACCCGACGATTAAAGCTATTATTTCGATGATCGGTGGTGATGACTCGATTCGGATTTTGCCGTATCTTGATCTCGACATTATTCGTACTCATCCCAAGATATTTATGGGTTATTCAGATATGACGGTTACGCATTTTGCGTGTTGGAAGTCGGGTTTAACTTCATTCTACGGGCCGTCATTTATGGCCGGTTTTGCTGAAAATGGTGGCATATTCCCCTATATGGCAGAGTCGGTGCGTCGAACGCTTTTTTCGGCGGTATCA
Organism: Bacteroidota bacterium; assembly: GCA_027492915.1. GTDB lineage: Bacteria > Chloroflexota > Anaerolineae > Aggregatilineales > Phototrophicaceae > CFX2. The sequence continues at coordinate 5,991 of JAPUDW010000180.1, read as the reverse complement.
ATCGGTCAACTTCAGCCGAATATGGACGGGTGGACAGTCGAAATGCTGGATTGGGGAGACTCGAATAACCAGTCGCGGAAACGTCAGCTTAAGTCCACGACGGGTTGGAATTGGCTGCAAGGACAGGGTATTCATCGCGGGCGATTGATCGGCGGCTGTTTAGAGGTGATAGATTGGCTGCGCGGTACGGATTATTTCCCGTCGACTGCGGATTGGCAGGACGCGATTCTATTTATCGAAACATCTGAAGAAGCGCCCTCACCGGAACAGGTAAAACGTATGTTACGTTCGTTGGCAGCGATGGGCGTTTTAAAGCGTCTTTCGGGTATGCTGGTCGGTCGTCCGGGCGGTAATATCCCACCAGAGAACTTCCCTGAGTATGATAAAGCGCTGCTCGACGTTGTGGTGGACGAAGAAGGTTTAATTAACTTGCCGATTATCACCAACATGGATTTTGGTCACACTGATCCCATGTTGGTGCTTCCCTACGGCATTTTGACCGAAATTGACTGCGACACGCACGAAATTACGCTGCTCGAAAGCGCTGTTACCGAACAATGACTGAGCCTATAACGCCTGTGTCGAAATAATGTACTTTGCGGTTGCTGCGTTCGTGGCAAGCGGCACGTTATGTACGTTGCAAATACGCAGCAAACCTTGAATGTCCGGGTCATGGGGGTTGGCGGTCAGCGGGTCAACGAAGAAGAACACCGCTTCAATTTTGCCTTCGGCAACTTGCCCCGCGATCTGAGCATCGCCGCCTAATGGGCCGGAAAGCATCTGCCGCACTTCTAATCCACATTTGTCTTTGAGCAGTTGTCCGGTGGTTTTTGTGGCGACTAACTCATACTTTTGCAGAACTTCTTTATTCGACAGCGCGAACGCAACCATGTCAGCTTTTTTGCCATCGTGAGCGACGAGTGCCAAGGTTTTCTGATTGTCCATCATTATAATCTTTCCCGTTTTCTTAAAATTTATTGATATGCCCAGTAAGGGGTAGCGCTGCCCCGAAATTCATTTAAGATCACGCCAGTTTCACGCCGTCCATCTAAAAACACTAAAAACACATCAAATATGCCGTCAACAACATGTTCATAGGCGATGGTTGAACTATCCGGCGACCACGTAAAGTTACCGCTGGTGTTATCTTTGGTCAATTGGGTTACCAGCCCTGTTTCAACACTTACGACCCATAAGTCGCCGACTGAATCACCTTCGGATTCGTTCCCCGTTAGGTAAGCAATGAAACGGCCATCGGGACTCCACGCGAACTTTTGCACTTCCTGACCGGCGTTGCTGCGCAAAACGCGCGTTTGCAGGCATGTTGAAACTTGTGCGATACAGGTAGAATCAAGAGTGAGCAAACCAAATGGGCTGCCCGAAAATGTATCACTCGTATCTGGCACTAACATACGAGTTCGGTAGGCAATATAACGGCCATCCGGCGAGATATGCGGGTCAACTTCTTCGACGAATAAGCCGCTGTAGGTCAGGTTGATGCGGTCACTGTCAGTCTGCCCCGGTTGAGCGGGAAAAATTTGGATGTCATCGGAAAGCATATCGCCTTCCGGCACTACATCTGAACTTACCACAATCGCAGCACCATCCGGCGACCATGCAGGTTTTGCGTTCCATTTGCCGCCAATGATTTGCTTCACCGTATTGGATGGAATATCAATCAACCAAACCGCATTATCTTTCCCCCATGCCACAAGCTGATGTCCGACCGGCGACCAGCGCAAATCTTGCATTTCATTGACCTCGGCTGGTAGTGCCTGTGGTTGGCAGTCTGGCAAACAGGCGCGGTCAAGGATGTAATATGTGAAGGAATCTTCGACGTTAAAATCGCCACGTAGAAATATCACATAGCGTCCATCAGCCGAGGCAATTGGCGCGATTTCGTCGTAAGTATCATCGGTTAGGTACTGCGAGCCTTTCACTGCGGGATCGAGCATGACAATCGACCATGAGTTACTTTGTGCGCCAACGGCTGCTAGAAACAGCGGTATCGATGGCGGCGCTTCTTGCGCAGTCGCTGTACCAACACTTAGTAGCAAGATTGTTGTCAATATAAGTGCGCGCTGCCACTTCATAGAATCTGTCCTCACGATGGGTTTCGCACGGTGATAAAACGCTGTCGTTTCAATACCCGTTTGTTGACGGTATAGGCCTCGGCGTAGTATGTTTCAAGCTGCGCCATGATTGTGCTCCACGGGTGCGCCTCGGCATAACGCCGCGCTTGATCCGCCATTTTTGCACGTTGTTCTGGATTATCACGCAGCCGCCGTGCCGCCGCCGCAAAAGCTGCTGCTTCTGGAGGGCAAATGTACCCTGTTTCGCCTTCTTCTACCAAATCAACCACGCCGCCCTGATTAATAACGACTGCTGGCAAGCCAGAAGCCATCGCTTCTTGTACGACTTGACCGAATGTTTCGGATGGGCTGGGGAACATGAATAGGTCGGCGCTGGCATAGGCATGTGCCAGTGCTTCACCGAATAGATACCCCATGAAATGCGTACCTGTTCCTGCGAATAGAGTCTCTAGCTCATCGCGCCGTGCCCCGTCACCGATGATTGTCAGGGCGATACCGGGGGTTCGGGCAGCGTCGAGAAGCAGGTCAATCCGCTTTTCATTTGCCAGCCGCCCCACGTAAATCACTACCAGCGACTTTGGGTCACGCCCATTCAGCAATCGGTCGCGCCATTCGCTGCTGCGGTGTTCAGGGCTAAAGTGTGTTGTATTCACCCCACGTCCCCAGCGCTTGAGCCGTTTATAACCGGCCTTTTGAAGCTGCGCCAATGTGTAATTCGAGGGAACCAGTGTGAGATGCGAACGGTTGTGGATGAAGCGCAGCCAATCACGGCTGAGATGGGCGAATAGGGATAAGCCATAATGGTTGGCGTAGGTTGGTATATCGGTCTGGTAATTGGCGATCACCGGAATTTGCCGCCGCCGTCCGGCCAACATGCCACTGACCGACAACAGTGCAGGGCTGAACAGGTGAACGAGGTCAGGCTGAAAGGCATCCAGATGGCGGTTAATGAGCAGGTTGGGCAGGGCGATGCGCGTTTCTGGCGCGACACGCACACCGATGCTCGGCATGGGGATGACCTTCGATGGGCCGACGTGGCTAGGGGCGATGTCGGGGGCGAAAACGAGGACTTCGCGGCCTGTTGCTTGTAAGTAGCGCGTCGTCAAGTAGGCTGTTTTGGAGACACCATCAACTTTCGGTAAAAAGGACTCGGCAAAAATGGCGACCCGTTTGATATCCGAATGGTTTGTTACGCGGTCGGGTAAGTCGAAAGCGAATTCGGAAGCGTAGATTTGTTCCGCTTGATCGGGATGGATTTGATTGAGAGCTTCAAGTAGTCGGTTATTTGCCATCGCACGCCCTCCGCGGCGGTTTCACCTGCTGCCAAAGCGCGGCGGAAGTCGGCTGCATTACACCCGCTAAAGTGGGTGTGTCCTCGACCAATCGCATTTAAGGTGTGTGCATCGCTGTTACCCACAAGTGGTATGTTTAGCCCACGCACGATCCGCTGCGCTAGAATGTTATTACCGGGGGTCATGGTACCGGCGTTAAAGACCTCGACACCATCTAATCCCCATTCTAATAACACTGATGGGTTGCGCAGGTATCGCAATACCTGATCGCCGCCGATGAGAAACTCGCCGGGGTGTGCAAGAATTGCCACGCCACCTTGTTCATGGATGGCTGATACAGTTTCGGGGATTGAAAGATTCTTGGGGATTGGTTGGGTAACCCACAGTCCTAGTACATGCGCTTTATGCGCTGTGACTTCCACCCCCGGAATGATGTCGAATGGGTAGCGCGAACGTTGGCTGTACGCCCACAAACTCGCTTCCAAACGGTCGTGGTCGGTGATGGCGATTACGTCCAAATGCCCGCGTTTCGCCACGTTGTCTAGCACTTGCTGTGCGGTGGGGATACCGTCACTGAGATTGGTGTGCATGTGTATGTCAGCGCGTCCGGTCAATACATGTTCGCTGTTCATTTATTAAACCTTTTTTAGCTCAAGCTGCCGCGCAGCTTCTCTTATCTTTTACTCGTTAGGACTACTGTCTCATAGTCACATTCACACTTTGATAAGGTTAGGCTAAATGCAGGTAAAAGCTTCACCTACTTTGTTAACATAAGCTTGTTCACACGCTTTCACGACTTGCTGTACAATCCATCTTATGCACCCTGAATCCCGTGTTAACCGTTATAAACGCTGGCTGGCTGTTAGTGCTGCAGTTGGCGTTATATTTGTGTTGGCTTATGCCGCGATTAACCTTGGAAGCCAGCCGGATTCGGTGCGTCAGGTTGGCCTCGCGCCGTTACCAACATTGCCCACGCTCGACTGGACTCCGATTTCGCCATTTGCGCAGGTTGATCCCGCCATTATTCCCTATCTACAATATGGGCAGCTCAATGATGGAATTGTTCCGTTACAGGTGTTAGGGGAGGGAATTGTTCCGGTTGGTGCCTATCTACCACAATCTGGCAATTCACGTTTCAGTGTGGTGACACCAACGCCATCAATGCCGCCGACTACGACTCTCATTCCCGTGTTTCAGCCCACTCGAACTCCGATCCTGACCCAAGCTGTAATCGCAACCAGCGAGTTGGTCGCTACGGCATTATCATATGCAACAGTTAAAGCCCCCACAGCCGAGATAATTGTCCCAACTATACCAGTACCAACCGTGGAACCAGGCACGGAATGCGCACCATCTGGATTACCGATCAGCGGTTTGCTAACCCAACGCTATTTTATCGGTCACAATGGTATTGACCTTTCTGCCCCACCCGGAACCCGCGTTCTTGCCACCCACAGCGGCTATATCGATTGGGCGGACTGGACAGTCTATGGTTACGGGAATCTGGTTGTTGTTCACAGTGGTCACTTTATTACTTACTATGCCCATAACTCATCTTTCAATGTAAAGAAAGGGGATTTTGTGAGTAAAGGCGCTGTGATTGCTTACAGCGGTAACACAGGCAACAGCAGTGGCCCGCATGTTCATTATGAAACCCGAATTAACGATGTCACACTCGACCCACTGACTTTTGAAGCACGCGGCTTTCGTTCATGCTAAAGGCATATAACAACTCTGTACCAGCGACCTAAGTTTGATTCCCTAAAATATGAACCGGCATATAATGAAGTTTGCATAGCTATATTTTTTTGCTTGAGGAGTACTTATGACGGCTGGCTCATTACCGCCTCGCTTTATCTCGCTGCGTTGGCGCTTGCTGCTGCCCGTATTGGTTACGCTTGTCATCATCGTCATGATTGGTGCGTTTGTACTGGGTAAAAACTTAACTGCGGCAGCGAATATACCACAAACGAATTTTCTGGTGCAGGTGGGTGAGGCCGTACGCAAACGCGCCAATGATCTGTATGAACAAAGCCTCCTCGAAGCGCAGCGCGTTGCCTTTACACGCGGCGTGACGCAGCTTGTACTGGCACATTCGGCAGTTGAACTCCAACCTATTTTGGAAGGTTCTGCCCGCCTCGCCAATCTAGACAGCATCATTGTGACCGATGAACAGGGCATCGAAGTCGCAGGTGTTTTGCGGGTCGAACAGGGAACTCAGGTCGCCTATTCGGTGAGTACAGGTACCGACCTGCATGTGCAATCGGTCGTGCGGACGGTACTGGATGAAAATGCGACCGGAACCGCCGGATTGCTGCGCACACCGCAGGGTTTAATGCTCTATACGGCTGTGCCCTTGGTCGACAATAATCAGCGCATCGGCCTCGTGTTAGTTGGTCGTGCGATTGACAATTTACTGGCAGATCTGAAAGCGGATGGTATTGCAGAGATTGCCCTATACAGCGCTGATGCCGAACTGCTGCAATCCACGCTGCCATCGTCCGATACCATCGCCGCTGACCTCGCTTTATCATCGACTGCGTTTCAGCAGGTTTTAGCAGTATCCGACCAACTCACCATTCGTTCACTCAGCCATGATGAGCAAG